>SKQW01000297.1 GCA_007118805.1 Rhodobiaceae bacterium | reverse complement strand
GGAGACGCTGATCGCGCTGCGGCGCGAACTCGGCCTCGACCGGCCCCTGATCGAGCAGTATGCAACCTGGATCGGCGGCTTCGTGACCGGCGATCTCGGCCGCTCCTACACCTATGGCGTGCCGGTGCTGCAGCTCGTCACCGAGCGCGTGGCCGTCAGCCTTCCCCTGGCCCTGATGGCGATCGTGCTGTCGACCGCCATCGCCATTCCAGCCGGCGTCTATGCCGCGGCCCGCCACAATCGCGGCGCCGATATCGGGCTGTCGCTGTTCGCCCAGATCGGTATCGCCATCCCGAATTTCTGGTTCGCGATGCTGCTCATCCTGTTCTTTGCCGTCATCCTCGGCTGGTTCCCGGCAGGCGGCTTTGCCGGGTGGGACGCCGGCATCGGGCCGGCATTGCGCTCGCTGCTGCTGCCGGCGGTGGCGCTGGCGCTGCCGCAGGCGGCGATCCTGACGCGGGTGACACGGTCCTCGGTGCTGGAGGTGCTGCGCGAGGACCATGTGCGCACCGCCCGCGCCAAGGGGCTGTCGCAATCGGCCGCGCTGTGGCGCCATGCGGTGCGCAATGCGCTGATCCCGGTGGTCACCATCATGGGGCTTCAGTTCTCCTTTCTGCTGGCGGGCACCATCATCATCGAGAATGTGTTCTATCTGCCCGGCATTGGCCGGCTCCTGTTCCAGGCGATCGCCCAGCGCGATCTGATCGTGGTGCAGTCGGTGGTGGTGCTGCTGGCCGCCGCGGTGGTCATTGTCAATTTCGTCGTCGACCTTGCCTATCTCGCCCTCGATCCGCGTTTGCGCAGAGGTGGCCATGCGGCGGTCTGAGGGGTTCGGTGAGATCGTCAGACGCAGCAGCCGGTCGGCGAGCTTCATGCTTGGCGGAGCGATCACGGCGCTGTTTGTCGTCGTGGCGCTGGTCGCCGTCTTCTGGACGCCGGACTCGTATGTGGCGATGGACATCCCGAACCGGATGCAGCCGCCCTCGCTCGACCATCCCTTCGGAACCGACCAATACGGCCGCGATATCCTCTCGATGATCATGAAGGGCACGCACAATTCCCTGGTGGTTGCCCTGGTCGCGGTCGGTATCGGCATGGGGATCGGCGTTCCGCTCGGCCTTCTGGCCGCGGCGCGGCGCGGCCTCGTCGATGAAGTGGTCATGCGCTTCAACGACTTCGCCTTCGCCTTTCCGGCCCTGCTGACGGCGGTCATGATCACGGCGCTGTTCGGGCCGGGAGCGGTCAATGCGATCATTGCCATCGGCATCTTCAACATTCCGGTCTTCGCCAGGCTGACGCGCGGCGCGGGGCTCGTTGTCTGGCAGCGCGACTTCGTGATGGCCGCCCGGGCGGCGGGCAAGGGGGACATTCGGATCTCGCTGGAGCATATCCTGCCCAACGTCTCGAGCGTATTGATCGTGCAGGGCACCATCCAGTTCGCGCTGGCCATACTGGCCGAGGCCGGGCTCAGCTATCTCGGGCTTGGGGCCCAGCCACCGCAGCCTTCCTGGGGCAAGATGCTCGCCGAAGCCCAGACACTGCTGCAGCTTGCGCCCCATCTGGTGCTAGTCCCCGGACTGGTGATCGCGTTCACGGTGCTCGGCCTCAATCTGTTCGGCGACGGGCTGCGCGACGTCCTCGATCCGCGCCTGAGGCGGGCGCGATGACAGCGCCTGTCCTCGAGATCCGCAATCTGACGGTCGAGGTGCCGGCCAGTGGCGGCACGGCCCGCATTCTCGACCGGGTCAGCCTGTCGGTGAATGCCGGCGAGTCGGTCGGCATAGTCGGGGAGTCGGGCTGCGGAAAGTCGATGACGGCGCTGGCCGTCATGGGGTTGCTGCCGGAGGCGGCCAGGGCGACCGGGACGGTTCGGCTGGCCGGCCAGCAGATCCTCGATCTCGACGACGGGATGATGAGCCTGGTGCGCGGGCGGGTCGTGTCCATGGTCTTCCAGGAACCGATGACCGCGCTCAACCCGGTGCGCAACATCGGCGACCAGGTTGCCGAAGGGCTTCGGCTGCATCTCGGCCTGTCGCCCGGCAAGGCGCGCCGCGAGGCGTCGAGCCTGCTGCGGCGAGTGGGGCTGCCGCCCGAGCGCTTTTCGCTCGATCTCTACCCGCATGAATTGTCGGGCGGTCAGCGCCAGCGCGTGGTCACCGCGATCGCGCTGGCCTGCGGCCCGCGACTGCTGATCGCCGACGAGCCGACTACGGCGCTCGACGTCACGATCCAGGACCAGATTCTCGATCTGCTGGTGCGGGTGGCCGAGGAAGAGGGGATGGCGCTGATGATGATCAGCCACGACCTCGGCGTCATCGCGGAGACCACGGACCGGATGTCGGTGATGTATGCCGGCCGGATCGTCGAGGAAGGCACGACCGCCCAAGTGTTCTCCGAGATGGCCCACCCCTATACGCGGCTGCTGTTCGCGGCGATGCCGGCCAAGGGGCTGATCGGCGGCGACGGTGGGCGCCTCGCCACCATACCCGGGCAGGTGCCCGACCCGCAGGAGCGCATTCGCGGCTGCGCCTTTGCCCCGCGCTGTCCGCGGGCGCGTTCGCACTGCAGCCAGCGGGTGCCCAACGCCCATGCCGTCGGCACGAGAGGCCATACCGCGCGATGCTTCTATCCCGGCCACGGGGAGGCGTCGGTATGACCGATCGTCCACTCCTCGAGGTCGACCGTGTCAGCCGCCACTACGCGCTGCCTCGTCCGGCGCTCTGGGCCCGGCGTCCGGTGGTGCGGGCCGTCGATGGGGTGTCGCTGTCGATCGACCATGGCGAGAGTATCGGCCTGATCGGAGAATCCGGCTGCGGCAAGTCCACGCTGGCACGCATTGTTCTGGCATTGGACCGTCCGACTTCCGGGGTCGTCCGCCTCGACGGCGAATCTCTCAACACGGCCCGCCGGGCGCGACTGAGAGTGTTGCGGCGGCGGATGCAGATCGTGTTTCAGGACCCGTATGGTTCGCTCGATCCGCGCCGCAAGGTGGGCTGGACCGTCGCCGAGCCGCTATCGGTGCTAGAGCCCGACCTGCCGCGCGCCAAGCGGCGCGACCGGGTGGCCGAGATGCTCGAGGCCGTGGGCTTGCGGCCCGAACATGCCGACCGCTACCCGCATGAATTCTCCGGCGGACAGAGACAGCGCATCGCCATCGCGCGGGCCCTGGTGACCGGCCCCGACCTGATCGTCGCCGACGAGCCGGTCTCGGCGCTCGACGTCTCGGTTCAGGCGCAGATCCTCAACCTCATGTTGGATTTGCGCGAAAGCCGCAACGTGACCTTCCTGTTCATCAGTCACGACCTGACCGTCGTGCATTACGTCACTGACCGGGTGGCGGTGATGTATCTCGGCCGCATCGTGGAGGAAGGGCCGACGAAGCAGGTCTTTGCCAGTCCGGCTCACCCCTATACCGAGCTCTTGCTCAGATCCGTGCCCAAGCCCGACCCGGCATTCCGGCGGCGGTCGCGGAGCGAATTCGAGGAGCCGTCACCTGCGCCAGCCGGCGGTGCGTGTGCCTTCGCCCCGCGCTGCCCGCGGGCGAGCGAGCGCTGCCGCAGCGCGGAGCCGGTGCTCGAGACCAAGGCGCCCGACCAGCGCGCCGCCTGTTTCCATCCCCTTGTGTGAGGTGAGGGGCGGGCGCGATCGGGTCAGCCCGGCGGCAGTCCCAACTCGCCAAAGGGGATGAAGCGAACCGGATCGCCTTCAGTGACCGCTTCGACTTCCTCCGGCAGCTCGATGAGCCCGTCGGCTTCGCGCAGGCCGGTGATAAGGCCCGATCCGTCGCGCGGGAACTTGGCGACCCGTCGGATACCGCCATTGTCGTCGATCAGGATGCCGCGCAGGAATTCCCGGCGGCCGGGCTTCTTCTTCATGGCGAAGGCTGCATCGAGGAGCAAGCGGCGCGGTTCGCGCCACGCAGCGCCAGCCAGTGCGAGCAGAGCCGGGCGCACGTAAAGCGCAAAGCAGACAAAAACCGCGACCGGATTGCCGGGAAGGCCCAGCATCACGCAGTCGCCGATCTGACCAAAGCTCATGGGGCGCCCCGGCTTGACGGCGATCTGCCACAGGTGGCGCTTCCCGAGGTCCTCAAGCGCTTCGATCAGATGGTCCTCCTCGCCGCGGCTCGCGCCGCCACTGGAAATGATGGCGTCGTGAGAGGCCGCGGCGCCGGCCAGCGCCTCGCGTACCGCCGCCCCCTTATCGGGCACGATGCCGACATCGGTGATCTCGGCGGGCAGGGCGGCAAGCATGGCCGCGATGAGCGGGCGATTGGAATCATACACCGCGCCTTCCGTGAACGGGGCGCCCGGCGCCAGCAGCTCATCGCCGCTCGACAACATCGCGATCCTCAGAGGCTTGTAACAGGAAACGCTGCCCATGCCCGTCGAGGCAATGGCCGCCACATCCTGCGGTGTCAGCCGCGTGCCCGGCTCGATGATCGTGGCGCCGCCCGCCAAATCCTCGCCCCTCAGGCGCCGGTTGGCGCCCAGCTTGAGCCCCTTGGGGACCACCACAAGGGTCGCGGTTTCCGTTTCCTCGGTGCGGCAGTCCTCCTGCATGGCGACGGTATCGGCCCCTGGCGGCATGACGGCACCGGTGAAGATCCGGGCCGCGCTTCCCGCGGGCAGGGCGAAGGACGCCGGGTGGCCTGCGGCGATCCGCACCGAGACCGGCAGCCGGCCATCGCTGGCGGTATAGTCGGCATGGGCGAAGGCGAAGCCGTCCACCGCGGCATTGTCATGGCCAGGAACAGGGCGGGGCGCTGTCACGGCGCTCGCTATGATGCGGCCGGAAGCCGATGCCAGCGGGACATCCTCGATGTCGACGACGGGGCGCAGACGCGTGCGGATCAATGCCAGCGCCTCGTCGTGGCGCATACGTTCCGTATCGGTGAGGAAGCAATCGTCGATCAAGCGTCGCGAGGCGGTCATGACGGAGTCATGATGCAGTGCGAACAGGGGCGCTCGACGGCCGCCGCAACGCCAGATGGTCCTCGACGAAATCGGCGATCCCGGCGACATCGTCGAGATCGAAGAGCGGCCGACCATGGCTGTCGGTCGGATGATCGGCGGCGATGGCGACGATCCCGGCATCGTCGGGTGCCAGGGGAAGGTCCTTGCGACCTTCCAGCCGACGACATTCGATCTTGGGATGATCCTCGCGCTTGTAGCCCTCGACGATGACGAGATCGGCCGGGCCCAGCCGCGCGATGACCTCGCGCATCGCCGGCTCTTGCGCGCCGTTGAGCTCGTGCATGAGCGCCCAGCGCGCGCCCGAGACGATGGCAACCTCGCGTGCGCCGGCTTCGCGATGGCGGAAGGAGTCGGTGCCCTGCCTGTCGATATCGAAGGCGTGGTGAGCGTGCTTGATCGAGTTGACGACATAGCCGCGCCTTGCCATCTCGGCGATCAGGCGCGTGGCAAGTGTCGTCTTCCCTGAGTTTTTCCAGCCTGTTATGCCAAAGAGTGGAGTCATGACTTCATCTCCTCGGCCACTTTCAGGGCACGCGCGAAATCCTCCTGGGTATTGGCGTTGAAAAACGGGTCGACGGTTGCGCCGTTGACCTTCTGCAGTTCAAAGGCGACCTCGACATTGGGGTGGCGGTCGACCCACACCAGAACCTTGTGCAGATCGTCCACCCGCACGGCCCGATCGAGGTCGTCGGCCAGCGAGACCGGCCACAGCCCGAATACAGGATGGACGCGGTCGCCCGAGCGGGCCAGCGCGATCCAGCCATCCTGGTAGTCGATTGCTGCGGCGAGGCGAGCGACGAGATCGGGCGGAAAGAAGGGGGTGTCCGAGGCGGCCGTCGCTACCCACCGGGCATGCGGCGCATTGGCCCGCGCCCAGACGAGGCCGGCGAGGATTCCGCCTAGCGGCCCCACGAAGCCTTCGACCGGGTCGGGCGTCACCGGCAGATCGAAGGCGGCAAAGCGGGCGGGGTTCCCATTGGCGTTGAGCACCAGTTGCGAAACCTGCGGGCGCAAGCGGTCGATGACGTGAGCCAGCATCGGCCGGCCGTCAAGCTCCATCAGGCATTTGTCGCCGCCGCCCATGCGCCGCGACTGGCCGCCGGCAAGCAGGCAGCCGACGGTTAAGGATTCCGGCTTCAAGTGAGTCTCCGCGGTTGAGCGACTGGCAACGACAATCAGACCTCCTGCGCCTGTCGGCTGCCCTTGCGGGCGTGCTTGGGATCCTCCTCCTCGACACGATCGGCGTCGGCATCGAAGACGATGCGCTCCTCTCCGGACAGCGCGATGAACCGCTTGCCGCGCGCCCGCCCGATCAAGGTGAGGTTGGCCTGGCGGGCAAGCTCCACCCCCCAGGCGGTGAAGCCCGAGCGCGACACCAGGATCGGGATGCCCATCAGCACCGTCTTGATCACCATCTCGGAAGTCAGGCGGCCGGTGGTATAGAAGATCTTGTCGTCGGGGGCGACGCCTTCGAGCATCATCCAGCCGGCGATCTTGTCGACCGCGTTGTGGCGGCCGACGTCCTCCATATAGACGAGCGGACGATCCTCCTGGCAGAGCACGCAGCCATGGATGGCGCCAGCGGCGAGATAGAGCGACGGCGCCGTGTTGATCTTTTTGGTGAGCGTATACAGCCAACTTGTTCTGATTGCGGCATTTTGCGACAAGGCGCGGGCGCCGAATTCCTCCATGACATCGCCGAAGACGGTGCCCTGGGCGCAGCCCGAGGTCCGCACCTTCTTCTTCATTTTCTCCTCATAGTCCGTCGCGCGGACCGTGCGCACGACGACCACGCCGAGCTCCTCGTCGTGATCGATCCCGGTGATCTCGTCGTCGGGGTGCAGCATGGACTGGTTGAGCAGATAGCCCACGGCCAGGAGGTCCGGCCGGTCGCCGATCGTCATCATCGTGACGATTTCCTGCGAATTGAGAAACAGCGTCAGAGACCGTTCGTTGACCACGCGTGTCGATATGCGGGCACCGGACTGATCGGTGCCGCAGACCTCCTGCGACAGGCGCCGATCGTCGGGATCGGGGCGTATGAGGAACTCGTCGGTCATCCGCCACTCCTTCAAGCTCGCCCCTGAATTTAAGGCCTTGCCGCGCGCGTGTCCAAGCGTGCGCATGTCAAGCACTCTATCATGCCTGGACAAGGCGCGATGAGGCGTGCCTCAAGGGCCGGGTTTGACGGTGCTGCCGTGACCGTTAGATAAGGACTTGCGTCGGCGCGGCCGGCGCCATGACAGCAGCGAGGGGCGGATGGCAATCACCAGAGAACAGGTTCTAGAGAGCCTGCGGCGCGTCAAAGGGCCGGACCTCGAGGGCGACATCGTCTCGCTGGGCCTTGTGTCCGATATCGTGACCGACGGGGACAAGGTCTACTTCGCGATCTCGGTGGATCCGGCTCGCGCCGAGGAGCTCGAACCGATGCGCCAGGCGGCCGAGCGCGTGGTCGGCGACCTGGACGGCGTGGAGGTCGCCGTCGTATCGCTGACCGCCGAGCGCGCCGGCGGGTCCGCCGGACAACCGCAAAGCCCGGTTGCTTCGCGTCAGCCGCGCCCGCAATCGTCCCCTACCGGCGGCCAATCCGCGGGCCCGGCCGGGACCGCCGCCGCCGCGCGCGGCGGTCAGCCGCAGCAGATCGCCGGCGTGCCGGGGGTCAGGAATATTATCGCCGTGGCCTCCGGCAAGGGCGGTGTCGGCAAGTCGACGGTGGCGGCCAATCTGGCGCTGGGCTTCCAGGCGAACGGGCTCCAGGTCGGCGTCCTCGATGCCGACATCTACGGCCCCTCGCAGCCGCGGCTTCTCGGCGTCTCCGGGCGGCCGGAGCCTGTTCACGGCCGAACCCTGAAGCCGATGGAAGGCTACGGCCTGAAGGTCATGTCGATGGGCTTCCTAGTCGAGGAGGACACGCCGATGATCTGGCGCGGGCCGATGGTCATCTCGGCCCTGACCCAGATGCTGCGCGAGGTCGCTTGGGGCGAGTTGGACGTGCTGGTCGTCGACATGCCGCCGGGAACCGGTGATGCCCAGCTCACCATGGCCCAGCAGGTCCCGCTGGCCGGTGCGGTCATCGTCTCGACGCCGCAGGATCTTGCGCTGATCGATGCGCGCAAGGGCATTAACATGTTTCGCCGCGTCGACGTGCCGATCCTCGGGGTGATCGAGAATATGAGCTACTTCCTGTGCCCATCCTGCGGCACGCGCTCGGACATCTTCGGCTATGGCGGCGCTCGTCAGGAGGCCGACAAGCTGGGCGTGGAGTTCCTGGGCGAGGTACCGCTACACATGTCGATCCGCGAGCTGTCGGATTCCGGCCGGCCGGTCGTGGTGTCCGAACCCGACGGGCCGCATGCCGGCGTATTCATCGAGATTGCCCGGCGCTGCTGGGCGGAGGCCGAGCGCCAGAAGAGCATGGGCGAGCGTGCCGCCCCCCGCATTGTGATGGAGCAATGACGGCCGACGTCTCTGTCGGCGGTCGCGGAGGGCAATCCGCACGGCGGCAGCCGGCTTACGATGCCTCCCGGCTATCCTGCCGATAGCGCTTCGAGGCGAGGTAGAAGATCGCGGCAATGACGCCGCACGCGGTCATCACGACGACCATGGGCGCTGTCGAGTCGCGAAGGAAGGCGGCGACGATTATCGTGGCGGCCGCGCCAAGCCCCATCTGGAGGGCGCCGGTGAGCCCGGACGCGGCGCCGGACAGGTCGGGCCGGGCGGTTACCGCCGTGGCGATAGCGTTGGGCAGGACGAGACCGTTGCCAAGCGCGATGATCGCCATGGGCAGGAAGATCGTGGCGGGGCCGAACGGGGCGTAGAGGGTGCCGCCGACCAGTATCGCGGCGCCAAGCAGGGCGAGGAGCGTCCCGTAGCGGATCAAGGGCGCGGTGCCGAGGCGCGTGGCGTAATGGCCGGACAGGAAGTTGCCGAGCATATACAAGGCCGCCGGCCCGGCGAACCACAGCCCGAATTCGGCCGGACTGCGGCCCATCAGCTCGATCACCACATGGGGTGCGCCGGCAAGAAAGGCGAAATACATCGCCGATGAGAAGGCCGCCAGGCTGGCCACGACCAGAAAATCGGGGGCGGCGAGCAGACGGCGGCTGCCCCAGAGCAGGCTCGAGGCGCCGGGGCCCGCGGCGCGTTCGCCATGGGTTTCGGGAAGCAGGATGGCGGTTGCCGCGAGAAGCACAACTCCGATGATGCCCACACTCGCGAAGGCGGCGCGCCAACTGAACAGCTCTTCCATCAGCCCGCCCAAGGCCGGGGCGATCATCGGCGCGGCGACCATCGCCATGGTTACATAGGCGATCAGGCTGGCCGCCCGATTGCGTCCATAGAGATCGGCCAGCATCGCCCGGCCGAGTACCAGGCCGGCGCAGCCGCCCACCCCTTGAACAAAGCGCGCCGCAAGCAGCAGGCCGACACTCGTGGCCGCTGCCGAGGCGAGGCTGCCGATCACATAGACGGCCAGGCCCGCCAGCAGAACCGGGCGCCGCCCGAAACGGTCGGATAGCGGGCCGTAGACGATCTGGCCGACGGCGAGGGCCAGTAGGTAGAGCGTCAGGATGAGCTGGACCCGGTCATAGGAGGAGTCGAGCGCGCCGGCGATGGCGGGCATCGACGGCAGTGGCACGTTCATCGTGAAGGGGCCGAGGGCGGTGGTGAGAATGATGAGCGCGATGATGGTGCGCTCGGTGCCCCGCGTCATCGCTGGCCGGTCAGGCGGCTTCATCAAACGCCTTCGGAGTTGGCGCCGGCCAGGCGCCTCTGGCGGCTCTCGCGATACAGGACATAGATGCCGCTGGCCACGACGATGAGGGCGCCGACCGCTGCCAGTAGGGTCACCTCGTCGCCCCAGATCACGATGCCATAAATGAAGGCGGGTACGAGGATCGTATAGCGGAACGGCGTGACCGCCGACACCTCGCCATGGCGCATCGCCTCGACCAGGAAGAAATAGCCCCCGATCAGACACACCGAGGCCAACAGAAGATAGATCAGCGGAACCGGTGCCGGCACGACCCAGTCCTCGAACAGGCCGAGGGTCAGGCCTGCACCGGTCACCGCGAGCGAGGTGACCAGGGAGACCAGGATGGCCGGCACGGCGAGCGGGAGATACCGCGTGGACAGATCGCGAAGCGTGATGCCGAAGACGGCCGCGACCGCGAACAGCGCGTAGACGTTGAAGCCGGCACCGCCCGGCTGGACGATCATCAACATGCCGACGAACCCGATGATAACGGCAAGCCATCGCCGCCAGCCGACCCATTCACGCAGAAACACCGCGGCGATCGCGGTCACGACAATCGGCACGGCCTGAAGGATGGCGGTCGCGTTGGCGATGGGAATGTGGAACAGGGCGGTGAGGAAACAGACGGTCGAGGCGACTTCCCCGAAGGTGCGCCAGGCCAGGGCAGGGCGGCGCAGTTCGTTGAGCTGGCGCAGGACGCCGCTAGCCCAGCAGATGACGAGAATCATGACAATCATAAAGGCGCCGCGGATGGCCATGATCTGTCCGGTGGGCAGCGTGTCGCTGGCGAGCTTGACGAACACGTCATTGGTGACGAAGCCGAACATGCCCAACGTCATGGCCACCGCCCCGCGCACGTTGCCGCTCGCGCCCAGATGGTCCGGGGACGCGATCATACGCGTGACTCAAGGCTGTCGGCTGTGTCGCCGCGCGAAGTGGCCGGTGTCATAGGGGCGTCCTCGAAGGGGCGCCTTGAGCCCATGGCCCGACCCCCTTGCGGTCTTTACGCCGCGAGTAGCACGGCTTGGGTGTGGCGAGCCAGCCTGCTCAGGGGAGGGCTGCTATGCGGATCACGCGGCATGCCAGGTGGGTCATGCGTTTCGATCGCCAAAATGGGAGGCTTGCGCAGACCACTTGTGTTGTGCACGGGCTAACCCCCGGTCACGCTCATATGGCGGCCCACGCTTGGCCGGTTGGCCCGACGGTCGATCACGAAATCATGGCCCTTGGGCTTACGGGCAATCGCCTCGTCGATGGCAGCATGCAGGGGCTCATCGCTTTCCGAAGACCGCACTGCGGCGCGCAGATCGGCGGCATCGTCCTGGCCGAGGCACATATAGAGCGTCCCGGTGCAGGTGAGCCGGACGCGATTGCAAGACTCGCAGAAATTATGGGTCATCGGCGTTATGAAGCCGATGCGTCCGCCGGTCTCGGCAGACGCCACGTAACGGGCAGGTCCGCCGGTCTTGTAGTCGAGCTCGGTGAGCGAAAAGACACGCGCAAGCTGCGCGCGGACCAAGCTTAGCGGGAGATACTGATCTGTACGATCCTCCTCAATCTCGCCCATCGGCATGGTCTCGATGAAGGTGATATCCATGCCCTCGCCATGGGCCCACCGGACCATGTCTTCGATTTCGTCGGCATTGACGCCTTTCAGGGCGACCGTGTTGATCTTGACCTGAAGCCCGGCCCTGCGGGCCGCCTGGAGGCCGCCCATGACCTTGTCCAGTTCGCCCCAGCGGGTGATTCGCCGGAACTTGTCCGCATCGAGCGTATCGAGCGACACATTGACTCGCTTGACGCCGCAATCGGCCAGTTCGTCCGCGAAGCGGTGGAGTTGCGAACCGTTGGTGGTCAATGTCAGCTCATCCATCGCGCCACTGCCGAGATGACGCGATAGGGACCGGAACAGGCTCATGATGTTGCGCCGTACCAGCGGCTCGCCACCAGTCACGCGCAGCTTCCTCACCCCTCGTTCGACGAAGGCCGAGGCGACCCGGTCCAGCTCCTCAAGCGTCAGTAGGTCGCGCTTGGGCAGGAAGGTCATGTGCTCGGCCATGCAGTAGACGCAGCGGAAGTCGCATCGGTCGGTGACCGAAATCCGCAAATAGGTGATCGCCCGCGCGAAGGGGTCGACCAGAGGCGGTCGCGTGGCACTGACCGAGTGCGTGAGCGTCATCGCCAAACCTCCCTGCAGCATCCTGGCGCCGCTCCGAGTTGAACGGCCAACATTCAATAGTGGGCCGACATTCATTCGCTTGCGGCATTCTCCTCGTGGTCGGCACCGACGGCCCTCGGAACGCCGCCACGACAAGCGATATACCTGACCAGAAATAGCGCGGCGAGGCAACCGGTGAACCGGGGGCTCGGCAGCGCGGGCGTCGGGTGCACTTCGCACGCGCGATATGCGGCGGTGCACAACATGCGGCGCTTGCGCGGACAGGGTGTCCTGAGGCAATCTGACAATAGGGAGGAAGACCGTCATGGCTTCTGCTGACGCCGCGTTGTACGACGAAACGGCAACGTTAGCTGAGGAAGATGTGGCGCGGACGCAGCTCTACCGGCTGCTGGCGCGTTTGCTGGCGCGGCCGGCGAGCGGTGACGAGTTCGCCTTTGTCCAAGGCATGACCGGTGACGAGACCGATCTGGGTCGGCAAATCGCTTTGCTTGCCGAGGCGGCGCGCCGCGCGGAACCTGATGAGATCCCACACGAATATCATGATCTGTTCATTGGGCTGGGGCGCGGCGAGCTGGTGCCGTTCGGGTCGTATTACCTGACCGGATTCCTGCATGAGAAGCCGCTGGCGCGGCTGCGACACGACATGGCCGAACTTGGAATCGAGCGCGACCCCTCGGTGAAGGAGCCGGAGGATCACATCGCGGCACTTATGGACATGATGGCCGGCCTGATTCGGGGTGAGTTCGGCGAGGCGGCGCCGCTCGACAGGCAGCGTGAATTCTTTCATGCGCACATAGGCCCTTGGGCAAAACACTTCTTCCGCGATCTTGAAGGCGCGCGATCCTCGGCCTTTTACGCAGCGGTCGGCGGCGTCGGACGTGTGTTCATGGATATCGAGGAGGTCGCGTTCTCGATGGAATGAGCGGAGCGCTGCCCGACGCCTTCAACGCCGGGGAGGACAACAATCAAGGGTGCTCCGTGCGAGTCTGGGAAATTGGAGGAAACGCGGTCGGCCGGTGCCTTCAACGCCGGTGGGACGCTCACAAGGAGAAGGGCGATGACTACCAGTCGTGCGACTGACCGTCGCGGCTTCCTGAAATTCGCTGGTCTTGGAACGGTTGCGGGCGCCGTCGCGCTCGTGTCCGGCCGCGAGGGCGAAGCAGCGGAAGCGACGGCGGCCGGGGCGGACCCTGGTCTCGGCTACCGCGAGACCGAACACGTCAGGCGTTTCTACGAGTCGGCCCGGTTCTGATCCGGACGGCTTTACCCGGCGCGCGTCGCCCCTTTGCTGGGGAGTGGACTGCGCGCCATCGATGATGAGGAGTTCAGGACATGCTCAGGAAGAAGACGGACGGCGTCGCAACGGGCATGCGTCTTGCGCAGGTTCTCACCGATCTGGGCGGCAGCGCCATGGATCGCCGGACCTTCCTGCGCCGCTCCGGCCTGGCAGTGGGCGGGCTTGCCGCCGCAACCACGCTGGGCAGCGGGATGGTGCGCAGGGCCGAGGCGCAGGTGCGCTCGGGAGACGCAATCGAAATCAAGAAGACGGTCTGCACCCATTGCTCTGTGGGGTGCCTCGTATTGGCCGAAGTGCAGAACGACGTATGGATCGGCCAGGAGCCGGGCTTTGACAGCCCGATCAGCCTGGGCGGCCATTGCGCCAAGGGCGCCGCGGTGCGCGAGCATGCCCATGGCGAGCGGCGGCTGAAATATCCCACCAAGCTGGTCGACGGGCGCTGGACCCGGATCTCCTGGGATCAGGCGATTGACGAGATCGGCGACAAGCTGCTCCAGATCCGCGAAGAATCGGGCCCCGATTCGGTCTACTGGCTGGGATCGGCCAAGTTCTCCAACGAGCAGGCCTATCTGTTCCGCAAGATGGCGGCCTATTGGGGCACCAACAATGTGGATCATCAGGCGCGCATCTGTCATTCGACGACGGTTGCCGGCGTAGCCAACACCTGGGGCTACGGCGCGATGACCAATTCCTACAACGACATCCAGAATTCGCGCGCGATCTTTGTCATCGGCTCCAATGCGGCGCAGGCCCATCCAGTGGCCATGATCCATCTGCTGCGGGCCAAGGAGCAGAACAACGCGCCGCTTATCGTATGCGATCCGCGCTTCACGCGAACGGCTGCCCATGCCACCGAATATGTGCGCCACCGCTCCGGAACCGACGTCGCGCTGATCTGGGGCGTCCTCTGGCACGTCTTCGAGAATGGCTGGGAGGACCGCGAGTTCATTCGCCAGCGCGTCTGGGGCATGGATGAGGTGCGCCAGGAAGTTCGGCGGTGGAATCCCGAGGAGGTCGAGCGGGTGACCGGGGTCCCGGGCTCCCAGCTTCGCCGGGTGGCTCGGACGCTGGCCAACAATCGCCCGTTCACCATCGTATGGTGCATGGGCGGCACCCAGCACACGATCAGCCATGCCTTCGTGCGGGCCTACTGCAATCTCGGCCTGGCGCTAGGCGTGATCGGCACGTCGGGTGGCGGGGCCAACATCTTCCGTGGCCACGACAATGTGCAAGGGGCGACGGACTTCGGCGTCAGCGTCGATTCGCTGCCCGGCTATTACGGCGTGTCCGAAGGTGCCTGGCGCCACTGGGCCCGGGTGTGGGACACCGACTACGACTATCTGCAGGGGCGCTTTGCCAACAAGGACATCATGGAAACGGCGGGCATCCCGGTCAGCCGCTGGGCCGATGGCGTCAACGAGGATCCGGAAAACATCGACCAGCCCGACCGGCTTCGGGCGATGATCTTCTGGGGCCACGCGCCCAATTCGCAGACCCGCGGTCCCAATCTGAAGCGGGCGATGGAGGCGGTCGACCTGCTGGTGGTGGTCAATCCGTATCCCACGGTTACGGCGGTGCTGCACGATCGCACCGATGACTGCTACCTGCTGCCGGCGGCAACGCAGTTCGAAACCTCGGGTTCGGTCACGGCGTCGAACCGGTCGCTCCAGTGGCGCGAGCGGGTCCATTCGCCGGTTTTCGAATGCCTGCCCGATCAGACGATCATGTACAAGCTGGCTGCCAAGCTCGGCATGGCCGAAGAGATGTTCAAGAACATCGAGGTCAGCGATGACGAGCCGGTGCCGGAATCTCTCACTCACGAGTTCAATAACGGCATGTGGACCATAGGCTATACCGGCCAGTCGCCGGAACGGCTGAAACTGCACATGGCGCACATCCATACATTCGACCGGACAACGCTTCGGGCCAATGGCGGCCCGGCCGATGGTGAGTATTACGGGCTGCCCTGGCCCTGCTGGGGAACCGCCGAGATGGGGCACCCCGGCACGGCCAACCTCTATAACACCAGCCTGCCGGTGGCCGAGGGCGGCCTGAACTTCCGCGCCAACTGGGGCGTGGAGCGCGACGGCAAGACCCTCCTAGCCGAAGACTCCTATCCCGTCGGCTCGGAGATTGAGGACGGCCATCCGCCGGTCACCATGGGGATGCTCAAGAGCCTCGGCTGGGACGGCGACCTGACCGAAGAGGAACTGGCCAGGATCGAGGAGATCGGTGGCGACAACATCGATTCGGTCGCATGGCACACCGACACCTCGGGCGGCATCCAGCGGGTTGCCATCAAGCACGGCATTGCGCCGTTCGGCAACGGCAAGGCCCGCGCCGTGGTGTGGAACTTCCCGGATCCGGTGCCGCTGCATCGCGAGCCGCTCTACACGCCGCGTCGCGATCTGGTGGCCGATTATCCGACCTATGAGGATAAGCGGATGCACCGTCTCCCGGTGCTCTACAAGTCGATCCAGGATCAGGATTTCTCGGAGGACTTCCCCTTGATCCTGACCTCGGGCCGGCTGGTCGAGTATCAGGGCGGCGGCGACGAGACCCGGTCCAATCCGTGGCTCGCCGAACTCCAGCAGGACATGTTCATCGAGATCAATCCCCACGATGCCAATGATCGCGGCATCCGCAACGGTGAGATGGTCTGGGTGCTCGGTCCGGAGGAGGACGTGCGCATCAAGGTGATGGCCAAGGTCATCGAACGGGTCGGCAGAGGCACTGTCTTCATGCCGTTCCATTTCGGTGGCTGGTATCAGGGCGAGGACCTGCGGCACAAATTCCCGGATGGGACCGATCCATTCGTGATTGGCGAGTCGACCAACACGGTCCAGACCTATGGCTATGATGCCGTCACCCACATGCAGGAGACCAAGACCACGCTCTGCCAGGTCGAGCGGGCGTAAGGGAGGACATGAACCATGGCTAGGATGAGGTTCCTCTGCGACGCCGAGCGCTGCATCGAATGCAACGCCTGCGTTACCGCCTGCAAGAACGAGAACGAGGTGCCATGGGGCATCAATCGGCGGCGGGTCGTCACTATCAATGACGGCCAGCCGGGCGAGCGCTCGATTTCGGTTGCTTGCATGCACTGCGCGGATGCGCCGTGCGTGGCGGTGTGTCCCGTCGACTGCTTCTACGACACCGAAGACGGCATTATCCTGCACTCGAAGGATCTGTGCATCGGTTGCGGCTACTGCTTCTATGCCTGCCCGTTCGGCGCGCCGCAGTTCCCGCAGGCCGGTAATTTCGGATCCCGGGGCAAGATGGACAAATGCACCTTCTGTGCCGGCGGACCCGAGGCTGACAATTCCAGCGTCGAGTTCCAGAAGTATGGGGCCAACCGGCTGGCCGAAGGCAAACTGCCCCTCTGCGCCGAGATGTGCGCCACCAAGGCGCTGCTGGCAGGCGATGGAGACATACTCTCCAACGTCTACCGCGAGCGTGTGGTGACGCGCGGCTTCGGCTCAGGCGCCTGGGGATGGGGCACCGCCTACGACATGAAGACCGGCGGTTGATTGCGAACCAGACGGGGCGGCGGTCATCGTCGCCCCGATGCGCTCCCAGGAACTGACCGACCGCGTCGGCGCGTCTAGCCAGGGACGGGTGAGTACGCCAGTTCAACGTCGCCGCCCACGCAATGGGCAAACAATGACGGTTCGTGGTGCACCGTAGGGGCGGAGTTTGGGCGTGACCTTCACAAAGCCGATCCTTGTCGCTGTCCTCGGTCTCTTGCTTGCTGCCGGGCTTTCGGCTTGCCGCGATAGCGAGCAGGGACGCCCGATGGCATATGAGAAGGGTGTCTATGGGGGGCAGCAGGACGAATCGTTGAGCGACGAGGCGCGCGAGCGCCTGCGCCAACGGCATCAGGGACAGCGCTGGTAGGCAGGAGTTTAAGTTGCGATGGACGCAGTCTACCAAGCGACGAAGGGGGCATCCGGATGGCTTGTTCTGCTATTCGCTACCGTCTTTGCCGTGCTCCTGCTGGCGCCTGACGCGGGACTTGCACAGCAGCAGGATACTTCGTCGGAGCTGATCGAGCGTCCGGAGGGTGGTGCGGTGCCTGGCGGGACGCTGGGCACCGAGGCCACGAGCGAGATGTGGCGGGCCTTGCGCCAGGGCACGCAGGGCACCTCCGGCCAGCGCGACCCGCTTGCCGGCATACTGATTCAGTCGGAGGGCGACAACTGGCGTGCCATCCGGCATGGCCCGGTCTCGGTTTACGGCGTGTGGGCCATGCTCGGCGTGATCGGTCTCCTGGCGCTGTTCTTCCTGCTCCGTGGCCGGGTCCGCCTCGACCACGGCTGGTCGGGGCGGTCGATAATACGGTTCACGACCATCGAGCGAATGGGCCACTGGCTACTGGCGGTCTCCTTCATCCTTCTCGCCCTGACCGGGCTCAACCTGCTCTATGGCCGCTATATCCTGCCGCCGGTCATCGGGGCGGAGGCATTTGCCCTAATCACCTATTGGGGCAAGCTGGCGCACAATTATGTGGCCTTTGCCTTCATGGCCGGGCTGCTGATGGTCTTCGTCATGTGGGTCGGTCAGAATCTGCCCAACCGCCATGATTTCGTCTGGCTTCTTAAAGGCGGTGGCATGTTCTGGCGCGGCTCGCATCCGCCGGCGCGCAAGTTCAATGCAGGACAGAAGATCCTATTCTGGCTTATTATTCTGGGTGGCGTGTCGATCAGCCTGTCCGGCATCGCGCTAATGTTCCCCTTCGAGTTCGCCTTCTTCGCCAAGACCTTCCAGTTTCTGAACATCTTCGGCCTCGACCTGCCGGAGACGCTGACGCCGATGCAGGAGATGCAATACAATCAGCTCTGGCACGCGATCATGGCGCTGTTTCTGACCGCGGTGGTGATCGGCCATATCTATCTGGGCACGATTGGCATGGAAGGTGCCTTCGATGCCATGGGCACTGGCAAGGTCGATCTCAACTGGGCTCGGGAGCATCACGGCCTTTGGGTCGAGGAGGAAGAGGCAAAGGCGGCGGCAAGGGTGCCCTCGGAATCCGAGGGCGGGGGCCGGCCGGCGGCGACGGAACCGGCCGAGTAGGCCCGCCATGGCTTTCGCCATCACGCTTGGCAGCCGGATCGCAACCTTCGGTGTCGCCGCGGGGCTTTTGTGGCTTGGGATATGCCCGCAGGCCGCCGCGGGCGATTGGCCGGAACTGCTCGAAGGTCATGGCGGGCCGGTGCGTGGCGTCGACGTCGCGCAGGAAGGACGCGAGGTGCTGTCGGCCTCGTTCGACTACTCGATCATCCACTGGCAGCTCGGCGACACGAACCCCAGGGTGGTAGCCCGGCTGCTCGGTCATGAGGCGGCGGTCAACAGCGTCGTCTTTTCACCGAATGGCGAGATCGCCGTCTCGGGGGGCGATGATGGCACGGTGGCGCTGTGGGACCTGGGATCGAGCACACTGATCGAGCGTTTCGATGCCGGCCCGAGCAAGGTCCAGGAGGTGACGGTTAGCCGCGACGGACGGCTTGCGGCATCGGCTGGGTGGGATCACATGGCCAGGATCTGGGACCTCGAAGCCCGCCGGCCCGGTCCGGTGCTGAGCGGCCACACCGAGCACGTCAATTCGGTTGCGTTCTCGCCGGACGGCAGCCTGCTTTACTCCGGCGCCCAGGACGGCACAATCCGTCTGTGGGACGTCGAGAGCGGCGACCTCGTCCGCGTGCTCCATCGCCACGGTTGGGGCGTCAACGTGGTCCGGGTGGTACCGGGCGGGGAATACCTCCAGTTCGGCGCGGTGGACGGCGCGGTGTGGATCATCGATGCCGACTCCGGCGACGTCGTGCGTGAACTTGGACATCATGACGGCCCGGTCCTCGGTGCCGACATTCATGAGAAAAGCGGGCTGCTCGCGGTCTCCGGAGCGGACGGCCACATCCGGCTCTATCGCATTGCCGACTGGACGATGCAGCACGACCATGCCAACCCGTATGGGCCAATCTGGGCGGTTGCCTTCTCGCCCGACGCGCGGATGATCTATCACGGTGGCCTCGACGACTACGTGATCGGGCTCCAGGTCGATCCACCGCTGGAGTTCGAGCCGGCGGTTGGAGAGTTCCCGCGGCGCTTCAAGCCGGTTGACGAGATGAGCCTGGGTGAGCAGCAATTCGCGCGCAAGTGCTCAGTCTGCCACACGCTCACCCCGGACGACGCCAATCGGGCTGGGCCGACCCTATACCGCCTATTCGGTCGGAAGGCAGGCACGCTTGCGGATTATCCCTATTCCGATGCCCTGCTAGAGTCGGATATTATCTGGACCGAGCAAACGGTATCGGAGCTCTTCGACAAGGGGCCGGACGTGGTAACCCCCGGAACCAAGATGCCGATCCAACGAATGCGCAGCGATGAGGAGCGGCTGGCCCTCATCGAGTTCCTGCGGGAGGCAACGGCCGGGCCGGTGGAGGATGGGGAGGGCACTCCTCGTTGAGCGGGTGTGTTGGGAGTAGCGCGAGGCAGGCAAGGAAGCCATGAGAGCATTCTGGAGCGGCGTTCTGTTGATGATGGTGATCAGCGTTCTGGCCTGGGCGGTGCTCGGCACCATCGACATGTCGGCCCAGAGCGTGTTCAGCTCAAGCCAGGGCTCGGTGCGGCTCTGAGTTGGCTTTGGGTGGCCGCAGCGCGATTCGGTCTGGTAATCGCGCTGGTTCTGGCCGGCAACGCGGCGACCTTCGCCGAGGCACCGCTTGAGCGGGCTTTGCGGTCGGTGGTCAGCATTCTGCCGGTTATGCCGCCGGAGCGCTTCCGCGCCGAGGAGCCGGAAGGCAGTGGCGTTGTCGTCGGATCCGGACAACACATTGTCACCGCGCTTCATGTAGTGAACGGCGCCGAGGCCATCTTCGTGCGCTCGGCCGATGGCGACATCGTCGAAGCTCGGATGCACGGGAGCGATCCCTATACCGATCTTGCCTTGCTTGAGATCGAGGAGGCGATGCCGCCGGCGAGACTTGGGGGCGATCCGCCGCTCGGCGCACGGGTCTGCGCGGTGGGCAATGCGTTCGGGCTCGATCTCTCCGTGTCGTGCGGGGTGATCTCCGGGGTTCACCGGACCGGGGTCGGATTCAACCGTGTGGAGGATTTCCACCAGACTGATGCGGCGGTCAATCCGGGCGCTTCGGGTGGCGCGCTGGTGAATGAGACGGGGCAGGTGGTCGGAATCCTCTCGGCGATCTTCACCCAGGAGTCGGACGCCAATATCGGCGTCAACTTTGCGGTCGCTGTACCGCTGGCCGCTCGCGTGATCGACAGTCTCATCGCAGGGCAGGACTTTCGCCCGCCAACAATCGGGGTCACGCTGGAACGGGACCCGCAAGCCGGCGAGCCGGGCCGGTTGGCGGCGATTGTGAGCGAGGTGACCTCTGACTCGGCCGCCGCCGCGGCCGGATTTCGCGATGGTGACCGGATCGTGAGGGCAGGGCCGCGGCGCGTTCGCAAGCCCTCCGATTTCGTCAGCGCGATCGCGCGGCTAGAGGTTGACCAAACGATTGAGGTGGAAATCGAACGGTCGGGCCGCAGCGTCGAATTGACTCTCGTGATACCCGAGCACGACGACCCAGGACCGCGTGGAGGTCCCGATTAACAAGGGGAGAGGACCATGGATGAGGAAAAGTTCAACCTGTCGCTCAGGAAGTTCCTGAAACATGTTGGGGTGACGTCTCAGCGGGAAATCGAGCGTATTGTGCGCGAGAGCGAGGCATCCGGTCGGCGGGAGCTGAAGGTCAGGATGGTGCTGACTGCCGAGGGAACCGATCTCCATCACGAGGTCGAAGGCACCATCGACCTGTCATAGGCTCGCCATGCACCTGCCGGATCCTGTCTTTCCACCGCTGCTCAATGGCCACGCCGTCAGGTCGCCACGTCGGGCATTCGACGCGGCTGTGGCCGGTGCCAGACAGGGCGAGTTGGGGGCCGGGGATGTGGTGTGGGGACGCACCACCCGGCAGCTCGACTGTGCCGTGGTGCTTGAGCCCGATGTACCGCCGGCACGCGCTGCCGAGATGATCTTCATCATGCTGGTTGCCTTCGGGGACAGTTTCGGCTCGCTGTCGCCGCCCGAAGTGGCGCTGAGCTTTGGATGGCCGACAATAATTCGCCTTAATGGCGGCCGGGTCGGCGAGGTCCATGCGGCCATGTCGGCCGAGTGCGACGATCTCGGCTCGCCCCGCTGGATGGTGGTCGGGCTGGAGGTCGACCTGCAGGCGCCCTCTGGCCGCGCCGCCGAGCCAGGGCATACGCCAGAGGTCACCACGCTGGCCGATGAAGGCTGCGGCGAGATCACCCGGACCGAGCTGCTGGAATCGGTCTCGCGACACCTCCTGACATGGATCCACAACTGGGAGGTCGATGGGTTCCAGGAGGTTCACGCTTCGCTTCTCTACCGCCTGGAGGGCTATCGCGAGGACATCAGCGTCGAGATCGGCGGAACAACGCGGCGCGGCCGGTTCACGGGGCTCGACGAGCATGGAAACATGCTGCTTGAAACGGGGGAGGGGAGCAAGTTGCTGGAAGCCCTTTGGGCCATCGATATGATTGACACGGCGGAGGCTGCCTCGTGAAGCTCATGCGCACGCTCCGCTTCGATGCGTCCGACGACCATGTGTTCGAACAGGCCGCTGGACCCGACGAGTGGGCGGTGCCGGGCGCGTTCGCCTTCGCCACGCTCGACGAGACCCGGCTTGTCGGCAAGACGCGGCAGGCCTTCGCCAACGGGTTCCTGTCACTGGAGAGTTTCGGATGGGCGACGTTCGTCTCCGTAGCCGAGGTGACAGAGCCGGAACATGACAGGCTTGCGGACCGCCTGGCGCAGCATTTCTTGGAGCGCTATGGCGCTCCCGACCAAGCTGCCGCGATGGCCGCGGCGCGTGACGAGATCGCGTTTGCGCTCGATATTTGCGCCGCGCCGGTGAACACCGTCCTTGCTGTGTCGCGGCGGTTCGATGACGACGATCAGATCCACGAGACGTTCCGGACTGTCCCGGCACCGACCGCCGACCTGCATGCGCGCATCTGGGATGTGGTTGAGGAATGACAGCGACCGCGCAACGCACCAAATCCGGGGATTTCTGGCGTTCATCCGGGTTTCATCTTCTTGAGCGGGACCGGCGCGGCCATGTCGTGCCCACGGCGGATTTCCTGCGCGCCTATCTCTCCCGCCCGGAGCTCAGGCCGGTGACGGAGTCCTGTCCCGCCGAGGTCGCCCTGTTCGATAGCCTCATCGAAGACCCGTGGCGAAATGTGACGCCGGCCGAACTCAATGGCCTTGCTGATGCTGACGCGTGGGAGAATTTTCGCGTATTCATTGGCTTTCGCGACCTGTTGCAAGCGGCCGGGACGCTCGAGGCCGCCTATCTCGACATCGTCACCGGCAGGCACACCGGCGTTCCCCCGCTCTTCGTCGACCAGATCGTCCACGCCATCCTCCGCAGTATCTTATCCGACACCGCGGACCCCAT
>SKQW01000378.1 GCA_007118805.1 Rhodobiaceae bacterium | reverse complement strand
GGCTGGACGTTCGCGCCCGGCGACAAGGTCATGCAGATCGAGAACGACTACGACAAGGAGGTCTACAACGGCGACATTGGCAATCTGCAGGATGTCGATCCGGAACTCGGCGAACTCACTGCCAGCTTCGATGGCCGTGCCGTCACCTATGGCTTTGGCGAGCTCGACACGCTGGTGCCGGCCTATGCCGCGACGATCCACAAGGCGCAAGGCTCCGAATATCCCGCCGTTGTGATTCCCATCATGACCCAGCACTACGCCATGCTGCAGCGGAACCTGCTTTATACCGGCGTCACGCGCGGCAAGCAGCTGGTGGTCCTGGTTGGCCAGAAGAAGGCGGTGGCCATTGCCGTCAAGAATGCGTCGGGTCGACGGCGCTGGTCAAAGCTGAACGAGTGGCTGGGCGCCAATGGATTCGGAGAACTCGCTCCCGCCGAAGGTGCTGCTTTCGATCCCATGCACCGGCACCGCGGCCGTGCTTGACCGCACCGGAAGGCTGCCCTCGCACCATACCCCGTGAGAAGGCTTCGGGGCTCGATCCGTAGTTGAGGGCAGGACCGACCTCAAGCTGGGGCGCCCTTGCTCGTCTCCACCGAGGCCGGGCTGGTAGACATGGTGGTCATCTACAAGATCGACCGGCTGCGCCGGCGCCGGATGAACTTCGCCAGGCTTGTCGAGGTTTTCGATCGCCACAACGTTACCTTCGTGTCGGTCCCAGGTGCCAACTTCGTGGAGTCATAGAGACGACGCGGCGGAGTGCATCTTCCGTATCGAATCATGATCCGAATCCGCCGAGAGGTCATCCTGTGGGCCCATGAGGGCTTCTGCAACACAGCTCATGTTGCGCATATGTTGCGTACGGGTTGCCGCTATTACCCGTTGTTTAGAAATCAACTGCTATCGCAACAATGGAATTTATACTTGTAAAACAAATGTTTGGCGGAGACGGAGGGATTCGAACCCTCGATACCAGTTTCCCGGTATAACGGTTTAGCAAACCGCCGCCTTCAGCCGCTCGGCCACGTCTCCGCTGCCCGGATAGCTACGCATTCCAGGGGTTTCGGTCAATGGGGCAAAGGCACAGTCACCGCACAAGGCGCGAACGGCGACGCCATGGTGGTGGCACAACGGGTGGCGCAGTGTAGCAGGCATCTGGCGGGCATTGTCTGGCACGTGCGGCCCATCGCCGCCCGCCCAATGCCGCGCGGGGCGGCGTTTGCCCCCATGCCCGCCGGCGCGACTAACGCTCCCGGCAGGCTCGATCTGACCGCTGATTGGCGCCGCTCGGGCCGGACCGCGCGTCGCATCGCGTTGATGGCGCCCGCTTCGCCCGCGCAAGGTCGCAAGGTTCCGGGCAGGCCCTGCCGATTGCCGTGGCCGGTGCGGGGCGCTATGAGTTTCACCGTCCGCCAAGGCCGGGGGGCGGCGGCGAGCCCCCACGCCGCCGGACGCCATCGACCAATTGCGCACAAATCAAGGGGGATCCGTGCTCTTCGATATGAGAACCTATACCTGCCGGCCCGGCGCCTTGCAGGCGCAACTGGAGCTTTACGAGCGCCACGGCCTGGCGGTGCAGACGCGCCACCTCGGCGAGCCGTTCTTCTACGCGGTCACCGAAACCGGCCCGCTCAACAGCTTCGTGCATATCTGGGCCTATGAGGATGCCGCGGACCGGCAACGCCGGCGCCAGGCCATGGAGGCCGACCCGGAATGGGCGGCCTATCGCAAGAAGGTCGCCGAGGCGGGCTATCTCGTCGCCCAGGAAACCCGCCTGATGAAGGAAGCCAGCTTCTTCAAGCCACCCCAGCGCGGCTAAGCGCCCATATAAGACTTCGGCTGGGGCTGCCGATCAGCCGCCTGAACCGCCACGCACTGACGCTGTCGCCGGCGCCTGTCCGGGCAGGTCCTCGGCGATCGCCGTCAGCGTGTCAGGGTCGCGGATCGTCACCTTCTGCCGCCCCAGCTCCACGATGCCCCGCTCCTCCCAGGCGCTCAGGGTACGGCTCACCGTGTGCAGCGTGGTGCCGGTGATCTCCGCGACGTCCTGGCGTGACAGGGGGAAATCGATCGCCGTGCCGCCGTCCACGGGGCGCCCGGCGTGCTCAACCAGACGCAGCAGCGCGCGGGCGATGCGGCGCTCGACGCGCTCGTTGGAAATCTCGCGCAGCCGCCGCTGCACCTGCATCAGGCGGCGGCCGAGAATATTGAGCGTGTTGATGGCGACCACAGGGTGACGGTGCATGAGCTCTGTCATGGTCGCGGCCGACCAGGAGATCTCGACGCAATCGGTCACCGCTTCGGCGTCGGCGGGATAGCCGCCTCCGGTGAACACGGCGAGGGTCCCGAACATCTCGCCGGGCCCGATGAAATGAACGATCATCTGCTCGCCTTCGGCGCCAGTCTGGACGATCTTAACCCGCCCGTCGATCAGCGCGTAGCAGGTTTCGGCCGGGTCGCCCTGGGAAAAAATCCGCGTGCCCTGCGCGACCCGGCGGGTGCGTGCATTGCCCATCACATCGCGCAGATCGTCGGCCTCAAGTCCTTGGAACATCGCCATTTTGGCGATGACGCTGGGATCGGGTGTCAGTGGCAAGGCTGGCCTCCCCGTGCAGCGGAATTCCCTACCCGATCGCGTCTGCGATGGAAATCGTCCGCCCGTTTGCGCTGCATCAAATTCATAAAGATGCATCACGCATATATGTTTCACATCACAACCGAGCGATCGAAAGGATAGATCAGATGAAAGCCCGGAGCCTCCTTCTCACCACCGTCGCAGCAACGGCTCTGGCGCTGGCAGGCGTTGCCAGCCCGGCCACGGTTCAGGCCGACGAGGCGGCCGCCAACATCATCCGCGCGGCGACCGACCTCCCCGCCCCGCTCGGCGAGCGCGGGCCCAAGACGGTCCGCGTCGATCTGGAGACCGTCGAGCTGATGGGCCAGCTCGATGACGGTACCACCTATCGCTACTGGACCTATAATGAAAAGGTGCCGGGGCCGTTCGTCCGCGTGCGGGTCGGCGACACCGTCGAGGTGGGCCTGCGCAACGACGAGAACAGCTGGGTGCCGCACAATGTCGACTTCCACGCGGTGACGGGCCCCCATGGCGGCGGCTCGGCGACCCTGGCCAATCCCGGCGAGGCGTCGGAAGGCTTCACCTTCAAGGCGCTCCAGCCCGGCCTCTACGTCTATCACTGCGCCGTGCCCATGGTCGCCCAGCACATTCACAACGGCATGTATGGCCTGATTCTGGTCGAGCCGGAGGGCGGGCTGCCCGAGGTCGACCGCGAGTTCTACGTCATGCAGGGCGAGATCTACACCGAGGAAGCCTTCGGCACCCGCGGCGAGGTTGTCGAGAGCTATGAGAAGCTGATGAACGAGACGCCGGAATACTATGTCTTCAACGGCGCGGCCCAGGCGCTCACCGGAGACCTGGCCATGCACGCCGAGGTCGGCGAGACCGTGCGCATCTATTTCGGGGTCGGCGGTCCCAACAAGACCTCCAGCCTGCACATGATCGGCGAGATCTTCGATGAGGTATATGCGCTGGCCTCGGTCACGTCCGATCCGCTGACCGACGTGCAGACCATCAGCGTGCCGCCGGGCGGCGCCGCGATCGTGGACTTCAAGGTCGACGTGCCGAGCGAATACATCCTGGTCGACCATGCCCTGTCCCGGGCCGAGCGCGGGCTTGTCGCCCATCTCCAAGTCGAGGGGCCGGAGCAGCCTGACATCTTCCGCACCGGCACCAGCGAGCGCCTCGGCGCACTCGACGAATAGGCGGCGAGGGGGCGCGGCCGGTCAGCCGGAATGGCTGGCCGGCCGTATTTTTTTCGGCGCAGCCGACCATTCGTGAACGAAAGGAGCAATGAAATGGATTTCCGGTTTCTGGCCTGCGCAGCGGTGATCGGCCTGGGGTCGGCCCTGGCGATGCCGGCTACTGCCGGCGAGGTCCACGAGGTCGAGATGCTCAACAGCGGCGCGGACGGGCCGTTCGTCTTCGAGCCGAACGTCCTGTTCATCGAGCCGGGTGACACGGTGCGCTGGGTGCCCACCAATCCGAGCCACAACACCGCGTCCATCGAAGGCATGCTGCCGGACGGCGCCGAGCCCTGGCAGAGCGACATCAACGATCCGTACGAGCGCACCTTCGAGGTCGAGGGGGTCTTTGGGTTCAAATGCGAACCACACTACCGCGCCGGACAGGTCGGGCTGATCGTCGTCGGCGACAATCCGGACAATCTCGATGCGGCCCGCGCCGTCGAGCATCCAGGACAGGCAGGCAATCGGATGGCGGCCTATTTCGACAGAGTTGACGACCGTCTGGACTGAAATGCTGTATGGCTTCGCGCCCGGATCGGCAGGTTCGGGCGCCCTCGCCAATTCAGGAGCGTGTGCCATGCGTCCGTTAAGACTGGCCCAACACCACCCTGGGGCCGGTAGCGCGCGTCAGGATGCGCTGGAGCGGGTGCGGCGGATCATCGACACGCTCGATCTCGACTGCGCCTGCCGGTCCAACCTCGAGCAGGCGCTGGATCGGCTTTGCGCGCTGGACTTGGTTCGGGAGAACCGGCAGGCGTTCCGCCGCGCCCGTCAGGCCCGCGTCACCATTACCCTCTTGGTCGAACTCCTGGCCGACCTCGAGGAGACCCCGCTGGGTGAGACGGATGTCAGCGTGTTCGCCGAATTCGCCCAGCTCTTCGAATCGATCGCGGCCGAGGCGGCATGCGGCGCGGCGGCCCTTCACGGTCTGGAGAACAGCTAGATGGCACAGCCCCGTGTGGTCGATGCCGGGCGTTGGCGCGCCCCTGGCCTGGCCGTCCTGAGCTACGGCTTTCGGCCTTTCTTTCTGCTCGGCGCGCTGGTCGCCGCCCTCGCTGTGCCCGTCTGGCTGCACATGCTGCTGCACGGTATGGCACCGGCCGGGCCGTTTGATGCGCTTCACTGGCACGCCCATGAGATGATCTTCGGCTATCTCGCCGCGGTCATCGCCGGCTTCCTGCTCACGGCGGTACCCAACTGGACCGGCCGCCTGCCGCTGTCCGGCCTGCCGCTCGCCGGGCTTGTCCTTTTGTGGCTCGCCGGGCGCGTCACGCTTCTTGTCGTCCCTTCGCCGATCTGGGCGTTGCTGCTCGATGGCGCCTTCCTCATCGTGCTGGCCGCCGCCGTCTGGCGCGAGATCATCGCCGGGCGGAACCTGCGCAACCTGCCGGTGGCGGTGCTGATTTCCCTGTTCGCGCTGGCCAATCTGCTGTTCCATCTGGTCACGTGGTGGCCGGCCGCGGCCGGCTATGGCGAGCGGCTCGCCCTCGGCGTTGCCGCCATGCTCATCGGCCTGGTTGGCGGGCGCATCGTGCCAAGCTTTACCCGCAACTGGATGGCGCGGCTGGGGCTTGAACCGCTGCCCGTCTCGTTCGGCCGGTTCGATCAGGCGACCATGGTGCTGACGGCGGTGGGGCTGGCCGGCTGGATTGCCGTGCCGGCGAACGCTGCGGTGGGTATTGTCCTGGTCATTGCGAGCATCCTTCATATCGTCCGCATGGCGCGCTGGCGGGGGCACTATGCGGTGCGCGAGCCGATCGTGCTGGTACTCCATCTCGGCTATCTGTGGCTTGCCGCGTCGCTCCTCCTCTTGGGGCTGTCCGCCCTCGTGCCCGGAACGGTCAGCGCGTCAACGGCGCTCCATGCCCTGTCGGCCGGCGCGGTCGGCACCATGACACTCGCCGTCATGACCCGCGCCAGCCTGGGTCACACGGGACGCGCCATCGTGGCCGGGCCGGCGACCCTTGCGATCTACGCCCTCGTCACGCTCGGTGCCGTCATGCGTGTCGCCGCGCCTTGGGCCGGGGAAGCCTATCTGCCGGTGCTGGCCGCCAGCGGGCTGGTGTGGAGCGGCGCCTTCGCCCTCTTCGTGATTGCCTACGGGCCGTTGCTGGTCAGGCCCGGCGCCGGGCGCATCTGAACGGACGGCAGGCAGGATCGCAAGACCGGTGGCGCCGGCGCTCGATCTCCCAGTTTGGAAGAACAAGCCTGCCCCTGGACATCGCTAACATTAAATTGATGCCGTCCACATGACCTAGTAGACTCTGAAAAGGTTCACTTGCGTGCTATATCGGGCCGTGATTACCTAAGGAAAGGGAGACTTAACCACCAAGTCAGCGAAGTAAGGGAGAGCGCAAATGTCCGAGAGCCAAAGCACCGTCAATAATGGCGTCAACGTTGAAGCACTGGTTGCCGCCCGCGAGGCTTTGACCGACGCGCCGGAAGGCGCCAAGTTCAAGTGGCGCGCCGCCTGCGAATGGAAAGACGGCACGCACAGTCATTCGATTGTCGAAGGCTTCTTTGGCTTGGGGGAAGAGCAAAAGCACAAGAGGACCTTCACCTTCGATGCCGACCACCCCGAAGTCTTTGCCTCCGATGATCTCGGCGCCACACCGGTCGAATATGTCCTGGTCGGCCTGGCCAGTTGCCTGACGGCCGGCGTCGCCGCGGTTGCCCAGTATCGCAACATTCAGCTCAACTCGGTCAGGGCGACGATCGAGGGCGACATGGACATTCAGGGCATCCTCGGTATCGACAGCGACGTCCGCAACGGCTTCGGTGGGATCACGATCACCTACGACATCGACGCCGATGCGAATCGGGCCGATATCGAAGCCTTGGTTGCTCAGTCGCAGAAGCGTTCCGCAGTTTACGACATCGTGACCAATCCGACGAACGTGACAGTTACGGTGAAGTAGCCGAAGACATCACACTGCTGAGGAACAGGAGCCGTTCGCAAGGCCACAGCCATCGTCATTGGCGCCGGTCACGCCGGGCTTGCCATGAGTCGCTGTCTCTCCGAGCGCGCGATCGACCATGTCGTTCTCGAGCGCGGCGAGGTGGCGAACTCGTGGAAGACCGAGCGATGGGAATCCCTGCGTCTGCTGACACCCAACTGGCAAAGCCGCCTGCCCGGCTTCGGCTATGAGGGCGACGATCCTGACGGCTACCGCACCATGCCCGAGGTCGTCGACTTCATCGACCGTTACGCGAAGGTCATTTCGGTGCCGGTTGAGACCCACACCACGGTTACCGCCGTGCGCCAGGACGAGGCCGGCTATCGCGTGGAGACCGATCGCGGCGCATGGCACGCCCGGACGGTCGTGCTGGCCAGCGGCGCCTGCAACATTCCCCTGGTCCCCCAGGTGGCCGACGCGGTGCCGCCGGGCATCGCCATGCTGACGCCTGCGAGCTATCGAAACCCGGATCATCTGCCGGACGGCGGCGTGCTGATCGTCGGCGCTTCGGCGACCGGCACACAGCTCGCCGACGAGATTCATCGCGCCGGCCGCCCGGTGACGATCGCCGTGGGCGAGCACATCCGGGTGCCCCGCGTCTATCGGGGCAAGGATATCCAATGGTGGATGGACGTGGCGGGCGTGTTGGATGAGCGCTACGTAATTACTCACCCCCCGTTTCTGGTCCAGGGATTCGGTCAGCGAGCAAGGGTATTGAGGATGGTCTGGAACGGGCGAGTGCCGGTTCGCAGGCGGGCGGTGTCGACGACGGTTCGCACG
>SKQW01000250.1 GCA_007118805.1 Rhodobiaceae bacterium | reverse complement strand
GTGGCGCCGACGACAGGCTGCGGACGATCTTCGGGCGCAAGTGTCGGAAGGCGCTGCCCGTTGGCTGCGGCCGGCTGGTTGGCCGGCTTGAGGTGGGCGGCGACGATGAGGTGAACGACCAGGGCAGCAGTTCACCGAGACCGGCCTACGTCCGCTTCCAGGTTTTTCCGTCCAGAAGCTTCCGGTCCGCTCCGTGAAGAGTTTCGGGCGCCGGCAGGCGTACGAATATCCCCGAGGAAGGAACCCGCGGGCCACAGATTGATGGCTATGGGGATTTTGGATTTCGGCTGATGTCGGCGATGGCGCGACCGCCGCTAGGAAGCGCAGGGGTTGATGCGGACAGGCCGTTTCGTTGCGCCTTTGCGCGGTATTGTCGGCCCGGCATGGGGCTCGTGTCGACCCTGTCGGCGACGATAGTCACCATGGACGCGCGTGGGGCCGCTGCCGGCGGCTGTATGCCTGCGGTGGAATGCTCGACCATGCTGTGCCGGGTCATGGGACGGTCTCTCGGTTCGTTGTCGAAGTGTCCGGTGGTCCGCGCGGCTGCCTCCAGCGTTCGAATGTCTCGATGACGATCATGCGTCCGCCGCAGCACGGGCATGGCGGGCGGAATTCGTCCGGTTCTTCCGGGGTGTCGTCATGGGGTGGCGCGGCGACGTCCAGAAGTTCGCGGGCGAGCGCGAGGCTTGCCTTGCGGGAGCCGCTGGCGAGCAAGCCGTAATAGCGGATGCGGTGGAAGCCGCGCGGCAGGACATCACCGCCAAGATCGTCGTGACGGCCGGCGCACCTGATCGATGACGAAGGCGCGGGAGCAGGAGGCCATCTTCGGACCCGCCATCACCCATGTTTCCGCTGCTATTGCAGGTGCTTAAAGGCTTGAGGTCGGGGCAAAACGATGCCTCATGTGTGATGCGAGCAGCAGGCGAGCCTATCCTTGCTCACACCCTGCAGTACTTGTGGAACCGGCTCGCCCCCCGCAGCCGTCCGTTGCTGGCGCAGATCCGCAACTCTGTCGTGCAGCGCCATCCCCACCCCGAGCGATGCGATCCGAAGGGGTGAGGATGAGCTCTTCGACCAGCGCTGTCACGACCCAATGTTTGGAGTTCCCACGGTTTGATTCCAACCACTCGCGCGACAGCACCAGAGAACCCGGTGGGGCAAGTCACAAAGAGGGTTGCCCATCCTTGCAATCGTTTCTACCATGAAAACGTTTTCAATTAGGTCGGCGATCATGCGCAAACGGCCCACAATGAAGGAAGTGGCAGAGATGGCCGGCGTGTCCATCTCGACGGTGTCGCGCGCGATCAACGGCAGCACGACCATCTCCCGCCCGGCCAGAAGGGCCATAGAGGAAGCCGTTGCCAAAACCGGATTCCGCCCCAATGCCATAGGGCGGCGGTTGAAGACGGCCAGGACGAGAACGATCGGAGTGCTCGTCCCAAGCCTCAGGAATCCCGTCTTTGCTGATGCGGTAGAAGGCATCGAACGCCAAGCGGAGGTGGCGGGCTACAGCGTCCTGCTCACCTGTTCAAACTATCAGCGCGACAGAGAGGTGGCGGCGCTAGAGGCTCTGCTGTCCAACAGGGTCGAGGGTGTTCTTCTGACTGTCACACAGGAACGCGATAGTCGGGCTCTCAAGTTCCTCAAGAAGGAGAGGGTGCCCCATGTCTTGTTGTTCAATCCCGGCCTCCATGAAGGCTCGTCCACAGTCTCGATCAACGACTTTGCGGCGGCCCAGTCGGTCGCCCGTGAGCTCGTTGGCCTGGGTCATCGGCGCATTGCCATGATTGCCGGCGAATTCCGAGCCTCGGACCGCTCTCAGTTGCGTCGCGAGGGATTCGAGGCGCAGTTGAACGAGAGCGGGGTGGAGCCCATCCCAGTCGTCGAAGTTGATTTCGAGGCGCAGGATGTAGGCCCCGAATGCGCCGAGCTGTTGGGGGCCGACAAAGCGCCCACGGCGATCTTCTGTTCGACCGACATGCTCGCCATCGCGACCATCCGTGCCTTGCACAACCTGGGTTACCGGGTGCCTGAGGACGTGTCTGTCATCGGGTTCGACGGAATTCCGGTGGGCACGTGGATTACGCCGAGCCTTACCTCGGTGGTGCAGCCGGCGGATGAAATGGGCGCAACGGCGGTCCGTCATCTGCTTGAACGTGTGGAGGGGCAAGTCGCGCCCCTTCACATCACTCTGCCGTTCGAGCTCAGAACCGGAGGTTCGACCGGTTCGGCCCCACGATACAGGGATGAGAGTTTCCAGGAACGGCGTTCCGCGAAGAGACTTGCGGCCGAAGGCCGCCCAACAGGGAGGATCGAATGAAACACTTTGGGTTCCTTACAGCTGCTGTGATGGCCACAGGCCTGGCACTTGGCTTCGTCAAGCCCGCAACTGCAGCCGATGCGATCTGCTACAACTGTCCGCCGCAATGGGCCGACTGGGAATCTCAGCTCAATGCCATTCGCGATCACCTCGGCCTGGACGTTCCGCACGACAACAAGAACTCCGGCCAGACGCTGTCACAGCTCATTGCGGAGCGGGCAAGCCCGGTGGCCGATGTTGCGTATTACGGCGTCTCCTTCGGCATCACGGCGAAGGAGGAAGGCGTGGTCGCTCCCTACAAGCCGGCCCTTTGGGACGAGATTCCCGACGGCCTCAAGGACCCGGATGGCTATTGGTTCACCATCCATTCGGGCACGCTTGGATTATTCGTGAATGTTGACGCGCTCGGGGATGTTCCGGTTCCGACGTCCTGGCAAGACCTGCTCAAGCCGGAATACCGGGGAATGGTCGGCTATCTCGATCCCTCCAGCGCCTTCGTCGGCTATGCCGGAGCCGTCGCCGTCAATCAGGCCCTGGGAGGCACGCTCGACGACTTCACTCCGGCGATCGAGTATTTCCAGGCCCTGCGGGACAATGATCCGATCGTCCCGATGCAGACATCCTATGCCCGGGTTCTGTCCGGCGAGATCCCGATCCTCTTCGACTACGATTTCAATGCCTACCGGGCGATGTATACCGATGGGGCGAATGTGGAATTCGTCATCCCCCAGGAAGGCTCGATCGTGGTTCCGTACGTCATGAGTCTTGTCGAGGGGGCGCCACACCGCGAAAACGGGGAAAAAATCCTGGACTTCGTCTTGTCGAACGAGGGGCAGGCCGTTTGGGCCAATGCCTTCCTGCGACCGGTACGTCCGGGCGCCATGTCACCGGAGACGCAGGAGATGTTTCTGCCGGACTCCGAATACGAGCGGGCCTCGCCTGTCGACTATGGCCACATGGCAGAGGTGCAGGAAGCATTCGGCGAACGTTACCTCAACGAAGTTCGCTGACCGGCATTAGAGGACTGGCGGGCGGCGCTTTGCCGCCCGCGTTTCCAATCTGGAGCTCGTCATGCGGCGCCAGGAATTTCCCTATCTCGTCATCCTGATCCTGCCAGCGATGATCATCGCCTTGGCCTTCTTCCTCCTGCCGGTGGCACGGCTGGCGGTGGTGGCCGGGACTGGCCCGTCGGGGATGGCAACCTATTGGACGGTACTGACGACGCCACGGTATTTCGAAGCGCTTGTTGCCACCGTCGTTCTGGCAGCCACCGTCACCTTCACCACACTCCTGATCGCCACCATCGCCGGGTTGTTTCTCGAGCGGAACCGGTTCTTCGGCCGCAGCATGCTGATCGCGATGCTCACCTTCCCACTGGCCTTCCCGGGCGTGGTGGTGGGCTTCCTGGTCATCATGCTGGCCGGCCGCCAGGGCCTGATCGGACAGTTCACGGAGCTGGTGTTTCAGGACCGCCTGGTCTTCGCCTATTCGATGGCGGGGCTGTTCATGGGCTACGTCTATTTCTCGATTCCCCGGGTCATCCTGACCATCATGGCCGCCGCCGAGAAGCTGGACGCCAATCTCGAGGAGGCGGCGCGATCCCTGGGGGCATCGCAGTGGCGCGTGGTGCGGGACGTTATCCTGCCAGCACTCATGCCGGCCTTGATCGCCTCCGGCGCCATCGCCTTTGCCACGGCGATGGGGGCATTCGGCACCGCCTTCACGCTCGCCACCAACATCGATGTGTTGCCGATGACCATCTACACCGAATTCACGCTGCGGGCGAACATCGCAAGCGCGGCGGCTCTGAGCATCGTGCTCGGCCTCATTACCTGGATTGCGCTGAATGTGGCACGGTCATTCGCCGGCACGACCGTGGCGGCGGCGGGGTAGTCTCATGCGACGCCGAACCTGGACCTTCTACGCACAGTTTGCCTTCACCTTGCTGGTGTGCCTGTTCCTGCTTGTCCCGGTGGTGATGTCGGTCCTTGCCGGCGTCACTGTCAATTTCCTGCAGGGCCTGGGAAGCGGGCTGACCCTTCAGTGGGTGTACGAGGTATGGCGGCTTTATTCGGACACCATCTTTCTGTCGCTCCTGATCGCTATCGCCTGTCTGGCTACGACGATCGTGATCGGGGTTCCGGCGGCCTATGTCCTCGCCAAGCGCGGCGGTCCCGTGGCACGAATGATCGAGGAGACGCTGACTCTTCCCCTCGCCATACCAGGACTCGCCATCGCGCTTGCCTTGCTGATCACCTATGGCGGAATCCGGGAGTTCCGGGCCAGCTGGGTATTCATACTGGTCGGTCACGTCCTCTACACCTTGCCCTTCATGATCCGGGCGGTAATGGCCGTGTTGTCGAGCATCAATTTCCGCGTTCTTGAGGAAGGGGCAGCGAGTCTCGGCGCGGGGTTCTGGCAGCGCTTCTTCGGGGTGATCGTTCCCAATTGCCGGTCCGGCATCCTTGCCGGCTCGCTGATGGTGGTCACGCTGTCGATCGGCGAGTTCAACATAACCTGGATGCTGCACACGCCGTTGACGAAGACATTGCCTGTGGGGCTCGCAGACAGTTACGCGTCGATGCGCCTTGAGATCGGGAGCGCCTATACCCTGGTGTTCCTGGTGATGATCCTGCCCCTGCTCGTTGCCATGCAAGTATGGGCCCAGCCGCGCAAGCGGCGCGCGGCCGTTGCCGAGCCCGAGGCCGACCCGGCACAGAGCGAAGGGCTGACCCGATACGTGGCAAGGGAGGTCGTGCGGCCATGAAACGCCCCGACACGAGCGGCACATCCGTCATTCTCGATGGCTGTGCCAAGACATTCGACGATGGCACGCGCGCGCTGGAGCCGATCGATCTTGAGATCGAGGCGGGCGAAACCATGGTCCTTCTGGGGCCTTCCGGCTGTGGCAAGACAACGACCCTGCGCATCATTGCCGGATTGGAATCCCCTGACCCGGGCGGGCGTGTGCTCTTTGGCGACGACGAGGTCACCCCGTTGCCCATCGAGCGGCGCAATGTGGGCATGGTGTTTCAGTCCTATGCCCTGTTCCCCAACATGAATGTCGAGCAAAACGTCGCCTATGGACTCAAGGTCCGCCGCCTGCCCCGACAACAGGTCGAACAACGGGTCGGCGAGATGCTCGAGATGATGGACATAGAAGCGCTGCGCCATCGTCAGATCGATCAGCTTTCCGGAGGGCAGCGTCAGCGTGTCGCCCTTGCTCGGGCGATCGCCATCCATCCGCGGGTGCTGCTTCTCGACGAGCCGCTGACGGCTTTGGACGCCCTGCTTCGCGAACGCCTGCGGGTCGACATCGACGCCCTCTTGCGCCGTCTCGGGATCACGGCTGTGTATGTCACACACGACCAGGCAGAGGCGATGGCGCTGGGCGACCGGATCGTCGTCATGAGCAATGGGCGCGTGGCACAAATCGGCGCCCCCCGCAACATCTACCATTCCCCGGCCAACGGATTCGTGGCCGACTTCATCGGAACGATGAATCGGCTGTCCGGACATGCCCGGAATGGGCGGCTCGAGGTTCCCGGTGGCGTGCTTCCCTGGTCGGCCGAACGAGACGGTCCGGTCGAGCTTCTGTTTCGGCCGGAATCCGCTCAAATCGTCGAACCGGAGAGGGCGCAGCTAAAGGGCCAGGTCGTCACCTCCTTCTTTCTCGGAGACCGATGCCGGCTCGCCGTCGACGGGGGCGGCGAGACCCACATGATCATCGAGACAAGCGGGCGCCACCATTATGCGCCCGGCGACCCCATCCATCTCAAGCTGGAGGAGGGCGAGTTCCTGACCCTGCGTTGATTGCAAGCTCCCGCCACCTTCGCCGCGTCGAAACAACCAACTGAAACAACTACGCATGCTGATTGCACAGGTTACCGACACTCACATTCGTGCGAATGGCAAGCCTGCCTATGGTCAGGTTGACACGGCCGGCCATCTTTCGGCCTGCGTTCGCCACCTCAACAGCCTGCCTCGGCGGCCGGACGCCGTCTTGTTCACCGGTGACCTCACCGACTATGGCCAACCAGACGAGTATGCCCTGTTTCGCCGGCTGATCCGGCCGCTGGAAATGCCGTGGTTCGTAATCCCTGGCAATCACGACGATCGTGTGAACTTCCGGGAGGCATTCCCGGAGGTCGGTGATTGGCGCGCGCATCCGGACTTCATCCAGTACTGCGTGGACGACTTTCCCGTCCGGCTGGTTGGCTTGGACACCTATGACGGGCCCAAGGAGGGAATGCTCTGCGAAGACCGTCTGGCCTGGCTCGACGCATGCCTCAGCGAACAGCCGGATCGTGCGACCCTCATCTTTATGCACCACCCCCCGTTCCTCACTGGCATCAGGCACATGGACGCCCAGAACTGCCGAAACGGGAAGGGATTCGCGACCGTGCTACGTCGGCATCCTCAGGTGCGACGATTGATCTGCGGCCATGTACATCGAACGATCCAGGTTCACTGGAATGGAATCACCGCGAGTATCGCCCCCAGCCCAGCCCATTCGGTTGCCCTGGATCTGAGCCCAGAGAGCCCCCCGGCCTTTGTGATGGAGCCCGCCTGCTGTCAGTTGCACTACCTTTCGGAGGAGGGGCTTGTGGTCAGTCACTTGAGCTTCATTGGAGAATTCGACGGCCCCTATCCCTTTTTTTCCAGCGATGGCCGCTTGATCGAATGAAGCGCGATGACACCAGTGCCCCGCCCCCACCGGATCCATCGGCAATGTTGGTTTAGCGTCGGTCTCGGCGCCAGTGGGGGAGTGGCCATCGGAGCGGGTCGGGATGGCGCAGACGGCCACGCGGCAAGCGCCGGAATGAACACCACCGGCGCCGGTGGCCTTGCCCAATGGTGCGCGGTTCCCCCGTACGCGCGGGGATAGGCACTTGAGAACGCGCTACACACGATCATGAGGTCGGGTTGCTGTCGATATCAGCTTCCGATTCCGGTTGCCTTCGCAGACCAAGGGACGCTTCATCGGCACGGAGGTTGGCAGTGTGAAAACGCCAATGATTTCAATGGCCGCGAAGCTCGGTACCTTTTGGCCGAACTCCGGAGGTTCAGAGAACATCCGCCCGGAGAGAACGAAATGACTTCACGGAGTGCAGGTCACGCTCCGAACGTGCAGCCTGAAAAGCCTGCGTTTCCTGCGGATTTCGGCCGCCGATCACGGCCGAGAGAGCATTTTGGAAGAGAGGATTGGTAGGGGGACTCCCCACCGTTTAGCAAGAGGGCTTTTCGGTGATGGGATTGAAGATGGTTCCGGTTTTGAGCATGGCGCATGCGACGTTGAGGAGCCGGTCGGCGACGGATCGCAGGGCGCGAC
>SKQW01000144.1 GCA_007118805.1 Rhodobiaceae bacterium | reverse complement strand
CTTCCTATACGTCTATGTCGGCGTGGCAGGCGCCTTGGCTTTCGAGGGGCCGGCAGGCACAGCAGAATCCGTGATGCTTCTGGCTGGGCTCGTCATCACCGTTCTTCTCGTTCTGTTCATTGGCCAGCGGGCCCAGAACCATCTTCGCCAAACAGGTCTGGAGGTAAACGGCGATCGAACCAAAGAGTGATCGGCTTTGTGGCAGATCAAGGCACTCTGACCGCCCCTTCGCCAGCATGGCTTCCTGAATGCCTTGCTGTGGCCATAGGCAGGACCTTGAAGCTTTCACTTCCGGAGAAGTCCATGGATTCACGCTGGTGAGGGGGCAATTGATCATTCTCCCCGGCATGACGGTCGCCTCATTCCCGCCTTCGGCGGCATGGCGAGACTGAGCGCCGAGGTGGTCAGTCTGTCCGACCTCTCGGCGGCTGAGCGCGATGCGCTGGGCGATAAGCTTTTCGCACTGCACCGGAAGATATTCTCAGGGCTCTCGCGGCGGCAGTTCGTCGCTTGCGTGCTGCACGACCACGCGACGGCCACCAGGATCAAGATCTTCCGCAACGCAGAGGGAACGGCCGTCGGCTATTGCGCCGTGCATCGCTACCGGCGGACGTGGCAGGGCGAGAGCTGCACCATATTTCGCGCTGAAGCAGGGCTGTTGAAGCAATACCGGGGACGCCAGGAGACCGCATCGTTCGTGTTCATGCAGGGCCTATTATGCAAGCTGCGGAACCCGACCCGCCGGGTCTTCTATCTGGGAATGCTCGTCCACCCCTCAAGCTACTGCCTAATCGCGGAACGCTTTCCGACGATTTATCCAAGCCGCCGGCGCAACACGCCACAGCACATCCAGGAAGCGATGAGTCAGCTGGCAGACTCCTTTGAGGTTCCACCGTCTGAGAACGGTCCTCTCCTGCGGGAGATCGGATGGATCACTCGGGAGACTCCGGCCGAGGCCGATGCCTGGCGATCAAGCAGGCATCCCGACGTGCGATTCTTTCTGGCCATGAATCCTCGCTATGAGAGGGGGACTGGACTTCTAATCCTCGTGCCGTTCACGATCCGAAACCTGCTCGGGGCGGCCGCCAAGCATATCATGCTGGCAGCAAGACGCCGCCGCTGGAGGACCGGATGATCCCGGCCCGAGACGCGCAGACGATCCCGGAGCTGTTTCGGTTGCGGGTGATGCACAACCCGACCGGTATCGCCTATCGGCAGTTCAACATCGAGAGCGGCGCCTGGCGCAGCTACACGTGGTCTGAAATGGCGGCGCACACCGCTCGCTGGCGGGCCGCGTTCGAACAGGAGGGACTGCAGGCCCGAGACCGCGTCGCCATCCATCTGCGCAACGGCATCGATTGGATCTGTTTCGATCAGGCGGCCATGTCGCTTGGCTTGGTGGTCGTGCCGCTCTTTGTTGCCGATGCCGCGGGAACCACAGCCCACATTCTGAAGGATTCCGGCGCGCGGCTGCTGATGACGGAAAGCGTCAGCGCCTGGAAAGCACTGCGAAGTAGCGACCCCCTGAGACAGATCGTGCGCGTGGTATGCGTAGAAGCCGACCACTCAGTTGACGACGAGAGGGTGCGACTGCTTGCCGAGTGGCAGCCGAAGCCCAGCGCCCAGTGCCTGGCGCATGCTCATCGCCCGCTGCCGCATGATCTCGCCACGCTCGTCTACACCTCCGGCACCACCGGCCAGCCCAAAGGAGTCATGCTCTCCCACCGCAACATGATCTCGGTGGCAGAGGCGATCCTCGATCGCATTCCGGGTACGAAGGACGATGTGTTCCTGTCCTATCTGCCGCTGGCGCACATCTTCGAGCGGGTCGTGGGCTATTACGTGCCGGTGATGATCGGCGCCACGGTAGTGTTTGCCCGCTCGGTCGAGCGATTGCGTCAGGACCTCTTGATAGCCAAGCCGACCATTCTTCTCGTCGTGCCAACTGTGCTCGATCGGATCCGCGACGCTGTCGAAATGCAGGCCTTAGCTAGTCCCATCCGGCGCAGGCTGCTCGCCTGGGCGGTGTCGGTCGGCCAGACCTGCTACGAAGTTGCCAGACAGGGTGGAGATGCAGGGACTATCAAGCGTTCGGCGAATGCCCTGCTGCGGCGGCTGGTCGGCCAGCGCATCACCTCGCGGCTCGGTGGTCGCGTTCGTGTGGCAGTCTCTGGAGGCGCCCCGCTTTCTTCGGATACCGCCAGGTTCTTCCTGGGCATCGGGTTGCCCCTCATCGAAGGCTACGGCCTGACCGAGGCATCTTCGGCGGTCTCGGCAGCAGATCCGGGAGAATATCAGCCAGGATCGGTAGGCCGTCCGTTGACCGGGATCGATATTCGCATTGGTGCTTACGATGAGATCCTGGTGCGTTCTCCCGGCAACATGCTCGGCTACTGGCAGCGGGATAGCGAGACGCACCGCGCGCTGCGCGGCGGCTGGTTTCACACCGGCGACATCGGGGCGATCAGAGAAGGCCAGCTCTACATTCGCGGGCGCCTCAAGGAGATCCTCGTACTATCGAGTGGCGAGAAGTTGTCTCCCACCGACCTCGAGGCTGCCATTACGCGCGATCCCCTGTTTGCGCAGGCCATGATCCTCGGGGACAACCGCCCCCGGCCGATGGCCCTCCTCGTACTGGACGAAGCGGCATGGCGCAGTCTCGCTTCTAAGCTTGATCTGGATCCTTCCGATCCGCAAGGACTGACCGCTGCGCAAGTCCATCGTGCGGTGAGGGAGCGACTGGACGAACGTCTGCGCGGCTTTCCGCGATACGCTCAGATCCACGCATTCCACCTGACGCTTGAGCTATGGACCATCGCGCAGGGGCTGCTGACCCCGACCCTCAAGCTGAAGCGGGACCCGCTGAAGCGACGCTTTGCCGAGGAGATAGAGGCGCTGGACCAGCAGTGACGCCGGAAAGGCCCGCGATCCATCGGAGATAGAAGCAAGTAGGCAGGGTTGATCAAGATCAACGTGCGTAGTGCCGCTGCTATGTGACTTCTTAATTACTGTTTCAATCCCGGAGCAGGACATGGAAGAGAAGATTGCCCGGCTCATGCAGCGCTTCCCTGACCGTGCGGACATTATCCGCTCGCTCAGCAGGTCAAGCGCCCCGTTTCAGGATCTCATCAACGAGCATCACCGGACCCACCGCCGGCTCAACAGATCGGACATGGAATATGATCCCGCGCGCCGGGAGGACGCCGAACGTCACCTGCGTTCTCTCGAGGAGGAGATGATCCGGCTGATCCAGGGTTATCCGCTGGCCTGAACGGCAGCTCGGAACGCGGCATGAGCCATCATCCAGTCAGAGAAGAGGCTTGTCGCCAGCTTGCGGCAAATCAAGGCTGGCAGCCGAGGACCGCCCCATTGATGCACGACTTGGGCGCAGCACCACGCCCCTGCATCCCGGGACGAGAGACCGCTCATGTTTGACGAGATCATCGTGGCAATCGAGGGGACCGACAGGGACATTGTTGTTGCCACTCTCGCAGCGGCCTTGGCGCGCCAGCTGAACGTTTCCTGGTCGGTCGTTTCGGTGGTGGTCAGCGCCGATGCCATTCGGCCGCAACAGGAAAATCTCAAGTCAAGGCTCGCCAAGGTCGGCCTTGCCGAAGCGCATATCGAAGTGGTCGAGGACCGCGACGCGGCCAAGCGGATCACCGCCTACTTCCAGCAGCGGCCTGGCGCTTTAAGCTGCCTGTCCACCCATGCTCGCCCGCCTGTCGGGGAAGCGCTTTTCGGCAGTGTTGCGGCCGAAGTGGTGCGCGGCGCCAGGACGCCTGTTGTGGTCGCGGGTCCGAGCTTCCAACCACGACACGACCTGAACGTCCAGTCCGTGTTGGTATGCCTGGATACGTCGGAACTGTCCGAGGCAATTCTACCGCATGCGACGGAGGTCTCCCAGCGCACGGGCGCCAAGCCCTGGTTGGTCCAGGTACTGCGCCCAGACCGCGTCGGCCTGAGGACGGCCAGCGACACGATGGGCGAGTCATCCTATCTTCGACGAGAGGCGAGACGGCTGCGGGACGACCGAGGCATCGCTGCGGAATGGGATGTTCTCCATGGCGATGACCCTGGCAAGTCCATTGCCGACTATGCCCGGGGCCTTCCAGGAGCCATGATCGCAATGACCACGCACGGACGCTCAGGATTGTCCCAGCTTGTGGCGGGAAGCGTTGCCCATCACGCAATCCGCAATGCCGATTGCCCGGTTCTGGTCGTGCGGCCGTGAAGGCATGGCGCTTCGCGGACGGGTTCGGACCCCTTCGACCCTGTCGGGTGTATGGCGTCGTGCACGCAAGAGGTGGGGTATGAACCCAAAGGCGTTTCGGGCCGCAGGCGACCCGGGTCACCCGACGCAGCCTCCCGAGGACACAACTCGGCGGAGGTCGCGTTTTCGTCAGGTGGTCGACCTCACCCATGCGCTTGCTGAGGATTGCCCGACTTTCTTCGGTGAGCGGCAGTTGCGGCTCGAACCGATCGCAAGTCTCGCAGAAGACGGGTTCAACGATGCGGTCTGGCACATCGGCGAGCACACCGGCACGCATCTCGATGCACCGTATCATTTCTCTGCCGATGGTGCCGGCCCCGCTGAAATCCCCCCCTGCCAGCTGGTGGTGCCGCTGGCGGTCATCGATGTGCGGGCGGGGGCGGCCGCGGACCCGGATTATCAATTAACACCAGGCGATATCGCAGAATGGGAGAAGGCTTTTGGCCCGCTCCCCGATATGTGCTGCGTGGCGATGAATTCCGGATGGTCTCCTCGCTTCGGCAGCGAATCGTTCCGCAATCCGGGCGATGACGGTTTGCTGCACTTTCCCGGCTTCCACGTCGATGCCGCCCACATGCTGATGAGCGATCGCAACGTCGTCGGCATCGCTGTCGACACCTTGTCGCTGGATCCCGGCTGTTCGCCGGACTTCGCCGTGCATCGTGCCTGGCTGCCGAGCGGGCGTTGGGGAATCGAGGCGATCGCCTTACTTGACGCTGTTCCGCCCAAGGGGGCGACCATGGTGGTCGGAGTGCCGAAGGTTGTCGGCGCTTCCGGTGCCCCTGCCCGGGTTTTCGCCTTGGTTTAACCCGACGGGGCGGACACGAAAGCGGCCACGAGTAAGCGAAGCGATTCGATCCTGTGGTTGATCTCAGTTTGGCGTCTTTCGCAGTAGGACCCGAACTTCCCGAACGTCCGTCTGGCGAGGGCGAATGACGAAAGCGCGCTGCTCGCCACGCCTGGTCATCATGATGTCAGCCGAGAAGCCGGAAGCCTGGACAACAGCGTCCATGCGTTCGCCGCGCAGCCGGCCGGACAGGCTTCCGGATACTCCCGTACGCGCATCAGACCACATTCCGGTGATGCGTCCGCGCGCATGTTCGACGGTTGCGTCAACCAGCACTCTGTAGGTGTCGCTGGCGCATCGCAGCCGCTGCTGAAAGTGGTCGCCATGTCGCTGCGAGACGTCGGCTCGGCAGCGGAGGCGTTCGGCAACGCCGGTTGTCATGGTGATGGAGCCATCACCACGCCAGATCCCTGCCCATCCCTCAAACGGTGCGGCAGCCAAAGCTGGCGCTGAAAAGCACACAGCGATAAGCGCCGCAGCCATCGTGCTCTTGAATCTCAGCACCCACTGCCGTCCACGTCCGTAACCCTGCTCCGGTGACTTGATCAACAAGCTGTCTGACTCGCTCATGCTCCATAACCCGGCCGCCTAAGCCTTCTCCACTTCCCGTGACTGAATTGACCATCGTTCTACCAGCCTATGAAATGATCCGGATCAAAGCAGGCTCAAGTCCCGGCAGCTATTCGACCCGTGATGGAAACTCGGTCCGCCCCATTTGTCGTCGGACTTTTCGTCTTTGCGGTCCTAGCGGGAGTCGCCGCATTCCTGCTGTGGCTCAGCGAGGGGCCGTTCGCCGAGCGGGTCTCTTACGTGATTGCGTTCGAAGATTCCGCCACCGGCTTGACTCGCGGGTCGGAAGTGCACTTCAGGGGTATCAGGGTCGGCGAAGTGACCGATCTTGAGTTGGGGCCCGATCCAGAGAGCGCAGTGGTCGCCACGATTGCACTCGATCCGGCCGTACCGCTGCACGAGGACACGGCTGTCGACGTCGAGTTTCGGGGCTTAGCAGGCGTGCCGGTGATCTCGCTTACCGGCGGCAGCGCCATTGCGCCGCGACTTGTTCCAGTCCCGGGCGAGCCATCCGTTCTTCGGGCGCCCGCTGAAGCGGGCCAGGATTGGACCCAGGCGGCGCGAGAGGGATTTCGGCGCATTGACCGGCTGCTCTCCGAGAATGCGGAACCCTTGGGTCAAACCATCGCCGACATCTCTGCCTTTGCCGATGCTCTGGCCCGCAATGCGGATCGGGTCGACACCGTTCTGGGCGGTCTCGAACGAATGGTCGGGGAGGATGTTCGGGAACCGGTCGGTGTGTTCGACTTGCGCGCACCCAGCGAGTTCCCGCGGCTTGAGCGGATCCCGGACGGGCAATTGGCCATCAGCATGCCCACCGCGATACTACTCTTGGACACGCAGCGGATGCTGGTCGAGGCTGCCGACGGCCGGATCTCCTCCATCCCCCATCTTCAATGGAGCGACAGCTTGCCAAGACTTGTCCAGGCAAGGCTGGTAGAGGGGTTCGAGAACGCGGGCTACCTGGGGGTCAGCGCCGACGTTCCCGAGATCGTCTCTGACCATCATCTCTTGCTCGAATTGCGCGAGTTCCAGATTGTCGAGGCAGGAGCGCGCGAGGCACGGGTTAGCCTGGTTGCCAGGATCGTCGACCTCGACGGCGCGATAGTCGATGCCCGCCGCTTTCACGGGTCGGCGCCGGTTGACGCTGCTCAAGGGAGCATTGCCGCCGCCGCGCTCAGCTCCGCCTTCGTCGAGGCCGGCACCGAGCTGATCATCTGGGCGCTCGCTGTGCTCAGATGACATGCGATTGCCGAGCGGCAACCCATCACTATCCTGCATGATTGGGGCCGGGCGTCGCGGATCGAAGTTCGGTGCACCATGCACTGCCGCCGCAGTTGACATCATGGGCAATGGCCGCCTCCACCGCGCTGCACGATCTCGCTCTCGGGAACGTCAACATCAGACGACGCCAAGCCATAGGCAGCGCCGAGGGCGAGGTCGCGGCCGCTCCCTTCGGCCCAAAGCGAATCTGCCTGGAGGTGCATCACCGAAAAGTCAGTGCCGATGGCCCATGTCCACCTATGGCGGCCTGCCACCTCAGTCGAGCTTGAGAAAGGGCATGCGCTGGCGCTGATCGCGCGTCCACAGGGACAGGCTGGCGCGGTGGTCGATTGTCTCGATGGCGACGATCAGGTCGGGATTGTCGAACTCCGCCCGCCCGGGCGTTCCCGCCGCTTCAAGCGCCGCGAGCAGTGCCTGCCCGACGCGCTGTTCCTCGAGGTGGCTCGACAGCCGCTCCTTGAGCCCGCGCCGGTGAATTCTGATGTGGAACGACTTTCCGGCGAGCTGCGGCAGAAGTTCCGCCGCATGCGCATCCACCTTGGCTTCAAGATCGGCGGCCTCGACGAAGTCGAAGGTGATCTGTGCCGGCACGACGCGGGAGATGAAGTTTGCAAGGCCGGGCGCCCCGGCGAAGCGATGGGCCAGGGCCTCGGCGAAGGCCACGGGATCCTCGACCCGCATCACCAGAACATTCGGGTAGCCGGTGCGGGCGACCGGTCCATGCCGGCGCAGCTCGCGTGCGGCATCCCG
>SKQW01000050.1 GCA_007118805.1 Rhodobiaceae bacterium | reverse complement strand
CTTCCTCTCCGGTGGTCGGCGTGGTGCGACCGATGAAGTCGATCAGGCGCCCATCCTCAAGGCCGTAATTGGCGATCTGCGAGACCGTTCCGTCCTCGTCAAAATAGACGGCCAGGACGCGCTGATCGACGATCCGCGGCTCGAGAAAGGCGACCCGCTCGGTCTTCTGCGAGATGTAGTAGTACGCCTCGTCGCCGAATGTCGCCTCGGTGGACGGTGTACCGAGCACCAGCCGCACATATTCGCGGCTCGAACCTTCCGGCACCTGCTCGATCAGTTCCTGCGACTGGACGTAGCCGTGGTTGCGGGTGATCTTCAGGCCCTGGCAGCCGGCGACGAATGTCGACAGGATCAGCACACTTGCGCCAAGCGCGGCAACGCGCAACGTGCTCGCCCGAGCGGCCGGGCCTGGACTCTTGTGCGTGCGCATGGTTTCCCCGTGTCCTCGGGCCCGGTTTCCTCGGGCCCGTTCAGTGCGCTACTCCCAGTGTCGATTCCGGGATAGATTGAAGCCGGTGGATTGACCTATCCGGTTGCCCTTTCGAATGCAACAGCGTGCCGCCGCCATTGCCAACGTCAAGAGCGTGCCATGTTCCAAAGACTTCTCCAACGGTTCCGATCCGTCAATCCTGCCGACCCTGTCTATGCACGAATCGTGGCACAGGCGCGGCAGCCTGTGTTCTATGCCGATCTGGGCGTGCCGGACACCGTGGCCGGGCGTTTCGAGATGATCGTCCTCCACCTGGCCGTGGTGCTGCGGCGCCTGCGGAGCGGGGAGGAGGAGCGCAGCGCGATGCCACAAGGCCTGATCGATGCGTTCTTCCGCGACATGGAATACAGCTTTCGGGAAATGGGGGTCAGCGATGTCGCGATACCCAAGCGGATGAAGGAGACCATCCGTGCCTTCTACGGGCGTGCGGCGGCCTATGAGGCGGCCTTGGAAGCCGGTGACGGCGAAGCGCTTTGCCAGGCGATCGGCCGCAACGTCCTCGGCGAGGGCGGGCAGATGGGTAATGCGACGCGTCTGGCGCACTATATCGCCGAGTCGGACGCGGCCATGGCCAAGCAGCCCCGCGACGAGCTGGTGCGCGGCGCGTTCGGCTGGGCCGTGGCGACGACGGAGACGGGGATGACAGCGGAGGTGTGACATGAGTGGCAGCGACCTTCCCTTGAGCCGGATCGTGCGTCGTGTCGATGTCCCCGACGAGGGGCTGGCGGTCGATCTGGAGGCCGACGCGTCGGCCGGGGCTGCCCTGGCCGCGCATCTCGGCATCCCGGCGGTAGAACGGGTCTCGGGGCGCGTCGAGATTAACCCCTGGGGCCGCAACGGGCTGGTGGTGACCGGCTGGGTCGAAGCGGCGGTGGTCCAGCGCTGTGTGGTGACCTTCGAGCCGGTCCATAATGTCGTGCGCGAGAGCTTCGAGGAGTACTTCGCGCCCGATCCGGCCGCGGTGCCGGACCAGGAGCTCGGCGCGATCGAGCGCGCCGATATCGAGGCGCTCGACAATCAGCGCATCGATGTGGGCGCTCTCGCCGTGGAGTATCTGGTGCTCGGTCTCGACCCCTATCCGCGGCGCGAGGGCGCCGAGCTGACCGTGACCGAAGGCGGGCAGCCGGGGCCGGAGAGCGGGCCATTCGCCGCGCTGGCCGGCCTGCGCGGAAGCGGGCGCTGAGCGCGCCGCGGTCGGCCCGGACCGCCCGGCGGCGCCTGCTAAGGGCGAGAAAGCGGTTGTCTCGCTGGGCGAGATCGCTATTGTCCCAAGGCTTCTCGCGACGGACCTTCGGTCTCGCGCAGCGCGCTTAAACTCCCGGGAACTCGCTGCGAAGAACCCAATGGCGGCAACGATCAGGATAGCCATCGATGCGATGGGCGGCGATGTGGGCCCGGCGGTGACCATTCCCGGCGCCGCACTGGCCCGTGACCGCCACCCCGAGGCGCAGTTCGTCTTCGTCGGCGATGAGACGGTGATCCGGCCGCTGCTCGATGGCCATCCCGAGTTGGCCAAGGCGTCCCGCATCGAGCATACGGATGTGGCGGTGCGCATGGATGACAAGCCAAGCCAGGCCCTGCGCCACGGCCGGCGGCGCTCGAGCATGTGGCTCGCGCTGGAGGCGGTGCGCCGCGACGAGTGCGACGTGGCGGTTTCGGCCGGCAACACCGGCGCCCTGATGGCGATGTCGAAGATGTGCCTGAAGACGACGCCGGGCGTCGAGCGTCCGGCGATCGCTGCGATCTGGCCGACGCTGAGGGGCGAGAGCATCGTCCTCGATGTCGGCGCGACGATCGGCGCCGACGCCGAGCAGCTCGCCAGCTTTGCCGTGATGGGCGAAGCGATGGCCCGGGCGCTGTTCGGGCTAGCCCAGCCGAGCGTAGGGCTCCTCAATATCGGGGTTGAGGAGGTCAAGGGCCTGGAGTATGTGCGCGCGGCGGGCCGCATCCTGCGCGAGTCGGGCCTGCCCATCAATTATTTCGGCTTCGTCGAGGGCGACGATCTCGGCAAGGGCACGGTGGATGTCGTGGTAACCGAAGGCTTCAGCGGCAACATCGCGCTGAAGACCGCAGAGGGAACGGCCAACCAGATCGCCAGCTATCTGAGGTCGGCCATGGGACGCAGCCTGATGAGCCGGATCGGCTTCGTGCTGGCCCGCAACGCGTTCGACACGCTGAAGGAGAAAATGGACCCCAGACGGATGAATGGCGGCGTGTTCCTCGGCCTCAACGGGGTCGTCATCAAGAGCCATGGCGGCGCCGATGCGGAAGGCTTCGCGGCGGCCGTCGCCCTCGGCCACGACATGGCCGAGAATGGCCTGCTGGCGAAGGTCGCCGAAGGCTTGACAAACCGTCCCCCGGTCGATGCCCAGACGATGGGCGCGTCGGCGGAGGCCGGCTCATGACGGTGCTGCGCTCGGTGGTGCGTGGAACCGGCTCCTATCTGCCACAACGCATCGTCTCCAACGAGGAACTGGCCCGCCTGGTGGAGACCAGCGACGAATGGATCACCCAGCGCACTGGCATCCGGGAACGCCATGTCGCCGCCGAGGGGGAGCGCACCTCCGATCTCGGCACCCAGGCCGCCCGGAAGGCGCTCGCCAATGCCGGGATGTCCGCCGGCACCATCGACCTCATCATTGTGGCCACGGCGACGCCGGACCAGACATTCCCGGCCACCGCGGTCACGGTGCAGGAACAGCTCGGGCTGCATAGCGGCGTCGCCTTCGATCTTCAGGCGGTGTGCTCGGGCTTCGTCTTCGCGCTGGCGACGGCGGACAGCTTCATCCGCACCGGGCAGGCCAGGCGAGCCCTGGTAATCGGCGCGGAGACCTTCTCCCGGATTCTCGACTGGCAGGACCGCACCACCTGCGTGCTGTTCGGCGACGGGGCGGGGGCCGTGGTCATCGAGGCCAGCCAGCAGGAGGGCGGCGCGAGCGATCGCGGAGTCCTGTCCTCGCATCTGCGCTCCGACGGCAGATTCCGTGACAAGCTCTATGTCGATGGCGGCCCGTCCTCGACGGGCACGGTGGGGCATCTGCGCATGGAGGGCCGCGAAGTGTTCCGCCGGGCCGTCGGACTGGTCTCCGACGTCATTGACGGCGCACTTGAAGATGCGGGCCTAACCGCCGGGGACATCGACTGGTTCGTGCCCCATCAGGCCAATCGCCGCATCATCGACGCCACGGCCCGTAAGTTCGGCTGGCCGGACGACAAGGTGGTGATCACGGTGGATCGCCACGGCAACACCTCGGCGGCCTCGATCCCGCTGGCTCTCGACGAGGCCTGCCGCGATGGCCGCATCCGGCCGGGCGATCTCGTCATGTTAGAGGCGATGGGCGGCGGCTTCACCTGGGGAGGCGCCGTGGTGCGCTGGTGAGAGCCATCCGATTTCTCAACCCGGCTCTAAGAACCCTCCACAACGTCACGAATGTTTTGGCATATTGGCGTAGTTGACCGTGGCTGTTCGACCGCATAGCGTCTTTGTTTCATGACAAGGTGGCCGTGGACAGCGGCGGGTTCTGCGGAGTTTGGTTCGATGGGGGAGAGGACGGTCACACGCGCTGACCTTTGCGAGGCGGTGTATCAGAAGGTCGGCTTGTCGCGCACGGAATCGGCAGGCCTGGTGGAGTCGGTGCTGGCGGAGATTTCCGACTGCCTGGAGCGGGGCGAGACGGTCAAGCTGTCCTCCTTCGGCTCTTTCGTGGTGCGCGACAAGGGACAGCGGATCGGGCGCAATCCAAAAACCGGCGAGGAGGTTCCGATCGCACCGCGTCGCGTTTTGGTATTCAAGCCCAGCGCCGTTTTAAAGAATCGGATCAACGAGTCCCTCAGTCACAACTGACGGTTCCGTAGCGATGGGCTCGAGGCAGAAATCGCCCGAGGCGTTCCGCACCATCAGCGAGGTGGCGGACGACCTCGCTTTGCCGCAGCACGTGCTTCGCTTCTGGGAGACGCGGTTCTCGCAGATCCGCCCCATGAAGCGGGGCGGCGGGCGGCGCTACTATCGCCCGGAAGACGTCGACCTGCTCAGGGGCATCCGTCACCTGCTCTATGAGGACGGCTACACCATCAAGGGCGTGCAGCGAATCCTGCGCCAGCACGGGCCGCGGCGTGTTGCCGAGGCCTGGCGCCCGCCGCGCGAGGCTGTCCACGCCGCCGGGGCGCACGCCGATATGACGCATGCCGGCTTCGCCGATGGCTCCGAGGAGGCTGGCGAGTATGCTCCAGAGGTCGAGCCCGAGGCGCCTCCGCCGGCGGAGGCGCCCGACCAGTCTGCGGACACTGCCGCCGCTCCCGCCGCCCTGCCCGATGGGGTGATATCCGAGCTGCGCTCGGTATTGACCGAATTGCGCGACTGCCGGCGCATCCTCGCCGATGCGGTCGCCGGGTCCGGGCGCGGACACAAGGCCTCCGGCGACTGAAGGCCGGGCCGCCTCGGGCCGGCGCAACAATGATCTGGCGTGTCACGCCGGGCAGCGGTGAGCCTTGCAGCCATGCGACTTCTCAGCCGGCTTATGGGTCGCAAGCCCGACGCGGTCGTCTCCTTTCCCAAATCCGGGCGGACATGGCTGCGCGTCATGTTGGACGAGCTTGCGGTCGAGCTTCACTATACCCACGCGGGCGCCGGCCACAGCGAGGCCCGCCACTTCAGCGAACTCGACTTGTCGCAAGCCGACGACTTCGGCCGGATAGTCTTACTTCATCGCGATCCGCGCGACACCGTGGTGTCCGGCTACTATCAGGTCGACCGTCGTAAGGGCGGCTATCCCGGAACGATCTCCGAGTTCATTCGCGATCCGCGGCACGGAATCGAGAAGATCGTGCGCTACAACGCGATGTGGCAGGCACTCGCAGCGCAGCGCGGCTCCATGCTGGTCCTGGCATATGAAGACCTGCGCGCCGATCCGCACGCGGGGCTGAGCCGCGTCCTCGGCTTTCTGAATCAGCCTGCCGACCAATCAGCCGTAGCGGAAACGATCGGCAACAACACCTTCGAGCGGATGCAGGCGCGCGAGCGCGCCGGGCATTATCAGAAGCAGTATGGTGGCGCACTGGCCCCGCGCAATCTGGCCGATCCCGACAGTTTCAAGGTCCGGCGCGGCATGGTGGGCGGGTTTCGCAACGAGCTGACAGCCGAAGACATCGCCTATTGCGACCAGGTCATGGCGGACTGGGTCGGCGCGCCGACCAACGCGCCGGGCTAACGCCAGCGGCGCTTATTGGGCGGCCACGGGCCGCTCCGCCGTGTCGTCGATCACGTCCAGCTCGCTGGACTGGTGCAGTTCGGCATAGACGCCGTCGGCGGCGAGCAGCTCGGCGTGGCTGCCGGATTCGACCACCCGGCCATCCTCGACCACATGGATCCGGTCGGCCCGCAGGATCGTCGATAGCCGGTGCGCGATCACGATGGTGGTGCGGCCCTCCATGAGCCGCTCGAGGGCAGCCTGGACCAGCCGCTCAGATTGAGTGTCGAGGGCGGACGTGGCTTCGTCGAGGAGCAGGACCGGGGCATTCTTGAGAATGGCCCGCGCGATCGCCAGGCGCTGCCGCTGGCCGCCCGACAGGAAGGCGCCATTCTCGCCGATTTCGCTGTCGAGGCCGTCCGGCATGGCGCTGATGAAGTCCCAGGCCTGAGCGGCCTTCGCGGCCTCGACGAGCTCGGCCTCGCCGGCATCGAGCCGGCCGAGCTGAAGGTTATCGCGCACGGTGCCGGTGAACAGGAAGGTGTCCTGGCTGACAAAGGCGATGTTGCGCCTCAGCGACGAGATGGCGATGTCGCGAATATCGTGCCCGTCGAGGCGGATCGTGCCCGACCACGGCTCGTAGAAGCGCTGGATGAGGTTCATGATCGTTGTCTTCCCGCCTCCCGACGGGCCGACCAGCGCGATTACCTCACCCGCCTCGGCAGTGAGGCAAACGCCGTTTAGGACCGGGATCTCGAATTTGTAGCCGAAATGCACATCGTCGAGCTCGATACGGCCCTCGGCACGGTCAAGGACCACCGCGCCTGGCCAGTCGATCTCCTCGGGCGGCGTGTCGATCAGCTCGTACATCATGCGCACGCCAACGATGCTGCGCTCCAGGCTGACGCGGAACCGCGCCAGGCGCTTGGCCGGCTCATAGGCCAGCAGGAACGCAACGATGAAGCCCATGAAGTCGCCCGGGCTGCGGCCGCCTTCGATGGTCTGCCAGCCGGCGTAGAACAGCACCAGCGCGATGGTCACGCCTCCGAGCGATTCCATCAGCGGCCCAGTCGAGGCGGTCACCTTGGCCGCCTTGTCCGAGCGCTCCTGCACGGCGCGCACGACGCGGGCGACCCGTTCCTTCATCGCCTCCTCCAGCGTGAAGGACTTGATTATCCGGATGCCCTGGGAGGTCTCCTGCGCCGTCGCGATAACGGCGGCACCAGTCTCGATCTCCTGGGCGGCGAGCGTGCGGATGCGACGCACCACCTTGACCATGAACAGGATGATGGGCGGGGCGATCAGCAGCGTAAGCGCCGACATCAGCGGATCGAGCGCGACCATCACGGCGATCAGCGCCACAAGGGTGAGCAGGTCACGCCCGAAGCTCGTGGCGATGAGGTTCATCAGGTCCCGCGCGGCCCGTGCGTTGTGCGAGATCTGCTTGATGGTATGGCTGGAATGCTTGCGCCCGAAATGGCCGATGCCGAGCTGCAACACCTTGGCGAATAGCTGGCGCTGCATACTGGCCACGATCGCGTTGCCGATCTGGGACAGCAGCACGGTCTGGCCATAGGCCGAAAAGCCCTTGACGACCGATATCGCCAGGAAGGCGCCACCGAAGACCCACACCATGTGCATCTGCCGGTCGATGAACACGTCGTTGACCGCGTCGCGGATGAGCCAGGCGCTGAGGGCGGTGGTGGCCGCCGTGATCGCCATCAGTACGAATGCGAAGGCGTAGCCGCGCTGGTAGGTGCGGAAGTTCTCGGCAAAGAGCCGCCGGATTAGCGACAACGCCGAATCCGGCTCGCCGCACAGCCTGTCGAGAAACGCGGAAACCATAGGGGCAAGATCCTGCCGAAGCTGACCGGCGCATGTCTATCGCAGTTTGCGCCGCCATGCGAGCGGTCCGCGCGGGCAAGCCCATCATGTCCGCACCCAGCGCCGCGCCGGCGGCGGTCCGCGCGCCCGTCAAAGGGCAGGGGCGGGCGCCAGCGGGCTATTCCCCGGGGGGTGGTGCGGCGGCGGCCGCGCTTTCGCTCGTTGCCGGCGCGCCGGGGCG
>SKQW01000061.1 GCA_007118805.1 Rhodobiaceae bacterium | reverse complement strand
GGCCGCCGGCCTCGACCACGACGTCGACATGGCTGGCCCCGGCATCGATGGCGTTCTCCACCAGCTCCTTGACGACGCTCGCCGGCCGCTCGACCACTTCGCCGGCGGCGATGCGGTCGACGAGATGGTCGGGCAGGCGGCGCACGGCCATGGGCGCGTTTCCTTAGAGTTCGGAGAGATACTGCCGCGCCAGCACCTTGCCCTCCTCCACCGCCGGCTGATCGAAGGCGTCGACGCCGAGGAGATGGGCGGCGAGGATGGTCTCCAGCATGAAATGCATCATGAGGGCGCCGAGATGCCTCTCGTCGATGCGCTCGACGTCGAGGACCCGCACCGGACGGCCGTTGCGGGCGAGCGTCTCGGCCGTGGCGCGCTGCTGGCTGGCCACCAAATCGCCCACGGTGTGCCCGGCGAATTCCGGCTGTCCGGCATCGGCGGCCATGGCCGCGTCAATGCGCGGGCCGAGATCGCGGCAGCGCGTGGCAATGACGGTGAAGAGCTTGTCGGCCGGCCCGTCGAGAAAGAGCTGAAGGGCGCTGTGCTGGTCGACCGGCCCCAGCGCGGGCACCGCGGTCATGCCGCGGCCCTGCTTGCCGAGGCTCTCCGACCACAGCTGGACCCACCAGCGGGTGAACCGTTCCAGCCGGTCCGAATAGGCGAACAGCACGTTCACGGCGATGCCGCGCATCTCCGCGAAGGCCACGGCGAGGGCGGCACCGACGGCGGGTGGACAGGCGGCCGGCGCGGCGCCGTCGAGAATCGGGGCCAGCGCCTCGCCCGCCCCGCGCCGGACCGCGGCGACGTCGAGCCCCATGATGGCGGCGGGGATCAGACCGACATTCGACAGCGCCGAGAACCGCCCGCCGATCTTCGGGTCATGCACCAGCATGTCGACGCCGGCCGGCGCCAGGAGCTTGCGAAGCTTGTTGAGCTGGCCGCCGATGACCGGCTCGGTCAGGGCCAGCATGTGCCCGGCGACCCGGTCCTTGAGGCCGGCTTCCTCGAAGGCTGCCAAGACGGCCATCGCCTGCATCAAGGTTTCGCCGGTGCCGCCGGACTTCGAGACGACTAGCACCTTGGTCCGTTCCAGATCGAGCCCGGCTAGCGCCGCGTCGAAGGTGAGGGGGTCGAGATTGTCGAGGAAATGCAGGCGCGGGGCGGGCCGAAGATCGCCGATGACCGGCAGATGCCAGCCGGCCGCCTGGGCCAGGGTCTGTCCGCCGAGGCTCGAACCGCCGGTGCCGAGCAGGACGATGTCGCTCGCCCCGTCGGTCAGCCAGTCGGCGGCTTCGTTGATTCCGGCGAGGTCGTCGGTGCGCTCGGCCAGGTCGAGCAGCGGCAGGGCCCCGGTGCGCCGGGCCTCGCGCAGAAGCGTCAGACCCGGTGCGGTGCGCTCCAGCACCGCCTCGATCTCGGCCGAGGAGAGGCCGGCCGCGCCGACCTCGACATCGCGACACAGCTCAATCGACTGGCTGACAGGCATCCGACGTCACGCTCCCCTGCTGGTTTGTCGCCCCCATGGAATAGGGCGCCAATGTTGGGAGCGCAAACGCAAATGCTGCCGGCCGTCAGCCGCCGTTCGCCCCGTCCGCCGCGAAGCCCTCCGGCTCACCGACGATGGTGACCAGCAGGGCGCCGTCGCCCAGCAGGCGTGCCGCCGCACGGCGCGCGTCCTCGACCGTCACCGCCTCGATCAAGTCGTTGCGGACATTGATATAGTCGATCCCCAACTCGTCGAGCTGGATGTGAACGAGCTGGCGCGCGATCTGGCCCGAACTTTCAAAGCGCAGGGCATAGGAGCCGGTGAGATAGCGCTTGGCCTTATCGAGCTCCTCCTCGGTCGGGCCCTCCGTGGCCATGCGATGCACTTCCTGGCGAATCAGCGACAGGCTTTCCGCCGCCCGGTCGTTGCGCGTGGCAACGCCGCCCACGAACAGGCCGGCCCTGTCCATCGTCTGAAGGAAGCTGAACACCCCGTAGGCCAGGCCGCGCTGGTCGCGCACTTCGTGGAACAGCCTTGATGTGAAGGAGCCGCCGCCGAGGATATGATTAGCCACCACGGCGGCCATGAAATCCTCGTCATGGCGTTCCAGCCCCGGCCGACCGAACCGCATCACGGTCTGGGGAATGCCCAGTACGGTGACAAGCTCCTCGTCGCGGGGCTCAATATCCGGGTCGGGAACCGGCGCAAGATCGGCCGTTTCAGGCAGGTCGCCGAAGGTGAGATCAAGAAGCGGCTTCAGGGTCTCGGCGTCGATGTCGCCGACCACGGCGATGTGTATGTTGTCGCGGGCCAGATTGGCGGCGTGATAGGCGCGCAGATCGTCCACGGAGATGTCCGCGACGCTGTCGAGCGTGCCGTCCACCGGCCGGCCATAGGGATGATCGGGCCCGAACATAGCCACGGCGAATTCCCGGCTGGCGACCGAGTTGGGGTCCTGCAGGCTGCGCCGCAGCGACGCTGCGACCCGGCTGCGCTGGCGTTCCACCGCATCGGCGTCGAAACGCGGCTCGGCAAGGGCGAGCCGAAGCAACTCGAAGCCGTCCTCGAGGTTCATCGACAGGGTGCGCATCCGGGCCTCGAAAGCATCCCGGCCCGCATCGAAGTTCAGTTCCACATTGAGGTCGCGCAGCCGCGTCTGGAAGGCCTGCGAATCGAGCTCGCCGGCGCCCTGGTCGAGGAGCATGCTGACCATGTTCGCCACGCCGGGCAGCGCCTCGGGATCCTGCGCTGCCCCGCCGCGGAAGCCGACCGCGACGCTGACCAGCGGAACCGCTGGCTCGTTCACCAGCCATGCCTCGACGCCGCCGGGTGAAACCACCCGCTCGATCTCGACCGCCTGGGCGAATGTCGTCACGGCGACCAGCGCGAAGGCCGCCGCCGCCGCGTCCCGCGCGGCCCGTAACAGGCTCGAATGCAACATCATCACTATCCCACAAAGCCTTGACGCGACATCAACTCGGATCGACCGGCTCCGGTGCTTCGGCCGGGGTGCCGATCTCGCCCGGCGCGGCGCTTTCCGCCGGGGTCCGCTCGCCGGTTCCGGTGCCGCGCAGATAGCCGGTGACCGAGCGCTCGGGGGTGAGATAGCGCTCGGCGACGGCGGCGACATCCGCCGCGGTGACCTCGCCGATCCGCTCGAGCCAGGTGTTGACTTCTTCCACCGTCGACCCGGTGGTCAGGGCCACGCCATATATCCGGGCCAGCGAAGCTTGGCTGTCCTGGGCATAGACGGTGCTGGCGATCAGGCTGTTGCGCGCGCGCTCCAGCTCCTCCTCGGTGGGCCCATCGTCGGCGATGCCGGCGATCACCCGGTCGAAACCCTCGGCCAAGTCCTCGAGCGCCACGCCCGTTTGCGGAATCGCCGACACCGTGAAGCGCGTATCGTCGAGCGCCGAGCCCAGATACCAGCCGCCGATCGAGACGGCGAGGTCCTCCTCGATGACGAGTTGGCGATAGAGCCGGCCCGTGGCGCCGGCGCCGAGTATCTCCGAGAGAAGATCGAGCGCCTCGGCCTCGCCGGGCGCCGCGGTGGCACTGCTCGGCACCAGCCAGACACGGCGAACGGTGTCCTGATCGACGCGGTCGCTCTCCAGCGTGACCGTGCGGGCGGCAACCGGCTCCGGCTCCCTTCGGCGCTGGCGCTCGCCCGGTTCCGCGCGCCGCTCCACTTGGCCATAGGTCTCCTCGGCCAGGGCGCGCACCTCGTCTGCCGTGACATCGCCGGCGACCACGAGGACGGCGTTGTTGGGCGTGTACCAGTAATCGTAGAAGTCCAGTGCGTCCTGGCGCGAGAGCTGTTCCATCTCGTGGCGCCAGCCGATGACCGGCAGCCCATAGGGATGGCTCTGGTAGAGCGCGGCGGTGACCGCCTCGCTCAGCAGCGCGGACGGGTCGTTGTCGACGCGGCTCGTCCGTTCCTCCAGGATGACCTCGCGCTCGGCGGCCACCTGCTCTTCGGTCAGGGTCAGGTTGGCCATCCGGTCGGCCTCGTATTCCATCATGGTACGAAGATGCTCGGGCGCAACGCGCTGGAAGTAGCCGGTATAGTCGGACGAGGCGAAGGCGTTCTCCCGCCCGCCGATCTCGGCGATGACGCGCGAGAACTCGCCCTCGGGCACCGTTTCCGTGCCTTTGAACAACAGGTGCTCGACGAAATGGGAGATCCCCGAAGTACCGGGTGGCTCGTCGGCGGCACCGACCTTGTACCACAGCATGTGGGTGACCACCGGAGCGCGATGGTCGGGCACGACGACGACCTCGAGGCCGTTGTCGAGCGTGAAGGTCGAGACATTGGCGCCGAACTCGGCGCTGCGCGCGCCCTGTGCGGCAACGAGGAGCGGCGCCATGACAAGGACGAGCGCGGCAGCGCGCATCCAGGGCGACAGGCGGCCAAGTCCAGCGGGCATCGGCAATCCTCCAATCTTTCATGGGCGCGGCCGATGCCCCCGACGACCGCCAGTCAACTACGCCGACGATCTCAATATAGGCATCTCGCGCGCAAAGTCGCGCCGGCTGTCCGAGATCGGGCGGGCCGCGACAACATGACCTCAGCCGAACCGGGTCTCACCGGTTGGCGGGATCGTAACGGGGGTCCTCGGAGCCGCGATCAGGCGGCGGTGCGCTGCGGCCGGAAAATATGCCGAGGAAGCCGCCGCTTTCCTCCTCCTCTTCGGCCACCACCTCGCCGGTGTCCGCGCGCCGGCGATAGCCGGCCGGCGGTTCCGTCAACCGGCGCCGTGGTGGCTCGACCAGCGCCACGTCGTCGGCGTCAGGGTCGCTCATCTGCGCCCGTAGTTCCTCAGGGCTCACCGCCTCGCTATGCTCGCCCCGGCCGTAGGTCCGCGGCGCATCGCTCACCCGGCCGAAGCGCCGGCCCCATTCGTCCAGTTCCGCCCGGCTCATGGTCTCCGAGGCGCGTTCCACGTCGCGCACCCCTTCGGATTCGGCGGCGCGGCGCGCCTGGGCGATCTCGCGCCGGGTGCGCACGTCGGGATCGTCCGGCCAGTCGAGGCCATGATCGGCGACCCGCTGCTCGGGCGGCGGCAGCTCATCGCTGTTGCCCGGAATGACCAGCGGCGCCCGCGGGCCGTATTCGATCATCTCGCGATCGGGGTCGGCTCTCAGACCCAGCATCACCAGCGGGCTGCCCAGCCCGTCAACGTTGCGATCGGCCGTGCGCAGCGAGTTGTCCGCGCAACTGGCGACCAGCAGGGCGGCGCCGGCCAAGCCGAACGCCGTCACTCGGATGCTCGACGCCTTCAGAACGCTCATGATCGAACCCCGTCCCCTCATTCGGCCGGTCCCCCGCCGCGCGGCATACGCCGCTTGCCGTCACCCGTCCGGCTAGTCGCCGTTTGGGGCACTTTTATGACTGTCGCGAAACGAGTCATACAGAAGCCCCGCCACACCCGCAACAATGGCAATATCGGCGACATTGAAGACGTACCAGGACCAACCGAAGGCGTGGAAATGGAAAAAGTCGGCCACGGCGCCGTAAAGCACCCGGTCGATGGCGTTGCCGATCGCCCCGCCGATGATCAGGCCCGCCGATATCGCGGCCAGGCGCGTATCCATGCGCGACATCCACGCCCATAGCGCGGCCGCCACGATGACATTGATCCCGGCAAGGATGAGCTGCCCGGTCGCCGTCTGCTGCTGGAACAGGCCGTAGCTCACGCCCTGGTTCCAGACCAGAACCAGATCGAAGAAGCCGGTCACCTCGATGAGGCCGCGCCGGCCGATCTCGACCACGTCGAGCATCACCCATTTGTGCAGGCGATCGGCCAGAATGGCGGCGAGCGCGAGCCCGCCGCCGATGGCGGAATGGGGCCCCCAGAGATATCGGGTCAGCACCGTCACTCCGCCGCCACGCGCGCCTCATATTCGCGCATGGCCTCGGCATCGCGCGGGGTCAGGTCGGGATAATCCGGATCGCTGCCGACCTCGGGCAGGATTTTCCAGGAGCGGGCGCATTTGCGGCCCTCGGCCTTGCGCGCCTCGACGGCGACGCCGGGCACGTCGTCGAAGCGATAGGCCTCGGCCGGCCCCTCTCCCTCGACCAGGCTCGCCTGGCTGGTGATCGAGATTTCCGCCAGATCGACGTCGCGCACCGCGGCGAAAAGCGCGGGGTCCGATACATAGACGCGCGGCGCCGCCTCGAGGCTGGCGCCGATGGCCTTGGCCGCCCGCTCGATCTCCAGCGCCCCCGTCACCACCCGGCGTACCCGGCGTACCCGGCGCCATTTCTCGTCGAGCGCGGCGTCGCGCCACGATGCGGGCGTTTCGGGGAACAGGCTGAGATGCACCGTCTCCTCGTCGCCGCCGAAGCGCGACAGCCAGGCCTCGTCCATGGTGAAGGGCAGCATCGGGGCCAGCCACGCCACGAGCCGCATGAACACCTCATCGAGCACCGTCAGACAGGCCTTGCGACGCGTGCTGGAGGCCGGCTCGCAATACAGCGCATCCTTGCGGATGTCGAAATAGAAGGCCGACAGATCGACCGTGGCGAAGTTGAACAGCACCTGGAAGATGCGGCGGAAATCGTAGTCGCGATAGCCCTGGCGCACCAGCGGGTCTAGCTCGGCCAGGCGATTGAGCATGTAGCGCTCGAGTTCCGGCATCTCGCCATGGGCGATGCGATCGCTGTCGCGGAAATGAGCCAGATTGCCGAGCAGCCAGCGCATCGTGTTGCGCAGCCGGCGATAGGATTCGACATTGGCCTTGATGATCTCGGGCCCGATCCTGAGATCCTCGGCATAGTCGGAGCTCATCACCCACAGCCGCAGGATCTCCGCGCCATTGTTCTCCATGACCGCCTGCGGTGTGACGACATTGCCGAGCGACTTCGACATCTTGCGCCCGTCTTCGTCCATGACGAAGCCGTGGGTCAGCACCTGCTCATAGGGCGCCCGGCCCCGCGTGCCGCAGGATTCCAGTAGCGAGGAATGGAACCAGCCGCGATGCTGGTCGGTGCCTTCGAGATAGAGCGTCGCCGGCCATTTGAGGTCGTCGCGCTTTTCCAGCACGAAGGCGTGGGTGGAGCCGGAATCGAACCACACATCGAGAATGTCGGTGACCTGTTCCCAGTCGGCCGGGTTCTCGACAATGCCGGACAGGAAGCGTTCACGCGCCCGTTCCGCGAACCAGGCATCCGCCCCTTCCGCCTCGAAGGCATCGGCGATGCGCTGGTTGACCTCCTCGTTGCGCAGGATCTCGCCGGTCTCGCCATGCACGAAGACGGTGATGGGAACGCCCCAGGCGCGCTGGCGCGAGACCACCCAGTCGGGCCGCTCGGCGATCATGTGGCGCAGGCGGGCCTGGCCATAGGCCGGCACGAAGCGGGTCTCGTCGATGGCCTTCAGCGCCTTGGCGCGCAGGCCGTCGGCCCCGCGCTCATCCTCCATGGAGATGAACCATTGCGCCGTGTTGCGGAAGATGACCGGCTTCTTGGAGCGCCAGGAATGGGGGTACTGGTGCTTCAGCCGGCCGCGGGCGATCAATTGCCCGGCCTCCTTCAGCGCCTCGATGACGGCGCCGTTGGCGTCGCCCTTGTCGCCCTTCTCGGTGATCACCTGCCGGCCCTCCAGGCCGGGCGCGTCCTTGGTAAAGCGGCTGTCGGCATCCACCGTGTAGGGGATCGTGGTATCGATCCCGCGCCCGGCAAGATCGGCCTTGTTGTCCATCCAGATCTCGAAGTCCTCCGCGCCATGGCCGGGCGCGGTGTGGACGAAGCCGGTGCCGGCCTCCTCGGTGACGTGCTCGCCTTCCAGGAGCGGCACGGGGAAGTCGTACCCCCCGCCGAGGCCCTTGAGGGGATGCCTACAGACGGTGTAACGGAGCATCTCACCGGTGACGTCGCCTAGTCGTTTATGGGCAGTAACCCGCGCCTGCGTCATCACATCGTCGGCCAGCGCGTCGGCGAGGACCAACCGGTCGCCGGGCTTTGCCCAGTTGTCCCCGGGCGCTTCGATCACCTCGTAGAGTCCATATGCGATGCGGCCTGAGAAGGAGACCGCGCGGTTGCCGGGGATGGTCCAAGGGGTGGTGGTCCAGATGACAACGGAAGCGCCCGCAAGGAGGTCGGCAAATGCATCTCGCTCATCTGCGGCAATCGGGTGATGAGTCCCGGTACTTGCAAGTTCCACCGGAAACTTCACCCACACCATATCCGAGGTGTAGTCGTGATACTCGACTTCCGCCTCGGCGAGCGCGGTCTTCTCCACCACCGACCACATGACCGGCTTGGAGCCGCGATAGAGCGCGCCGGCCATGGCAAACTTCATCAATTCGCGGGCGATCTGGGCCTCGGCATCGAAGCTCATCGTCGTATAAGGGGTCTTCCAGTCGCCCTCGACGCCGAGCCGCTTGAACTCCTCGCGCTGCACGTCGATCCACTTCTCGGCGAACTGGCGGCATTCCTTGCGGAATTCGATGATCGGCACGGCGTCCTTGTCGAGCCCCCTGGAGCGATAGTCCTCCTCGATCTTCCATTCAATTGGCAGACCGTGACAGTCCCATCCCGGCACGTAGTTGGAATCGTAGCCGAGCATCTGCATCGAGCGGGTGATCACGTCCTTGAGGATCTTATTGAGGGCATGGCCGATATGCAGATGGCCGTTGGCATAGGGCGGGCCGTCATGGAGGATGAACTTCTCCCGGCCCCTGGCCTGGTCGCGCTGACGCGCATGGATGTCGAGCCGGTCCCAGCGGGCGAGCATCTCGGGCTCGCGCTTGGGCAGGCCGGCGCGCATGGGAAAATCCGTCTTGGGCAGGAACAGGGTCTCGGAGTAGTCGCGCTCAGGCGCGGAATCGGAACCGGTGGTCATCGCTGTCACAATCGTCGAACTCTAAGGGAAAGGGCGGGCGGGATACCCGGTCTTCCGCGCCGCCCGGAACGACCCGTGGCGTCAGGCGGAAGCCGGGCCTGTAATTCGCCTTACCCTGCCAATCATGGTCAAACCTGCTGACATGGCGTGCCTTCTATCAGGGCCGGGCAGCGCGATAAAGACATCTTGCCCACTTAGGCAGACCTCATCGCCCGGCGGTCCGGCGGCCATAGGGCCGCGGGCTCACCCCGCCGCGGCGCTCGCTCAGCAGGATATAGAGCCCGCTGGAGATGATGACCGCCACGCCCACCCAGGTCCAGCCATCGGGGAAGTCGCCGAACACCAATAGGCCCAGCGTCGTCGCCCCGACGATCTCCAGATAGGTCATCGGCGCCAGCACCGAGGCCGGCGCCCGCGAATAGGCCAGGACAATGCACAGATGCGAGGCCATCGACAGCGCGCCGACCACCACCAGCAGCCCCCACTGGGTCGCTGTTGGCATGACCGGCGCGATCACCGGCATATCGAAGCCGGCCCCGACGAGCAGCGGCACTGTGAGGATCAAGGTGCAGCTCAGCCCGGTAAAGAAGTGGGTCTCCATGGGCCGGGCGCTCGTCGTCAGGCGGCGGGTGACGATGAGATAGCCGGCAAAGGAAAAGGCGGTGCACAGCGGCAGGAATCCGATCCAGCCGAACGCGCCGCTGCCGGGCCGGATGATGATGAGAGCGCCGATCAGGCCGATCGCCACCGCCACCCAGCGGCGCGGGCCGACGTGCTCGCCCAGCAGGATGCCGGACAGCGCGGTGACGATCAGCGGGGCGACGAAGGCCACGGCCAGGGCATCGGCGATGGGCATCACCGAGATGGCGAAGAAGAAGCTCACATTCATCAGCGCCAGGAAGAAGCCGCGCAGGAGCTGCAATCCGAACGGCCTGGGGAACATGCCGGCGCTGCCGAACAGCCAGATCACGATGGGCAGGGTGAACAGGGTCTGGAAGAACACCCGGCCCCACGCCACCTGCATTGGCGAGATCTGGCCGCCGAGCCATTTGGCGACGGTGTCCATCATCGGCTGAAGCTGGGTGGCCGCCACCATCAAGAGTATGCCGGTGACGATCTCGCGCGATCCGACCGCGCTAGGTACTGCTGGGCTCCGGGTCGACATCGCCGCTCAACCGGTTCGGTTGGCCGCCGACGGCGGCAGCGTCGTCTCGGGCTCGGCGGCAAGGCGGGTCCGCGCCGCGCGGGCGTCCTCGTCCATCTGCCGGATCAAGGCCTCAACGAACTCAAAACGCGCCTCGTCGCGCAGGAAGCCGATGAATGCGACATCGAGCTCGCGGCCATAGAGATCGCCTTCGAAATCGAAGAGATAAACCTCCAGGAGCGGCGCCCCGTCATCGAACTGGGGCCGGCGGCCGTAGCTGGCGACGCCGTCAAGGGTCGTCTCGCCCAGGCGAACCCGAACGGCATAGACGCCGTGGCGCAGCTCGCAGTTGGCGGCAAGCTGGAGATTGGCAGTGGGATAGCCGAGCTCGCGACCGCGCCTGGCGCCTGGCAACACCGTCCCGCGCACGAACCAGGGATAGCCGAGTATTTCCGCTGCCGCCTCGACCCGGCCCTCGGCGAGCCTGGCCCGTGCCTCGCTCGAGGAGTAGAGCGTATCCCCGGCGCGCGCCGGCGCCACCACGGTGACCTCGAAGCCGTGTCGCTCGCCCTCCGCGATCAGCGATTGCGGGCTGCCCGCGCGCTTGCGCCCGTAATGGAAATCATGGCCGACGACCACGTGCCGCGCGCCAAGCCGGCCGACCAGAATGCGCGCCACGAAGTCGTCCGGCGCCAGCCCGGCAAGGTCGGCGTCGAAGCCGAGCTCGACCATGCCGTCGAAGCCCAGGGCGGCAATGAGATCCGCCTTGACCGGCGACGGCGTGAGGCGGAAGACCGGCGCCTCGGGGCGGAAGAAGCTGCGCGGATGCGGCTCGAAGGTCAGGGCAAGGCTGGCCACTCCGGCCTGGCGGGCAATGGCGATGGTGCGGTCGAGGACGGCCCGGTGGCCGAGATGCACACCGTCGAAATTGCCGATGGCCAGGGCGCCGCCGCGCAGTCTCGCGGGCAGGCTGGCGGGATCGCGGAGCACGAAAGGATCGGAAGCAGAGTTCAAGGCGACCTCGGTTGCACTGGCCCCCGGCGGAGCCGCGTGCCTAATTGGCCGCCGTGGGCGGCCCGGTCAAGTGGAACCGGCCCATGGCGGCTTCTGCCGGCCGCCCGGGATCGATCTGCCCGGTCACGGCGTTACGGTCCGGCGCCCCGTAAACGGTGCGGCGGTACCCGTTGCGTGCCGTCGCCGACCAAGCGAGGATACGGCCTGTGCGCCACGATCTGCAGCGTTCAAGTATGGAAGCGCCCGCGATCCTGACTGACCATATCTTGCCGGAGCCGTGCCGGGGCGCCACCCAGCCAGCCTTCGCGACCGTGGCCGAGGCTTTTGCGGAGAACTTCCGGCGCCGCGGCGAGAATGGCGCGGCGCTGTGCGTCTATCACCGCGGCGCCAAGGTGGTGGATCTGTGGGGCGGCGAACGGGACCCTCGCGATGCCAGCCCGTGGCTCGAGAACACGCTGGTCTGCGGGTTCTCCACGAGCAAGGGCGTTGCGGCAGTCGCCGTCGCCCTGGCGGTCGCGCGCGGGCATCTCGCCTATGATGCCCCCGTCGCCCGCTACTGGCCGGAGTTCGGCGCCCGCGGCAAGGGCGAGATAACGGTGCGCGAGCTGCTCGGCCATCTGGCTGGCCTGTCCCATCTCGACCGCCGGCTTAATCTGACCACGATTGGTCGCCCTACGCTGCTGGCCCGGCGTCTCGCTCGCCAGCGACCCATATGGCACCCGGGCCGGCACTGGGGCTATCACGCCATGACCTGGGGCTTCTACGTCGACGAGGTGATGCGCCGGGTGACGCCGGGTGCACGCTCGACGGGCCGGTTCTTTGCCGATGAGATTGCCGGGCCGCTCGGGCTGGACTATCATATCGGCCTGCCGGATCCGATACCGGACGCCCGGATCGCCCGGATCGAGCTGCCCGGCCGCGTCCAGGTGCTGCGCGGCCTGCCCCGCCTGCCGCGGGCGCTGGTGCCCAAGGTGATCAACCCGTTCTCGCGCCTGCAGCGCTCCTTGCGGGTGGTCCGGGGGTTCAACGTCAATGACCCGGCCTGGCTCAAGGCGGAGGTGTCATCGGCCAACGGCGTCGGCGAGGTTCGCGCGCTCGCCCGCCTTTATAGCGTGCTGGCCTGCGGCGGCAATGAGCTCGGCCTCGGCGCCGAGGTCATGGCCGAGCTGACTGCGCCGGCCGCCATCCCCTCCGGCGGCAACCGCGACATCGTGATGGGGGTGGACTCGCGTTGGCATCTCGGCTTTGCCAAGTCGAGTCCGGACTTTCCGTTCGGCACCGGGGATACTGCCTTCGGCATGCCGGGCATGGGCGGGGCCTTCGCCTTCGCCGATCCGGACCGCGAGCTTGGCTATGCCTATGTGCCGCGGCGGCTCGGCATCGTGCCGTTCGATGAGCCGCGCGAAACCGCCGTCAGAGAGGCCGTCTATCAATGCCTGCCAACGAGGTGAGCGCCCGGCACGCCGTCGCGGCGGCGGATGTCCGGCGCGACTATGAGCCGCTCGCCGCGACCTTCGAGGAGCGCTGGCGCCGCTTTCACGCCGCGACCCGCAACTGGGTCCTGGCGAACTGGCCCGAGGCCCTGCCCGAGGGCGCCCGCATTCTCGACATCGGCTGCGGGGTCGGCGGGTTTCTCGCCGCGTTGGCGGAGCGGCAGCCGGGCCTGTCGCTGTATGGCGCCGACATCGTGCCGGCGATGATCGGGCGGGCGCGACGCCTCGCGCCGACCGCTGCGCTGGCGGTGGCTGACGCCCAGCACCCGCCTTTCGCGCCGTCAAGCTTCGATGCCATCGTCTCGCTCAACATACTGCATCACCTGGAAGATCCGAACGCGCATCTCGCCGCCCTGGCCAGCCTGTGCCGGCCAGGAGGCACGATAATCGTCTCGACCTTCGCCGGCGGGCGCACCTGGCGAATGCGTTTCGCCGACTGGTGGCTCAAGGGCCGCAACCCGGCCTGGCACGGCATGCTCTCCAGCGGGGCGTTGCAGGCGCTGATCGCCGGGCAGCCCGGCCTAATCCCTGTCGCGGCGGTCGAGATCAAGGCCGACCGCTGGTGGTGGTTGCAGCTCCATCGGCTCGACAAGCGGCCCGACGCCGGCTAACCCGCATCGCTCACATTCCCGGCGGCCTGCGTTGCATTATGGCGGGGCAGATGCCGGTGAAGGACGCGAAGAGCGTAATGGGCGCTACGGTCGAGCCGGCTCGCGGCCACGCCGGAGGCCCATCTTCTGTTTCGCGACGCCAACCGCATCTGGACCTGGGCTGGTTCGGGCGCAGCGGCAGCTTCTCGCGGGCCGCCCATAATTTCCTTACCCTTGTCGCGCACTGTCACCCGCAGCGCCTTTGCCAGCGGCCGTGTCGTGGACAGCCACCCTGTAACCAACGTCCATTGAAACGGATTTGTTGACCAGCGGTGCGGTGCCCGGGCTGTTCCACCAACCGATTGCAAGATTGTGGTGTCGGGTTCAACCGTGCTAGCTCATAGTGAGGCTGGCCCGCAAAGAGGCCGCAAAGGGGAGGTGCACGCCGGCATGTTTCTCATGTCGCATGAGTCTGACGGGTTCACGCCCGACGACTGTCGGAGGCCCTTCCTTCCGTTCACGAAACTGTTGCGCACGATCCCTACGGTCTGGCCGCACGCCGCGGTGCAGCCGATAGGGCCGGCGTTGGCTTTCAGGCTCTGGGAAATCCGCACGACGGCACCGGGGGATGCGGACAGATTCGGTCCCAACCAGTCGCGAGAGGAGTAGAACAGCGATGCGCAAGACGAGATTCGCTACCGCCCTGCTGGCCGGCACCTGCCTGGCGATCAGCGGCGCCATGCTGCCGGCCATGGCCGACGAGCCGGAGGGGGTCGATCCTGCGGAGGTCCCGGAGGATCGCACCGTCATAAACTGGTGGTTCGGTCTGACCGGGCAACTCGGCGAGACGACCATGGAGATGGTCGACACCTTCAACAACTCGCAGGACGAGTATTTCGTGGTCGCATCCTATCGCGGCGACTATGCCGAGACGATGAACGCCACGGTGGCAGCCTTCCGTGCTGACCGCCATCCGGAAATGGTTCAGATCTACGAGGTCGGGACCCAGACCATGATGCGTTCTGGGGTCATCTATCCCGTGCACGAGCTGATGGCCGACATGGGGTACGAGGTCGACTGGGATTCCTATGTCCAGCCAGTTCTCGGCTATTATCTGACGCCAGATGGCGACCTATTGTCGATGCCGTTCAATAGCTCGACTCCCATCTTCTACGGCAACCTCGACCTGATGGCGGAAGGCGGAATCGACGAGTTGCCGCAGACCTGGGACGAGGTTGGCGAGGCCGCGGCCGCCCTGCGCGACGCGGGTGTCGAGTGCCCCTTTACCACGGGCTGGCAGTCCTGGGTGCATCTGGAGAATTACAGCGCCTGGCACGACATTCCGTTTGCCACCCAGGACAATGGCTATGCCGGTCTCGATGCCGAGGTGGTCTTCAATGAGACCCAGACGGCGGACCACATCGCCCGTCTGGCCGATTGGGCACAGGACGGCCGCTTCGTCTATCAGGGGCGCGGCGGCGATGCCCACGGTGCTTTCATGGGCGGGCAGTGCGCCCTCTACACCAACTCCTCGGCCTATTTCGGCAGCATCAACCGCGACGCTGAATTCGCCTGGACGGCCTCGGAACTGCCTCACGAGGCGGGCCAGGAGCCGCAGAATTCGATCATCGGCGGCGCCACGATCTGGGTGCTGCAGGGCCATGACGAGGAGGCCTACCAGGGTGTCGCGGCGTTCCTCGACTTCGTGGCCAGCACCGACAACCAGGCTTGGTGGCACCAGACCACCGGCTATGTGCCGATCACGGTTGCGGCCTACGAGCGGACCCTTGAAGAGGGCTACTACGAGGAGCATCCCGCCCAGGAGATCGCGCTTACCCAGCTCACCAAGAACGAGCCGACGGCCAATTCGCGCGGCATCCGCCTGGGCAACTTTGTCCAGATCCGCGACATTATCAACGAGGAGCTCGAGAATATTTGGAGCGGCGCGAAATCGGCCGAGGACGGGCTGAATGATGCCGCCAGCCGGGCCAACGAGCAGCTCCGCCGCTACGAGGCGCAGCAGTGAGGCCTTAGTGTTCGCTCCGGTCCGGGCCGCGCTCTGCCGCGGTCCGGACCGGTGAACCGGTTTCCAACGCTTCCGGATTTGAGATGCTCAAGCGTGTCCTGTTCAGGAACCGATGGCTTCCCTACGCCCTGCTGTTCCCGCAGCTCCTGATCACGCTGTTCTTCTTCATCTGGCCGGCAAGCCAGGCGCTGGTGCAATCCTTCTACGCGACCGACCCTTTCGGGCTCAGCTCTCGCTTCGTCGGGTTCGCCGAATATACGCGGTTGCTTGCCGATCCCCTCTATCACAACGCGGTCCTGCGGACGCTTGTCTTCACGTTTTTCACGACTTCGCTCGCGCTGGCGGCCGGCCTGTTCCTGGCGGTCTACGCCGACCGGGTCATCCGGGGCCAGAACACCTATCGCACACTGCTGATCTGGCCCTATGCCGTGGCGCCAGCGGTCGCCGGTGTGTTGTGGCTCTTCCTGTTCCATCCGACCTACGGCGCCCTTGCGCTGGTTATCCGGCAGACCGGGGTGAACTGGAACCCGCTGCTCAACGGCACGCACGCGATGACGCTCGTCATCGTGGCCTCAGCCTGGAAACAGGTCAGTTACAACTTCGTGTTCTTCCTGGCCGGATTGCAGGCAATCCCGCGCTCGCTGATCGAAGCTGCCGCGATCGACGGCGCCAGCACCTTCCGGCGATTCTGGACGATCGTCTTCCCGCTCCTGTCGCCGACGCTTTTCTTCCTGATCGTGATCAACGTAGTCTATTCCTTCTTCGAGACCTTCGGCGTCATTCACGCCGTGACGCGCGGCGGGCCGGGCGGCGCGACCACGATCCTGGTCTACAAGGTCTACGCCGACGGCTTCGTCGGTCTCGACATCGGGTCATCCGCGGCCCAGTCGGTGATCCTCATGGCCCTCGTCATCGGGCTGACCATGTTCCAGTTCCGCTATCTTGAGCGAAGGGTCCAGTACAACTAGTCCGATGGTTGACCGCAGCCGCACCCTCCGCATCACGACCCACGTCCTGCTGGTCCTCGGCGTGCTGGTGATCGGCTTTCCGATCTACTACGCCTTTGTGGCGGCCACGCTGCCGCTGGAGCTTGCCACGCGCGTGCCCATGCCGCTGGTGCCCGGAGACCACCTGATGGACAATGTCGAGCAGGCTTGGCGCCGGGGCGATCTCGGGCTCCAGCTCTTCAATTCCATAGTCATGGCTCTGGGGATCACAGCGGGCAAGATCGCCATCTCGATCATCTCGGCGTTCGCCATCGTCTATTTCCGCTTTCCCGGCCGCATGCTGGCCTTCTGGATAATCTTCGTGACCCTCATGCTGCCGGTCGAAGTGCGCATCGTGCCGACCTATGAGATGGCGGTGAACGTGTTCACGCCAGTCAACCGGCTGCTGGAGGTGCTGAGCGTGCCCGTGGCGATCGATCCGCTGGGCTACACCATATCCATGCGCCTGCAGTGGAACATTCTGGACAGCTATTTCGGGCTGACCCTGCCGCTCATCGCTTCGGCGACGGCGACCTTCCTGTTCCGCCAGTTCTTCCTTACCATCCCTGACCAGCTCGCGGAGGCGGCGAAGATCGACGGGGCGGGTCCGTTGCGCTTCTTCTGGGACGTGCTGCTGCCCATGTCGCGCACCAACATCGCCGCGCTGGCGGTAATCCTGTTCGTGTATGGCTGGAACCAGTATCTGTGGCCGCTCCTGATCACCACGGACCGTGAAATGATGACCGCCGTGATCGGGATCACGCGGCTTATGCCAAGCCCCGACGACGCCCCGGAATGGAACGTGGCCATGGCCGGCGCCTTGATCGTCCTGATCCCGCCGGTGATCGTCGTCGTGCTGCTCCAGCGGTGGTTCGTCAAGGGGTTGGTGGAAGAGGAGAAATAAAGGCTCATGGCGGAAGTGCGTCTTGACCGGGTACGCAAGTCGTTCGGCAGCTTCGAAGCCGTGAAGGGCGTCGATGTGACAATAGGCGATAGCGAGTTCCTGGTAGTCGTCGGGCCGTCGGGCTGCGGCAAGTCGACCTTGCTGCGGCTCATCGCCGGGCTCGAGGAGCTCAGCGGCGGAGACATCACGATTTCAGGGCGCCTGGTCAACGACGTCGAACCCAAGGACCGGGACATCGCCATGGTGTTCCAGAACTACGCCCTCTATCCCCACATGACGGTCTTCGACAACATGGCCTACGGCTTGAAGATCCGGCGTCTTCCCAAGGCCGAGATCCGGGAGCGGGTTGGCCGGGCCGCCGCCATTCTGCAGATCGAGAGTCTATTGGAGCGACAGCCCCGGCAACTTTCCGGCGGTCAGCGCCAGCGCGTCGCCATGGGCCGGGCCATCGTGCGCAATCCGAGTGTCTTCCTGTTCGATGAGCCGCTCAGCAATCTCGACGCCAAACTGCGCGTCGAAATGCGGGTGGAAATCCGCAAGCTGCACAACACGCTCAAGACGACGAGCGTTTACGTGACCCACGATCAGGTCGAAGCCATGACGCTGGCCGATCGCATCGTCATAATGAATGGCGGGATCGCAGAGCAGATCGGAACGCCGCTCGACTTATACGAAAGGCCAAGCTCGGCCTTCGTCGCCGGATTCATCGGGTCGCCGCCGATGAACCTGGTGGAAGGCGAAATCGGCCAGGGGGCCAAGTCGGTCGTGCTCGCCGGCGGCACGGAGCTTTCTCTCAACTCGCCGCTTCCGCAAGGGTGGGGCGGTCGGTCGGTAACCGTGGGCATTCGACCGGAACGCTTGCGCCTTGACGATTCGAAGGCGGATCTGGCCATTTCGCTCGGCGTGGAACTGATCGAGCGCCATGGAGCCGACACCGTGATCCACGGAGTTCTGCCCAACCGCGAACGCGGCGAGGTGATCGTCCGGCTGAACGAGACACCGACGATAGCGCAGACCGATAGGCTCAACGTCAAGGCGCGCACCGCCGACATCCACCTGTTCGACGCCGAAACGGGAAAGCGGCTCGAGTTGGAAAAGGCCGCCTGATCCTCGCCGTCGCGCAGGCCCGCCGGCCCAAACGACTGCCGCACCGAACCATATTCAGACTTTGACATTTGATTGTCAGACGCGCGACGCATAGGCGCGCCAAGCAGGCCGGTCTGACCGTCGAGAGCGTACGGGGAGCGATCTTCTATCCAAGGATCGAACTCGCCGCGCGGCTGTTAAGCCAGTTCGACCTGGCAATTGGCAGGCGCATGACGGTGGGCGCCGCGTTTCTGGCGCTCTCGGCCATCAAACTCGACAAGAGAGCTTAGCCAAGGGTCCGCGATCTGGCATCACTATGCCCTCGGCGTAGTAGCCGGCGCGCTGGCCACGACAACCAGATGGAGAGTCCAATGCCCGAACCGGACGCCCGAATGATCCGAGAAGCGGTGGGAGTATTTGATACGAGCGAGACACTGCAGGAAGCGATCGACGATGTGATGAGTTCGGGGTTCGATCGTGCTGCCCTCAGCCTGCTCGCAAGTGAGAAGGCGGTGGAGGACAAGCTCGGTCACAAATATCAGAAGATTACCGAGCTTGAGGACGATCCGATCGTTCCGCGCTGCTGCTACGTCTCTACTGAGTCTATCGGCAGCGCCGAAGGTGGGCTCATAGGCGGGCTCATGTATGTCGGGGCAACCGTCGGAGCGGGAGCGGTTGTGGCGAGCGGCGGAACGCTCGCGCTCGTGATTGCCGCCGCTGCGCTGGCCGGAGGTGTAGGGGGACTATTCGGCTCGCTATTCGCCAAACGTGTAGGAAACCAGCATGCCCAGCGCCTTCATGAGCAGCTGGATCATGGGGGATTGCTACTGTGGGTGCGGACCTGGAGCCCTGAAGATGAACGGCGCGCCGCTGACATCCTCTCGAGGCATTCGGGGCGCGACGTTCATATACATAGCCTGCCGGTGCCGGGCTAATACATACATACCGCTGGGAGTGATACACATGAACACGTCCCTGCCGCCATTGTCGGGCTGGAAGGGCCCATAGCCCTTCTGCGCATTGAACCGGCATTAGGTGGCAAAGGTCACCAATCAAGGGCTAACGTCTTGTTTTGTGGTTATGTTTCTACCCCCGTCCAGATTGGCTCAAGCTAGGTTCCCAACCGTTCAGTCGGCTGCCGCCACGCGACGGTGCGAGCCTCGGGTCACAACAAAGACGCGTATTCCGTGCGGAGGGTCTCGTAGCACTCGCAGGCGCCCTCTTCGAGGGCGTCGCGGTCGAGGATTGTCATCTGGCCTCGCGAATATGTGATGACACCTCGGTCCTGCAATTGCTTGGCAATAACCGAAATGCCGCTGCGCCGCACGCCGAGCATCATCGCTAGGAACTCGTGCGTGATCGGAAACGTGTCGAACCCCGCGCTATCATGGGCGATGAGCAGCCAGCGGCAGCAGCGTTCATCCATGCGATGAAGGCGGTTGCAGGCTCCCGCATGTGCTAGCGAGATAACAGCAAAATGGAGATAGCGCTCAAGACGGTCACGCAAGATGCTGTCGTCGTCGACAAGGTCCTTGAGCTTCTGATACTCGATGCGAAACGCGCTTCCGGGCACCTGGACGATACTCTGCAGTATGGAGCGATTGGACCAGAAGAGCACGTGCGGGGTGGTCATGCCTTCATTTCCGACCACCCTGGCCTCCACCACCCGCCCGTCGCGCATCATGCTGACCAGCGAGACCAGGCCCCGGTTGACGAAATACAGATGGCGCACTGGTTTGCCCGCCTCCTCCAGCACCTCGCCCCCGCGTGTTTCGACAAGCCGCAGGGAAGGTCGCAACCGGTCCAAGGTCGGTGCCGGCAGGGACGACAAGATGCGATTATGGATAGCTTCGGGCGCCAACGTCAGCTCCGTCCCGCTGGTAAGATATTAGCTGTCCAGTTCTCGCTTCATCCGCCCTGCCGTTGTTTCTGATTTGCTCTTCTCATGGACTGCAGTCGCGAGCGGGAACTCGGATTAGCCCGCGCCCAGAATGGCATTCGCCAGCTCGGGAAAGCATCAGTCCGGCTGCACTGCGGCCGAGGTCGGGGCTGAGCACCAGGGCGCAGACCGCCGGACCGTGCCTCACGATCAGCGGGATATTGCCCTGATCGCCGGCTGGAACGACCTCGATCACCTCCTCGACAAGGACGGCTTCGATTAGGTCGTGGTCTTCGCTCATCAGCACACTACCACTTTTCGCGTATTCAACCAGTCCGATCAAAAGATGTCACCTGGGAAATCCCCTCGGTTGCCCCAGGGGCAGGTTTGTCGGCCGCTGGCACGAGCGAGCTGGAAGCCCTAACGGTAGAGTAGACGCCGGGCCGATAGATCCCGATCATGCCCGTCGGCTCGGCGTATTTTTTCCTCAACAATCATTCGCCGCCACTTTTCCAACAGACAGTCAACAATCGCATGAGCCTTGCACATCATGTGTGTTGCTCCCTGACCGAGATGACGCCAAGTCGCGTTGATCAGGATCAACAGGTATCTGCAAAAGCTGCGAGGTGCGCCCCAACGGCATGGCGCTCGCCTTTGTGCATCAATGGCCGGGAAAACCCCGTACCGGACGCCGATTCGCTTCTGGACCAGCCGGGGGCCACGCGAGCCCGGGCTCCGCCTTACGCAGAGTCATATGTATCAAATAATATTGACTTGTTGATATGTCTGCGTCCGTACAGACTGCGCTTGCCCATCTTTGGTTGGCTTGAATGTCCAAACTTGAGAAACAGCGCGTGGGGCTTGGCAGCATGCGTTGTCGCAGAGGGTTGCTAGAATTTACCACAACAGATTGACAGGCTAAAATAGCCCCTGAAGGGATAATGTTCATTTCAAGGGAATTGTTGCAAGGGCAAATCGCATGGTTTTTCAAAGGAAGGCAATTTGAATATATGATGTGCTATTAATATTGGCACTTTTTTGCGAAATTTGACTCATCTCAAATAACTGTAATTATCATTCCGTAACGTAGTTGCGGGCAAGGCGCTCGCCCGCCAATCGATCGTTCACGACCTCATCTCTGCCCGGCTCGGACATCGCCCGGTTGAGTTGGGGGGCTTAGGAGTTCGGAAAGGGTAAATAGACATGTCCGGACGCCCGTTGGATGCTGTTTGCACTTCGCAAGGCCCTCCATCCTGCAGCTTCAAGATGAAGCTTGCTGCCTGCATTCCTTTGCTGCGCGCGGTAGCGCGATTGTGGCGCTTGGATCCTGGAGATGCAGATCAGCTGGTTGAGGAGACCCTGACGGCAGCATTCGCCCAGCGAGCCGAGGCCAGCGCAGAGGTCGATGCCAGGCTCTGGTTGCTTCGTCGTCAGCGGGAGATTGCACAGGCGACCGAGAAGCAGCAACGGTCCCGCGGCACTGAGTTACGGCGCTGTGCGCCCAGCTCCTACCCGCAAGGTTTCTGGTCCGGCTTGCAGCGTCTCCCGCGCGACCTCAAAGAGGCCCTTTTCCTGCATGACGGCGCGGGACTTTCTGGCTCCGCGATCGCCGCCGTTCAAGGTTGCAGCCTGGCAACCGCTAGCGAACGGGTCGTCCTGGGGCGTGTGTCTCTGCTTGGCCGGACAGGCACGACAGCTGCAGCGCCATCGGCCGACCCGGAAGATAAGGCTCCCGTCCTGGGCAGCCACGAGGAGCCCGACTTTGAGGTATCCCGGGCGGCGGCCGCCAGATGGCGAGTGCGGCCCAGATCGGCCAAGGCCCGCGCTTACCTTGCGTGGACAATGTCGCAGGCCCGGGCGCTCGATTCAGGTAGCGACGTTCTCATCGACCGGGATGGAGCCAACAACTTGGTGCTGAGCTTCAGGAAACGCGGCTACGCGGTTGATCTCATCGGGCCGAAGGGGGCTGTCCGGCTGTGAACGGGCGTGACTTTACTCCGGCGGGTTTGATGAAACGAGTGAGGTTGAAGCCATTGCTTGACCGCCTCGTGGGCGAGGTCGCTGCGCAATCCCAATGCGTGACCGCATTGCGTATCGATCCACCGGATCTGAAAGTCGATGCCCTGACCGCAGTCCAGATTTTCCGGGCCGTATATACAGCCGCTACGAGGGAAATGTGCAGCGGCAGCGTGAACGAGATCAGTCTGTCGGTCGACATGAAAGCGCAAGGCCTGGACGTCCAAGTTACTCACGGCATCGCGGCGGGGAGAAGTAGGCCCACAGATGCCGTCGGGCGAACCCATTGGGCAACGCTTGCACAATTTAGGTCAAGGACGAACATCTGGCCCCATGCGAACCTTTCACGAGTCGGGGCTGGGTAAGTCATCCCTATGGATATCGAACCACACTTCTCGAAAACCGCCGTTTCGCCAATCAGCCGCGCTCGGCTGAACTCCTCCTCGCGGATGCCGGAAACCGCTCCGACTGGCGGCTACTGCCGCCCATCCGCCGGTATCATCGCGAGGCGCGCAAACACGCAAACCGATAAGTCTCCGTAGCAGCGTACCATTCTGTACAGACACCGCGTAGGAGCCATCAGCAGGATCGACGTGAAAGAGTAGGCTCGATTTCTACAATTACCTCGCGTAAGGCACTTCGTTGAGACAATAGCACCCCTAAGTTTCGCTCGTTGTCCTTGATGGAGCTGCGTCGCTTCATCGTCGGGAGGCGACTGGCATCAAGGGAGCCGCGTATACAGTGGAGTTTGGCGATGCACGACGAGATTGCAGCAAAACTACCCCAATCCCCCCTCCACGACGCCACGCCAGGGTCGACCGAACGTTGCGGGTCGGGCATGCGAAACGACGGGAGAACGCAAACCCAACGGGAAGCCGAACTCGTGAAAGCCTTGGGCGAGAAGGAGCTCATGATGCGCGAATTGGTGCATCGCAACAATAACAACTATCAGATCATAACTTCACTCCTTGGACTATTATCGAAGATACATGCAACCGATTTGGAGGAGTTCGTAGATTTCCTGTCACAAAAGGTAGAGCAACTTTCGTCTCTCCAGTCCCATTTGCATCGACAGGCTGGCACGCCCAAATGTCTCACGACCGTTCTCGGAAAGATCATATCGGCCTATGAGGACATCGGGCCCGACATCAACATGGATATTTCTGAGCCTATCCAAATGGGCCATGGACAGGCTCAGCTGGTGGGCATGATCCTCAACGAGGTAATATGCAACAGCATCGAGCACGCCTTCGCTGAGGATGAAAGCGGAAACATCGAGGTGGGCGCGCGTTCAGAACGTGCTCACTTACACATATGGGTCTCCGATGACG
>SKQW01000051.1 GCA_007118805.1 Rhodobiaceae bacterium | reverse complement strand
TGCGTTCTATGACCGCGTCCTTGAATCGGAACGCCTCAAGCCGTTCTTCTCCCATGCCGATATGCGCCGCCTGGTGGAGCATCAGACGAAATTCATCGCTTCCGTCATGGGTGGTCCCATGGGCTATTCCGATCCGGAGCTGCGCGTTATCCATAGCCATCTCGGTGTCGATGACGCCGCCTTCGAGGAAATGATCGACCTGTTAGCGGAGACACTCGGGCAGTTCGATATCGATCCTGCGGAAGCTGCGCGGGTCGTTGCCGACTTGCGCTCGCGCCGGGATCACGTCGTAACGGCAGGAAAGCCCTGACGCCCGAGTCGCTTGTTCGGCCGGGGGAGAAGCGACGGGTCCGCTTCAATGCGGCGCAGGTCCAGTTCGCCAATCAGCGTATCGGCCCTCTGACGCGTCGCCAGGGCTGAAGCCCGTCCGGCGCGCTGCTCGGCCAAAGCCAGCGCATGGAGGCACCGGGCAAGTTCGGGACGATAGTCCTCTCCTTCGGCAAGGCGGCACGCCTCCTCAAGTAGGCTCAACGCCGCCTCGTCATCCGCAGTTTGGGCCAAGCTGCGCAAGACGATCACTTCGCTCCAACGGTCCTTGAGAAGGCGTGCCTTTGCCAGGGCATGGCCGAGATTTGCAGCTGCTTCCGGTTCACCCAGTTGCGCCCGGGCGCAGGCCAGAACCGCGCGCGCATAGCACTCGAACTGCGGTAGGTCGAAACGCTCTGTCGCACTAATCGCATGCTCAAGCATTGTCGCCGCCGCATCGTAAGCCCCCAATAGATACTCCACGTGACCGAGGGCGGTGAGCAACCACGGACGCATCGATTGTGCCACGTTGTCATGATCGCCCGTCACCATCGCACGCAGCACATCGCGCTCTTCGGTGGAAGGACCCCGCAGAATTCCGACAAGCGCGGCAAAATAGGATGCTGCGCAAATATCGACCGGCCGGCGCAGTTCCTGGGCGATCTCTCGCCCCGCTGCGGCGGCGGAATCGGCCGTCTCAAAGTTGCCGAGCGTCGCTTCGGCCTGAGCCAGATGTCCGAGGTACCACACCGAGCGAATGCCCAGTTGGCCGAAGCGCTCTGTTCGCCAGAGTGTGGTGAAGAATTCATAATGTGGCCGCAGCCGCAGCACCGCTGCCCGGGCGTCGGCGCGCATCAGATACGCCTGAGCCGCTGCGAGGTCGGCCTCGCAGACAAAACGCAACCCATCCTCGTGGCGCAGCGCGCGTTCCTTGAGGCTGTCGGCTGCCTCCAGAGCCCGTTCGACCCGACCATGCGCGCTGAACAGATAGCTCTGGTGGATCAGCACGCGGAGCAAGCGTTCGTCATCACCGATCTCGTCGGCATAACGGCGCGCCTCGTCGAGCCGCTCCGCCGCCTTGGCGAAAGCGCCGATCGCTTCATAGACCGGTCGCAGCTTCGTTCGGATATCGATCGCCCATTCCATTCGCTCGCGCGAAGGCGGCAGCGCATCGGCCGCCATCAGCGCGTTCTCGAGGAACTGTGCCGCCCGCTGGTAGCCCGACTGCTCGACAGCCCGATCCGCCGCCTGGGCGGAATATTTGACGGCTTGGCTCCATTCCTCGGCGCGCACCGCGTGTTCTGCCAACCTCTCGACCTGCTCGTCGATCGAATTGCGATACAGAAGCTCCATGGCGCGCAGCGCCGATGCATGCACCTGCCGGCGCTCGCTTTTTAGCAAGCCGTCATAGATCACCCTCTGGATCAAAGCGTGCTTGAAGCTGAGTTCCACGGTGGGATAGCTCTGAATCTCAAAAAGGATCTCCAGATCGCGCAGATGCGCCAGCGCCGCCTCGAAGGCGTCGGCTGGGAGGGACGACAGCGATTGCAACAAGGCCTTGGGCAAATCCCTACCAAGTACGGCAGCGATCTGGACAAGCCGATATTCGGCTGGCGGGAGCTGGTCAATGCGCGCAGCGATCACGGAGCGCATGGTGTCGGGAATCGCAAGCTCATCAACGCGACCCAAAGCTCGATATGCCCCCGGTGCGCCGGCGATTTGACCTTGCGCTACCAGCGCCCGTACGGTCTCCTCGAGAAACAATGGCGTAGCCTCGCCGCGCTGCAGGAGAACCGCCTTGAGGTCTGCAATCGAGGGGTCGTCGCCGAGTAGCACATCCAGGAACCGCTCCGCCTCCCCGGCGCCAAAGGCCTCCAATCTGAGCTGCCGGAAGATGCTGCGGCTCATCCAGTCGCGACGGATGCCCGGCCGATAGGTGAGGATCAGCAGCATTCTCTGCCCCGCTGCCAACTCCACCAGGCGGGCGATGAGCTGTTCGCTCTCCGGGTCACACCAGTGAAAGTCCTCGATCAGAACGACCAGTGGCGATTGCCGGCTGAGTGCCGACAAGAGGGCGAGCACGCCCTGCTGCACTAGTGCGTTGCGTTGGGCGGCGTCGAGCTGGCGCCAGTCCGGATCGTCCGTTGGCAGATCGAGCAGATAAGCCAATGCCGGAAGCACTTCTCCTAACGCCAGCTCATGGCACAGCCGGTCGAGCCGGTCGATGGTCGCTGCTGCGGCAGAATCGTCCACCCCGCAAGCCGCCTGAACAAGTCTCTTGATCACGAGCAGCCCGGCGCTGGCATCCAGTTCAAGCGCACCGCTTTCCAGGATGAGGAATCCCTCGACCTCCGGTCCGGAGACGAACTCGTGAACGAGACGCGACTTGCCAAGCCCCGGCTCTCCGACAATGCCCACAACCTGACCATATCCCTCCCGGGCGCGCCGCCACGCCGCTGTGAGGTTTGCAAGCTCGACCTCCCGGCTCACCAATGTGGTGAGCCCTTGATTGACGCGAAGATACCATCGCGACAATGCCCGGTTCTCGCCGACGAGCTCCCAGGGCTGCTCATCGCGGCCGAGGCCGGCATACTCCTCCGGCGACATCCGCAAGGTACGGACATAGCCGCCGGCTGCCATCCTGGTCCGCGCGGTCATGGCCACGGTCGAACGGCGCAACGCCCGCATCAACCGCCCCGCCTGCCGCGGAACCAAACCGACCATGTCTTCGCCTTGGGCGTTCCCGAGATGCGGCTGGCGTACGATGATTTCTCCGGTGTCCAGGCCGATGCGCAGGCGTGCGGTTTGCCGCGACTGCGCGTCAACCGCGGAAAGGGCAGCGAGGGCAGCGCGGCACGCAAGATAGGCATGATCCTCGGTCACCTTGGACAATCCGAAGATTGCGCACAGGCTGCCGTCTGCCCCGATCGACACCGCCCCGTGGTGGCGAGTTGCGGTCTCGATCACGCAATCGAGCAGCGCCTGGGTTTCGTGCAGCGCCAGTTCGGGGTCGAGGGCCTCGAATGCCTGTAAAGGACTCACCAGCTCGGCGGCCATCACGGTTACCTGGCGACGGGCGTGATCGAGCTGCAAGTCGAAGGCCGGGGTGCGGGTTCGAGGTCCGGGATCGGCCACGAAACGCTCCACCTCGTCAAGGAACTGAGGGAAAGCCGGCTCATCGGCGAGCAGGATATGGTTGGCGCTGTCGAGCATGACGAAACGCACCCCTGGAATGCTCTGCGCGAGCGCGCGGCCAGCATCGAGCGGAACCGCTCGGTCGTCCTTGGCATGGATGACCAGAGTCGGCACGGCGACGCGTGGTAGAAGCTCGGTGACGTCAATGCCTCCGAAGGCTTCATGGAAGCGTAGCGCGTTCTCAGGCGACACCGTCTGGCGTTGCAGCTCGTTGAACCAGTCCATCTGTTGCTGGGTGGCGCCGGGAATGAACAGTGACGTGAAGAGTTGGCGGAACACAGGGTCTTGCTGCCCCCAACCGTCGCGGATCAGCGTGCCCATGGCTTCACGGCGGCGGATGTCCTGTTCATCGCCGCGGGCGCGCCACCCTTGGGCGTAGCCACCATAGAGAATGAGGCCGGCAATCCGTTCGGGATGGCGGATTGCGTAGGCAATCGAGACGGCGCAACTCTGCGATACGCCGAGGAGCCAGACCTGCCTCAGTCCAGCCGCATCGATGATGCTTTCGAGATCGGCGACCATGGAGTCGAACGTCAGATCGGTGACATCCCAGTCCGACAGACCGTTGCCGCGCTCATCATAGCGGTAAAGCTGATGATTGGCCGAAAGCCCCTCGATCCAGTGCCGCCAAACGGGGCTGTTCCAGTCATGCTCGAGATGGGACAACCAGTGCGCTGCCCGCACCATCGGCGGGCCGCTGCCGCTGACGGCATAGGCGATCCGCACGCCGTCCCGCGTGGTGCAGTGACGGATCTCCTGGTCGAGTGGAAGCGGCGACGCCGCGGACGGCGGCACAGTCACCGCTTCTGGCGCGGCCGGCCTTTCCGTGGCCGACCTCGCCGCCTGGCGAGCCGCTTCGGCAAGTCGGCTGATCTCGATGCCGAGATCCCCATCATGGTCGGAGAGGGTTTGCAATGTGCGCGCATGAGACAGCGCCCGTGCCGGATCGGGAGCGCTCATGCGGTCAACCAGCACCCGCAGGATGCGCAGGCGCAAGACCTCCATTTCGTCGGCGATGGCGATCCGCCACGCATCAAAGTCCGGACAGCGTGGCAGGACGAGCCCCTCGAGGAAGCTGCCCCGAAATCGCCCGGCCAGATCCTCCAACGCGTCAGTGTCGAGATCGTCCACCTCGCGTTGCGTAAGCCCTTTCAGCGGAGCAATATCCAGCCTTATGCCTTCAAGGCTCAGGCTCACCATGTTGCGGTCCGCCCGCAGCCCCTTGTCGGCATCCGGTTTCAGGATCTGCCGGATCTTCGACAGACTCCAGCGCAGCGCGCCGCGTGGATCGTCCGGGATCTCCCAGAACATTTCGCACAAGCGCTCGCGTCGTTGAGGCCGATCGACAACGGCTAGGTAGGCAAGGAGCGCACGGGTCTTTTTCGAAGGCGGAAGCTCGAGCGGCAGTCCTCCTCGCGATACCGTGAGGTCACCAAGCAGACAGAGTTCGAGCTGGCCTTGCATCGGGATGACCCGAAAGTAATGAGGCGGACGTTATTACGCCTCTAGGGGCGCAGGAGCAAGCTTTCGTTCCACTGCCCTGCTGGCGCGCTCGAGACGGTTGCGATACGCCCAGCTCGCCGCAGCAGCGGCGATCGACCCCGCCGCCAGACCGATCCACACACCTTCTGCGCCACGGTCGGCGACCTGCGTTGCCACAAGGATCGTGGTAAAGCCGACGAGCCAATATCCCGCCAGCGTCAAGGCGGCCGGCATGGTAACCTCGGCTCGTCCGCGCATGATGGCCGTCGATGTTGCGCCAAGCGTCAACGCAGCCAGCGCAAGGCCGCTGTACGGGAGCAGGACCATCGCCTGCGCGGCGACAGTGCTTGCATCAGGGGCCTCCCCTGCCAATGCCACTGCCAGAACCGGCCCCAGCATCCAGAAGGCAGCCAGGAACGTCGCCGCCAGGAGCAATGCCATCACTTCTCCGGTGCGCCGCGCAAGTTCCTCGCGATGCCTCGCGCCGGCACCCCAAGCATAGGCGACGCGCACGGTGACGGCCTGGCCGAGCCCGACAATTGTGCTGTAACTCAAGCCGAGGGCGCGAAAGACGAGTGCATGCGCCGGCAGCGCTTCCGGGGCCACGATGGCAACGACCAGCGTCGAGCTCAGAAAGACGCCCGTCTCGGCCACGGACGCAGCAGCGATCATCAGGCCGATTTTGGCAATCTGCACGACGAGCCGTGGGTCGAAGCGGGCGAAGCCGCTCGCGAAATCGCAGCTGCGCGCAACCGGCGACACGACCGCATAGCCGATCGTCGCAGTCGCGGCAAAAACAGCCACGACCAGCGAAGAGGCGCCTGCCCCGGCCAGACCCATCTCGGGTGCCCCGAAGGCGCCGTACATAAGCACATAGTTGCCGACCGCGTTCAGCGGCACAGCGAACGCCAGGATGAACATCGGCGGCCGACCGCGCCCGAGCGCGGCCAGGGTGCTTCGCCCGAGGGCAAAGATCAGCATGAAGCAGAACGCCAGGCCCATATAGCCGGCATAGCGAGCAGCATCGGCTGACCGCGGGATCGAGATTCCGTAGCCAAGCAGCAGATCGACTGAGTTCGCGACGAGCCAGTATCCGGCAAGCGCAAGGGCACCGAGCAGGGCTACCGCGTGGGCGACAATAACCCCGACGCGTTTCGCGTCACCCGCACCGATCGCCGCGGCAGCAAGCGGTGTGACCGCGGCAAGAACCCCGGTCGCAGCGTAGAAGGTCAAGGAATAGAGGTCGCTGACGACCGCACCACCAGCAAGCGCGCGCGGATCGAGGGCCGCCATCATTGCCGTATCCGTGAGCGAGATCGCTACATTGAGCCCACCAGCGGCCATAATGGGTGCCGCCAAGCCACCAATCTGCCTTGCTTCCATCAGATGGCGACGGGCACGGACGCCCAGCCTGCTTCTGCTCTGTCGCTGCCGAGCTGGCCAACCGGGCCGCACGGCCAAACCCTGAATGCTCATCGTGACTTGCTCCAAACCCACTGGGCGGACCCAGTTGCCATCGTTCGGAGCAGAGGAATGCGGTGTCGAAGTGTGACGGCGCGTTTCAGGTGGCGTGGAATTGGCGCATCAGACCGTTGAAACTGCGCATCTTCGGGTAGCGGTCGAAGCTGAGTCTCCGGCGAACCACGGCTGGCGCAGATTCCACGCTGTGTGCAACGCGCGCGCACACTGTTGCTTGCGAGCCTTTGCAGGTCAGCGGCGATGGTCGCCGCACTTCAAGCCACGAAAAGGGACCGAGAATGGACGCTTCATTCGGCATCAAGACCCGCCCTGCCTCGCTGCTCTGGGAGGACCTGCGCAAGGGGCCTCCGCGACAGGCAGTGCTTGAACATCTCGACCGCGTCATTCGCTATCGCCACCACGTGAAAGACGCTTGAGCCCGCGTCGAAGGCAGGATTTCTCAGTCAGGTCACCGAACGCATCCGGCCCCATGCAAGCCTTATGGATCATGGCAGCCGCATGAAGGGGCTCCTCTGGTCGACCTCGGCCTTGCCGACAAGATCAGGTCGATCGCGAGATGCCGCCGGCGCGCTCACAGCATTAGCCGAAGCCCGCCTTGTCGATTTTGACCAGGCGGGCTGTCTCGCTCAGAACACAGAGACAGCGCCGGCATTTCATGATGAGCCCTGATGGGCCGCTTACCACCAGAAATCGACGTTCCAGCGAAACGAGTAGTTGTCTGCATGGGGCTCGATCGCGACATTCATCGAGCCGAGCGCAAATGGCAGCGCCGCGCCGATGCCGTTGAAAGAGTCGCCGATTGCTCGGCTTGTGACGTGGTCTTGAGGGTGTCCATTTCGCTCGGTCACGCTGGGTTTGGGATCAGCTTGGCGAGTTTGCGCAGATTCTGCGCTGTTGCGGCCATCAGGAACTCGTCCTTTGCTCCATTTGAACCGCCCAAGGTTTGCCGGAGACTCCAACTCTTGGGAAGGTGGAGCCGATATGATCAAGACAATGAACAAGTTCTCCTCGGAAGGGCGTCTGCGCGGCAAAAGACTTGAGCTTTGTGAGTTTTGGGCAATAAACCGGAGTCAGTGGCTGGCCGCAACGCCAGATGAGTGCTGAGAGTCTACGATGGTGAAGCCGGCCGACGCGCTCACCTCTGCGCCGCGGCCGAGATGCTCTATTATTTCCGTCGCCTGCCAGACAACCGGATCATGTTGGGCGGCAAGGGCCCACTACGTGACACGCCCGTGACGATGGAGGCTCGCAAGCACGAGCTGTTGTCGGTGATCGCCGCGAAGTTTCCCTTTATGTCCAGCCCGAGGGCGGACTATTTTCAAATCCAAAATCAAACTA
>SKQW01000213.1 GCA_007118805.1 Rhodobiaceae bacterium | reverse complement strand
TTCGCGCTGGCCACCGAGCGGCTGCTCGAGATCGAGGTGCCGAGGCGCGGCCAGCTCATTCGCGTCCTCTATTCGGAGATCGGGCGCATTCTCTCGCACCTCCTCAACGTGACCACGCAGGCCATGGATGTCGGCGCGCTGACCCCGCCCCTGTGGGGCTTTGAGGAGCGCGAGAAGCTGATGGTCTTCTATGAGCGGGCCTCCGGCTCGCGCATGCATGCCGCCTATGTCCGGCCCGGCGGCGTGCATCAGGATCTGCCGCCCAAGCTCCTCGACGACATTTGGGATTTCTGTGACCACCATCCCAAGGTGCTCGACGACATCGAGGGGCTCCTCAGCGACAACCGCATCTTCAAGCAGCGCAATGTCGATATCGGCGTGGTCAAGCTCGAGGACGCGTGGGCGCGGGGCTTTTCCGGGGTCATGGTGCGCGGCTCCGGCGCACCTTGGGACCTGCGCAAGAGCCAGCCCTACGAGTGTTACAGCGAACTCGACTTCGACATCCCCATCGGCAAGAACGGCGACTGCTACGACCGCTATCTGATCCGCATGGAGGAGATGCGCCAGTCGGTGCACATCATGAAGCAGTGCCTTGAATTGCTGCGCACGCCGTCCGGCCAGGGCCCGGTGTCGACGATGGACCAGAAGGTCGTGCCGCCCAAGCGCGGCGAGATGAAGCGCTCCATGGAAGCGCTGATTCATCACTTCAAGCTCTACACCGAGGGTTATCGGGTGCCCGAAGGCGATGTCTACGCCGCAGTTGAGGCCCCCAAGGGGGAGTTCGGCGTCTATCTCGTCTCCGACGGCACCAACATGCCCTATCGCTGCAAGATCCGCGCGCCCGGATTTGCCCATCTGCAGGCGATGGACTTTCTTTGCCGTGGGCACATGCTGGCCGACGTGTCGGCAATTCTGGGGTCAATCGATATCGTGTTCGGCGAGGTGGACCGCTGATGGCCGTGCGTCGTCTCCATACCGAGCAGCCCGAGGGCTTCGCCTTTTCGAAGGCCAATCTCGCCTGGGCCAAGAAGGAGATCGGCAAGTATCCCAAGGGCCGGCAGGCCTCGGCGGTGATCTCGCTGCTGTGGCGCGCCCAGGAGCAGGAGGGCTGGGTCACCGAGCCGGCGATCCGGGTCGTCGCCGACATGCTGGACATGCCCTACATTCGGGTGCTCGAGGTCGCGACCTTCTACACCATGTTCCATCTCGCCCCAGTGGGGCGGAAAGCGCATGTCCAGGTGTGCGGCACCACGCCCTGCATGCTGCGCGGCGCCGAAGACTTGGTCGCGGTGTGCAAGCGGCGCATTGCCGAGCAGCCGCACGAGGTGTCGGCAGACGGCGACTTCTCATGGGAGGAGGTGGAATGCCTCGGGGCGTGCGTGAACGCGCCCATGGTGCAGATCTTCTCCGACACCTATGAGGATCTGACCCCGAAGACGTTCGAGGCGGTGCTCGACGCCTTCGCCAGCGGCGATCAGCCCCAGCCCGGCCCCCAGGTCGAGCGGATGTCGTCGGCGCCCGAGGGAGAGTGGACCACTCTGGTCGAGCTGCCGCAGAAGGCTCAAGACTCGAAGCCCCGCAAGGCGCAGGCGGCCTCCGACAAGGACGAGACCGAGCACCCGCCGCCAGACTCGCCCAAGGCCCGCAAGCAGCGCAAGGCGCGCCCGAAGGAGAACGACAAGCCTGAATCCGAGGCCGCGCGCACGCCGGGCAAGGCACAAGGCGCGACCAAGCCGGCCAAGCGCAAGGCGAAGGCGGCGGATACGCCGAAGAACGGCAAGAAGGGCACGTGAGCATGCTCGCCGACAAGGACCGCATATTCACCAACATCTACGGCCAGGACGACTGGCGCCTGAAGGGGGCCATGCGTCGCGGCGCATGGTCGAACACCAAGGACATCCTGGCCCATGGCCATGACTGGGTCACCGAGCAGGTCAAGGCGTCGGGCCTCAGGGGGCGGGGCGGCGCCGGCTTTCCCACCGGGCTTAAATGGTCGTTCATGCCCAAGGAGGTGGGAGAGCGCCCGCACTATCTTGTCGTCAATGCCGACGAATCCGAGCCCGGCACATGCAAGGACCGGGACATCATGCGCCATGAGCCGCATCAGCTCATCGAGGGCTGCCTGATCGCCTCCTTCGCGATGCGCGCGCATGCCTGCTACATCTATGTGCGCGGCGAGTTCATCCGCGAGCGCGAGCGCCTCCAGGCGGCGATCGACGAGGCCTACGAGGCCGGGCTCATCGGCAAGAACAACAAGAACGGCTGGGATTTCGACTGCTACGTCCACCATGGCGCCGGCGCCTATATCTGCGGCGAGGAGACGGCGCTGCTGGAAAGCCTCGAAGGCAAGAAGGGCTTGCCCCGGCTCAAGCCGCCCTTTCCGGCCAATACCGGGCTCTATGGCTGTCCGACGACGGTCAACAACGTGGAGTCAATCGCCGTGGTGCCGGAAATCCTGCGGCGCGGCGCGCCGTGGTTCGCGGCGCTCGGCAAGCCCAACAATACCGGCACCAAGCTGTTCTGCATCTCCGGCCACGTGAACCGACCGTGCAATGTGGAAGAGGAGATGGGCATCCCGTTCCGCGAGCTGATCGAGCGTCATGCCGGCGGCGTGCGCGGCGGCTGGGACAACCTGCTGGCGGTGATTCCCGGCGGCTCCTCGGTGCCCTGTATTCCGGCGGAGACCTGCCAAAACCTGCCCATGGATTTCGATTCCCTGCGCGAGGCGAAGTCCGGCCTGGGCACCGCGGCGGTCATCGTCATGGACCGCTCAACCGACATCGTGAAGGCGATTTCGCGGATCGCTTACTTTTACAAGCATGAGAGCTGCGGCCAGTGCACGCCGTGCCGCGAGGGCACCGGCTGGATGTGGCGGGTGCTCGAGCGCATGGCCGAGGGCAATGCCGAAAAGCGCGAGATCGACATGCTGCTCGACGTGACCTATCAGGTCGAGGGCCACACGATTTGTGCCCTCGGCGATGCCGCGGCGTGGCCGGTCCAGGGGCTGATCCGGCATTTTCGCGGCGAGATCGAGCGGCGCATCGACCAGTATACAGCCAATGCCGGCGCCCCGATGCCGGCGGCGGCGGAGTAGGCCATGCCCCGCATCACCAAGGCCTGCCCGCTGTTTGCTTCGGCCGACATTCCGCGTGCGGTGGCATGGTATCGTGATCGGCTGGGCTTTCGCATCGAGCGCGACCGGCCGGATTACGGTATCGTCCAGCGCGACATGGTGGAGGTGCATTTCTGGCCCTGCCAGGAGCGACACATCGCGGAGAACACGTCGGCCTATTTCCGGGTCGAGGACGTCGACGGGCTCTATGCGCAGATGGCCGGCGCCGCCGAGGGCGGGCGCATCTCGGCGCCCGAGAACCGCGACTGGGGCATGCGCGAATTCTATGTCTGGGACCCCGACGGCAACCTGTTGCGGTTCGGCCGGCCGGCCACTGGGCCGGTGGTGGCGTGAGGAACGAGTAAAGCTTTTGCCATGACCAAGATCATCGTCGACGACACCGAGATCGAAGTCTCGCCCGAGCTGACCATCCTCCAGGCCTGCGAGGAGGCGGGGGCGGAGATCCCGCGCTTCTGCTTCCATGAGCGGCTGTCGATCGCCGGCAACTGCCGGATGTGCCTGGTCGAGGTCAAGGGCGCGCCCAAGCCGGTCGCGTCCTGCGCGATGAATGTGCGCGATCTGCGGCCCGGGCCGGAGGGCCAGCCGCCGGTGGTGTTCACCCGCACGCCGCTGGTCAAGAAGGCGCGCGAGGGGGTGATGGAGTTCCTGCTCATCAACCACCCGCTCGACTGCCCGATCTGCGACCAGGGTGGAGAATGCGACCTGCAAGACCAGGCCATGGCCTATGGGGTCGATTCCAGCCGCTTCCACGAGAACAAGCGCGCGGTCGAGGACAAGTATATCGGCCCGTTGGTCAAGACTATCATGACCCGGTGCATCCACTGCACCCGCTGCATCCGCTTCGCCACCGAGGTCGCCGGCGTGCCCGAGCTCGGTGCCATCGGTCGCGGCGAGGATATGGAGATTACGACCTATCTCGAAAGCGCCATGACCTCGGAGTTGCAGGGCAATGTCATCGATCTGTGCCCGGTCGGCGCGCTGACCTCGGCGCCCTACGCCTTTCAGGCGCGGCCCTGGGAGCTCAACAAGACCGAATCGATCGACGTGATGGATGCGCTGTGCGCCAATATCCGAGTCGATTCGCGCGACACCGAGGTCATGCGCATCCTGCCGCGCACCCATGAGGAGGTGAACGAGGAATGGATCTCCGACAAGTCGCGCTTCGTGTGGGACGGCATCCGCAGCCAGCGGCTCGACCGGCCGTATTTGCGTGAGAACGGGCGGTTGCGCCCGGCAAGCTGGCCGGAGGCCTTCGCGGCGATCGCCGAACGTGTGAAGGCGTCCGGCCCGGAGCGGATCGGCGCCATCGCCGGCGATCTGGCCGGCGTCGAGGAGATGTTCGCGCTCAAGGACCTGATGGGCCGGCTCGGCACGGGCCATATCGATTGTCGGCAGGACGGCGCCCGGCTCGATCCGGCGCTCGGGCGCGCCAGCTATCTGTTCAATGCCACGGTGGCCGGGATCGAGGACGCCGATGCGATCCTCATCGTCGGGTCCAACCCGCGCCTTGAGTGCCCGGTGCTCAACGCCCGCATCCGCAAGACCTGGCTGGCCAGCGGCGGCGCCGTGCCGGTGGGGCTTGTCCTGGGCGATCAGCCGGACCTGACCTATCCCTATCAGCATCTCGGCGCCGGACCGGACAGCCTGGCCGGGCTGACCGGCTCCAAGGACTTCGGCAAGGCGCTCAAGCAGGCGGCGCGGCCGCTGATCGTCGTGGGGCAGGGGGCGCTGGCCCGCGAGGACGGCGCGGCGGTGATGGCCGAAGCGGCACGGCTCGCCCGCGAGGTCGGCGCCGTGGCGCCAAAGGCCGATCCGGACTGGAACGGCCTGTCCATCCTCCACACCGCGGCGGCCCGCGTCGGCGGCCTCGACATCGGCTTCGTGCCCGGGACCGGCGGCCGCGATGTCGCGGCAATGCTGGCGCCCGGCGCGCTCGACATCGTCTATCTCCTCGGCGCCGACGAGATCACGGTGCCGGAGGGGCCGTTCGTGATCTATCAGGGCAGCCACGGCGACCGCGGGGCCCACCGGGCCGACGTCATCCTCCCCGGCGCGGCCTTTACCGAGAAATCGGCCACCTTTGTGAACACGGAAGGCCGGGTGCAGGTAACCCGGCGCTCGGTGTTTCCGCCCGGCGATGCCCGCGAGGACTGGGCGATCCTGCGCGCCCTGTCGGACCCGCTAGGTCACAAGCTGCCCTATGATTCGCTCGCCGCGCTGCGCGCGGCCCTTTACGAGGCGCATCCGCATCTGGCGGCGCTCGACGGGATCGCGCCGGGAGAGGCGACGGCCGCCGATGCTGCGGCGGAACGTCGCGGGAAACTCGCCAAGTTGGCGTTCAAGAGCACGATCGAGGATTTCTATCTGTCCAACGCGGTCGCCCGCGCCTCCACCGTGATGGCCCAGCTCAGCGCCATGGCGCTGGAACGCCAGACCCTGGAGGCGGCGGAGTGATGCGCGGCGAGGTGTACGGTCTTTGGCGCCGGTCGGGGGCGGCATTCAATGGCTGAGTTCTTCTGGGATTACGTGGTCCCATTCCTGATCATCGTCGGGCAGAGCGTGCTGCTCCTGTCGACGCTTCTCGTTCTCATCGCCTATCTGCTCTACGCCGACCGCAAGGTGTGGGCGGCGGTGCAGATGCGGCGCGGGCCCAATGTGGTCGGGCCGTGGGGGCTGCTGCAGTCCTTCGCCGACCTGCTGAAATTCGTGGTCAAGGAGCCTGTGGTCCCCGACACCGCGAATAAGGGGGTCTTCCTGCTGGCGCCGCTGGTCATGTGCATATTGGCGCTGGCGGCCTGGGCGGTGGTCCCGGTCGCCGAGGGCTGGGTGATCGCCGACATCAATGTCGGCATCCTCTATATCTTCGCGATCTCCTCGCTCGGCGTCTACGGCGTGATCATGGGCGGCTGGGCGTCGAACTCGAAATATCCCTTTCTGGGCGCGCTGCGCTCGGCCGCGCAGATGGTCTCCTACGAGGTCTCGCTCGGCTTCGTCATCATCACGGTGCTCCTGCTGGTGGGCTCGCTGAACCTGACCGATATCGTGCTGGCCCAGCAGGGCGACTGGGGCCTGTTCAACTGGTTCTGGCTGCCGCTTTTCCCGATGCTGGTGGTGTTCTTCATCTCGGCGCTGGCGGAAACCAACCGGCCGCCCTTCGATCTGCCCGAGGCCGAATCGGAGCTCGTTGCCGGCTTCATGGTGGAATACTCCTCCACCCCGTATCTCCTGTTCATGCTGGGTGAGTATGTCGCCATCGTGCTGATGTGCGCGCTGGTGACGATCCTGTTCCTGGGCGGCTGGCTGCCGCCCTTCGACGTGCCGCCCTTCAACTGGGTCCCCGGCGTGGTCTGGTTCACGCTCAAGGTCTGCCTGGTCTTCTACATGTTCGCGATGGTGAAGGCCTTTGTCCCGCGCTACCGCTATGACCAGCTCATGCGCCTTGGCTGGAAGGTGTTCCTGCCTATTTCCCTGTTCATGGTCGCCGCGGTCGCCGCGGTGTTGCAGCTCATGGGATGGGCGCCGTGAGAGTTAGAGGTAAAGACTGATGGCCAGACTTGACCAGGCTGCGCGCTCGATCTTCCTGAAGGAGTTCGTCTCGGGCTTCCTCCTGTCCTTGCGCTACTTTTTCAGCCCCAAGGCGACGATCAACTATCCCTTCGAGAAGAACCCCATTTCGCCGCGCTTTCGCGGCGAGCACGCGCTGCGCCGCTACCCCAATGGCGAGGAGCGGTGCATCGCCTGCAAGCTGTGCGAGGCGATCTGCCCGGCCCAGGCGATCACCATCGAGGCCGGGCCCCGGCGCAATGACGGCACGCGGCGCACCACGCGCTACGACATCGACATGGTCAAGTGCATCTATTGCGGCTTCTGCCAGGAGGCCTGCCCGGTCGATGCCATCGTCGAGGGCCCCAATTTCGAATTCGCGGTGGAGACCCGCGAGGAGCTGTACTACGACAAGGAAAAGCTGCTGGCCAATGGCGATCGCTGGGAGCGCGAAATCGCCCGCAGCATCGAACTGGACGCGCCCTATCGCTGAGGGGGCGGTAGACGCACGAATTCAGCCGTTCTATAGAACGCCCGCCGGGCGCTGTGCCGCCCTCTAGCCGACTTCGGGGATCTGTCACAGGATGGTTCTGGCGACTGCCTTCTTTTACCTGTTCGCGGGCGTCCTCATCGCGGCGGCCGTCATGGTCATTTCGGCGCGCAATCCGGTCCATTCCGTCCTGTTCCTGATTCTGGCCTTCTTCAACGCCGCGGGGCTGTTCATCCTCCTGGGGGCCGAATTCCTGGCGATGATTCTGGTCGTGGTCTATGTCGGCGCCGTGGCGGTGCTGTTCCTGTTCGTCGTCATGATGCTCGATATCGACTTCCGGCAGCTCAGCCGGGGAGCGCTCCAGTATCTGCCGATCGGCGCGCTGGTCGGGCTGATCCTGCTGATCGAGCTGCTGCTAGTGGTCGGCGCTTGGGTGGTCGCGCCCGACGTCGCCGCCGAGCCGGCCGCACCCATCCCGCCGCTCGATGTGATGACCAACACCGAGGCGCTGGGGCAGCTGCTTTACACGCGCTACATCTTCTTCTTCCAGCTCGCGGGAATGATCCTGCTGGTCGCCATGGTCGGCGCCATCGTGCTTACCCTCCGGCACAAGGAAGGCGTGAAGCGTCAGGACGTCGGAGCGCAG
>SKQW01000268.1 GCA_007118805.1 Rhodobiaceae bacterium | reverse complement strand
GGCTCTGACAGGCCCCTGAGCGAGCCGGCGCAAAATCCGCAACGTAGTGCCACGTCGGATCTCCGGCGCGGATTTTGCTTGATTGTCAAATCCTTGGACGTTCGAGGTGTCGAAGATGGGTCAAGCTGCAGGTGCCGATGATCCCCTGGGAGCACCTCTTCGCCTTCACTGCCCTCTACTGCGGGCTCTACATGGGCGGGCATACGGTCAAGGCGATCTTCGGGGATCGGTTGGCTGTCTACTAGCGGCTGATTGCCGTACATCCTTCTGGAACCAGTTCCACCACCACCGTACGGATTCAGATCTTGGCGTTCATGATGGCTCTTGACGAACGGGTGATGCGAAAGGATTCATCGCGCCCCCGGCAGCGCGTTTGCGGCGATCAGGACAAGGGCGAACGTAATCAGGATCGTTCCTGCCACAGCCCAGCTTGCTAGCCTCGCCTCGGCAGCGGATATGATGGACCCCGTAATTCTGAGCAGCGGCTCACGGGGCACGGGCAGTGGCCGCGCGAGGCGTCCGTAGAGCAACGTCAAGCCCCGGCCCGCGGCAGCCACCACGGCCGAGGCGGGGACGATAAGGTCGCCTTCGGGGATTGCGGGCGGTCGCGGCATCTTCCAGCCGAGGGCCAAGCCCGCGATCGCAGCCGTGACCAGTACGGGCCAAAGCGCAGTCCAGAGATTGCCACGCTCGAAGGCATAGGCCAGCGGGTGGCCGGCAAGGCCTCCAAAGAGAAGCCACGGCAGGATAAGTGCCGCGGCCCCGGTGGCGAAGAGTGGCAAGACCAAGCCCATCGGCGGCCGGATGGCTGCGTTCTGCTTGCGGTTGCCGAAGACTGCAAACAGGAAGCGTAGCAGCAGGAGCCCTGTGCCGACCGCCGTCAACATCACCATCAATTCGACGACCCCACCGCCGAGCGGCTCCTTGATGGCGAGCTTTGCCAAAGCCCCACCCATCAATGGCAGGCCAGCGACCGATAGCGCCAGGGCGGCGAGAATGGCCGCGACTGCTCCGGCGGCACGCCTGCCGGATTTCTGAATGACCCCCACCCCCATGAACAATGCGCCCTTGGCGAGTCCGTGATGCAGCGCGTAGAATGTCGCGGCGGTTAAGGCCGCCGTCCCTACGCCGACCTGCAGCGATGTGCCTAGCACGGCAATGACGAGGCCCATCTGGCTGACGGTCGAATACGCGAGGATGGTCTTTGGATGGCGCTGCGTTAGCCCAACGAGAATGCCGAACCAGGCAGTCCCTATCCCTGCCCATATGAGGAGCGGGCTCCACCACCCCGGTTCCGCGCCAGCCGGCAGGAATTGGATCAGCCCGAATATTCCGGCCTTCACGATGGCGCCGCTCAGCACCGCCGAGGCCGGCGTCGGCGCGGCAGGGTGGGCGAGCGGCAGCCACGGATGCAGGGGCACCAGACCCGCCTTGAGGCCAAAGCCAACGACCAGCAGTGCGATTGTGAGGTCACGCCACGGATTTGCCGCGAGGGCAGCACGGACATCGGTAATCTGAATGCTCTGGGCACCTTCGACGGCGAGCATGAAGCCCAGAAGCAGGCAGGTTTCGCCGAAAACAGCGAGGACAATATACACCAGCCCAGCTCGTTTGGCGCGCTCGGTGCGGTCGTGGACGATGAGCGGATAGGCAGCCAGCGACACGCAGGCGAACGAAAGATAGAAGGTCGCGACGTCGCCGGCGAGGAAGACGCCCAGATTGCCGGCGAGCGTCAGATACCAGAAGGCGCAGAAGCCACCGATGTGCTCCGCATCCTTCATGTAGGCGCGCGCGAAATAGCCGGCCGCAATCCACAGGAACGAGGCAAAGCCGAGGAAGAACGCGCCGTTCCCGGTCATCTCGAGCCGCAGGCCGAGGAGAAGTTCCGGGACAACCAGTACCGATCCGTCGGGCACAACCAGCGCGGCCACAAGTCCCGGCACCGGCGCCAGTGGCAGAAGGTCGAGCATGCGTGCGCGTAGGCTGGGCAACGCCGAAAGCACCGCCAGCGCTAGCGGCAGGGGAAGTACGGCTGCGACCAGAGCGGAGGCAACGACGCTCAGGGAATGTACTCCCGTTGCACGATCAGGCTCGCCCATCCGAGCGGGCTGAAGGCGAAGCCGGCGAGCACCCCGACGCCGAGAGTCGCGAAGGCGGTGACGACGGCCGGCAGGATAAGGGCGGTTGGCCCTTCCTTTCCATCATACTGCTCAAGCGAATCCGGCCCTTCCGTAAACCATGCCCGGTAGATCAGCGGCAGGAAATAGGCAGCATTGAGCAGGCTCGAGGCCGCCAGGACGAGGATGACCCAGGGATGGCCCGCCTGCAGGCCGCCGATGCCGAGATACCATTTGGATACGAAGCCGGCCAAAGGCGGCACCCCAATCAAGCCGAGTGCGGCAACGGAGAATGCGAGCATGGTAAGGGGCATGCGCCTTCCGATGCCGGCCATCTGGGAGACGGAATGGACGCCGCGCCGTTCGGCGAGCACGCCGGCGGCAAAGAAGAGCGTAATCTTCATTAGGCCCTGGTGAACAAGATGAACGAGACCGCCGATCGTGGCGAACGGGCCAGGAAGGCTGGCTCCCAAAACAATGTAGGAGATCTGGCTGACGGTGGAGAAAGCGAGCATTCGCTTGATGTCGGTCTGCTGCAGCGCCTTCAGCGAGCCATAGATGATGGTGACGGAAGCTGCCATGGCAAGCGGCACGCCGAGCGAATGTTCGGCCATGCGATCAATGCCGTAAACGTCGTAGATGATGCGCACGATGCCGAAGGCGCCCGCCTTGACGACAGCGACGGCGTGCAGCAGCGCAGTGACGGGCGCAGGCGCGGCCATCGCCTTCGGCAGCCAGCTATGCACCGGCACGATGGCCGTTTTTACTGCCAGCCCTGCCACAAGGAGTGCGAAGATTGCTCCTTGGGCTGTTCCCGACAATTTGTCGAGCTCCGGCGGCGCGACGAACTCTACCGGTCCCGTCGTGCCCTCCATCCACACGATGGCGAAAAGGAGGACGGCGCTTCCGACCATGGTGTAACCTAGATAGGTGCGGCCGGCCGCCAGCGACTCGTGGTCGCCCTTGTGGACGACCAGCGGCCAAGTCGACAGCGTCAAGAGCTCGTAGAAGAAGAAGAACGAGATCAGCGAGCCGGAAAGCGCAATGCCGGTGGTGGCGAAAACGCACAAATTGAAGAAACCAAAGAAGCGCGAGAGATTGGCCGTGCCGCGGAAGTAGGCAATGGCATAGACGGTGGTGACCAACCACAGGAACGAAGACAGCGCAATGAACAGCAGCGCCAATGCGTCGATCCTGAGGAGCATGTAGAGGCCGAGCACGAATTCGAGCCGATATTCGTAGATCACGCCACGCCCCACGCCCTCCAGTGTCCAGGCGACCAAGCCGAGCTTCAACAGGGAGCTGCCGATATTGATCGTGGTTCTCAACCGCTCGTTTTCTTCGCGCAGGAAGAAGATGATGACGGCCGACACCAGCGGGCACAGCATCAGGAGGATCGGCATGGCGTCAGTCATCGATCCCCTCCACCGCGACTTTGGACCTCCCCACTTGGAGCAAGTCATAGGGAGGTTCCGAAATGATCCCGAGCGCAACCGACAGCAGCGCAAGGCCGAGCGGTATCAGCTGGCGCCAATAGGTGACTACCGCGACCTCCGGCACATAGTCTCCAGCGAGCGCCCTGTTGACCGGACGGAAGAGATAGGCCGCTGCAAGCAGCCCGCCGGCCAACATGACCAGAGCCAGTCCGATCTGTCCATCGGCAAGGGCTGCCGTCAGCATCAGATATTTCGCCAGAAAGCCGCCGCTCGGCGGCAGGCCCATCAGCGAGACCGCCGCCAGCCCGAAGGCGAACATAGTAAGCGGCAGGGCGCGAGCGATCCCCTTAATGTCGTCAATCCGGTCATGACCCAGCGCTTCGATGACGAGGCCGGCGGCCAGGAACATAGCCGCCTTGGCCAACCCATGGGCGAGCGCGTGGAACATGCCGCCCGACCATGCCCCGGCGGCCCACGGCGTTTCGGCTGCCGCACCGCCCGCCAGAGGGAAGATAAAGAAGAGATAGCCGAGCTGGGCGACGGTGGAGTAGGCGATGATCATCTTCAACCGCGTCTGCCGCAGGGCCAGCAGCGAGCCGTAGAGCACGGCACCGGCACCGAGAATGCTCAGAAGCTGGACGAAAACGGTTCCGGCGACATCTGGCATGACGTCGAACCAGATGCGCACGATGATGACGAAGGAGGCCTTGATGACCAGAGATGAGAGCAATGCGCTGGCCGGAGCGGGCGCGCTTCCATGCGCGGGAGGTAGCCAACCGTGCAGCGGAAAAAGTGCCGTCTTGGCCAGAAGCCCGGCCGTCATCAGCGCGCCGGAAACCATGCGCGTCGCCTCTATCGTGTCTTGCCGAGCAAGCAACTCTATGTCGAGCGTACCGGTGGCCGAATAGAGAAGGACGATGCCCATCAGATAGGCGAGCGAACCGGCCAGCGCGAACAGAAGATAGCGCAGCGCGGCGCGGGTGCTGCCATAGGCGACCATGGCGACGGCCGTAAGCGTCAGGAGTTCGAGCGCGACATAGAGGTTGAACAGATCGCCGCCGCAAAACACCGCGTTCAGCGCCGCCCACATAGCGAAGTAGAGCGGCCAGAAGGTGTAGCTCTCGGTCGTTTCGGCGCCTTCGCTTCCGAAGGGCTTCTGTGCGAACACACCGACGGCCGTCATGACGATCGCCGTCAGAACTAGGAAGACACCGGCAAGCCCGTCTCCGATCAGGGCGATGCCGAGTGGCGCCTCCCACCCGCCGATCTCGACCCTGACAGGCCCTTGTGTCTGGATCTGGAATGCGAGCACGGCAGTTACGACCAGCATGGCTGGGCCCAGAAGAAGCACAATGCGCGGCGCCAGTCGCCCGCCGAGCAGGATCGCAAGGAGCGAGGCCGCTAGCGGCAAAACGATCAGCAATTCGAGCGCCGGAAAGGCTCCCGGAAGCGGCGCGGTCATTCGGCCTCACCCCGGCCTGGCTGTTCCTCGGGAAGAGTGGCGCCGCCTTCCTCTTCGGCCAGTTTCACGAGCAGTGCGACGGCGAGCGCGGTCAGCGACAGCGCCACGACGATACCGGTGATGATGAGCGCCTGTGGCACGGGGTCGGTTCCGTTGCCCGCGCCCCGGAAGCCCAGCGCGCCGAACATCAGGAAGATGCCGCTGCCGATGACGTTGAAGGCGAGGATACGCCGCAGCAGATGCGCATGGACGATGAAGCCATAGACGCCGATGCCGATGAGGATGGCGCCCGTCAGCGCGAACAGCGTCGCCGAATCGAGTCCCGCCCCGCTCATGCCGGTCGCCTCGGCCGGCCGGCCACGAGCAGCGCTAATGTGACCGCGATCGAGACGGTAAGCGCGAATTCGATGGACAGGATCAGCGGTTTGGCGAAGCCTTCGGGAATGCCCATGAAGACGCCGAACGCTGCCCCCACTGCCCCGACGGCAAGGAAGACGCCCGGCCCGGCGACCAGCGCCAGCCGAAGGTTGCGGCTTGACGCTGGTGGCTCGTCATAGAGACCGGCCATGACGACGAGAAGCCAGACGGCGGCCAGGACTGTGCCCGCCTGAAAGGCCCCGCCCGGCTGGGAACTGCCGGCCCACACCAGATAGATGGCGACGACCAGCCCGAGCGGCGGCAGGAGCCGACCGAACATGGACAGGACCCCGTCTGACCTGGCGTGCTGGGCGAGCCCCGGCACGCCGCCCCAGACTGCGCGCGGCGTCAGTGACCAGACCGCGATCAGCGCGATCAGCAGCACCACGCTTTCCAGAAGCGTGTCATAGGCGCGAAAATTGAGCAGCACGGCTGTCACCGGATTGTCGACGCCGCTACGGCCGAGGCTCTCGGCCACCGCCGGTGAAAGACCTTCGCGCCCGTCGGGTAGTGCCAGGACCGTGGCCGCAAGCGCGAGCGCAACGAGACCCGAGACCGCGCCCGCGGCAATGCGCAAAGGCACGGACGGGCCACCCGGCAGCCCCGATACGCCAAGCTGCTTCAGCATCGACCAGGCACCGATCAGAAGCATGCCCGTCAGGCCCGCCCCGATGGCTGCTTCCGCCAGCGCCACATCGACGCCCTCCAAGCGAAGCCATGCCAGCGCGATCAACATGCCATAGATGATGAAGAAGGCGATTGCGCCGAAGAGTCCGCGACCGGCGACCGCCGAGAACGCCACCACCAGGACCAGCAGGCACAGCCCGGCATCGAAGAGCAGCGCGGCAGTCATCCCTTGTGCTCGCCCCCGCTTTCGTCCGGCAGGCGATCGAGCGCGGCCCGCGCCACGAGCTGGGCGACCGATGCCGCTGCCAGCCCCGCCAACATCCAGACCAGCGCCAGCTTGGCCACGCTCCAGGCATCGGTCATCTGAAAGGCCACGCCGAGCGCGATGAAGCCGAGGCCGAGATTGTCGGCCTTGGTGAGCGCGTGCAGGCGGCTGTGAAAATCGGGAAAGCGCAGCAGGCCCGCCGTTCCCGCGACGAAGAATACGAGGCCGGTGCACACAAGCAGAACCGTCATGACATCAAGCGCGATCAAGCCTCCTCCTCCGTCTCTTCGGGGTCGCCGGCGCCATCGCGGCTTGCCGATTTGATGAAGCCCACCGCGGCAAAGGCCGCCAGCAGGGCGAGCACCAGCGCCACGTCGATGATCGCCGTATCCGCGCTGGCGGCGGCCAAGAGCAGCGCGATCGCAACGCCGCCCGTTCCGATCAGCTGGGCGCTGATGATGCGGTCGGCGCGGCTCGGTCCGAGATGTACACGAACCAGTCCGGCGGCGACGATCGCAAGCAGCGCCAGCGCGGCAAGCACCAGGAACTCAGTCATGGGAGATCCGCGCCTCCTGTACCGTGCGGGCAATACGCGCTTCTTCTTTCGCGATGTCGCCCGCCACGTCTTGATTGGTATCCAAACAGTGGACGTAGATCACGTCGCCGCGGCTGCCCGCCACCAGCGTTCCCGGCAACAGGCTCAATTCGATGCCCAGGCTGACGCGCTGGCCGCCGGGCGGCAGGCTGGTGCGCCATGCAATCCAGCCAGGCGCGATCGGCATGGCGGGATGGAGCGCACGCCATGCGACGTCCACTCCGCCACGCGCCGTGCGCAACAGGAATCCGGGCGCCATCGACAGCACCGACAGCAGGTTGACGTGCCGAGAACCGGACGGCAGGAGTTTTAGGCTGGCCCATGCGGCCGCTCCCGCTGTCATCGTCCCCAATACCAGCCCCAACGGATCGGCTGCCGTCAGCGACAACCAGATCGAAAAGAAAAGCGCGAAACGCTTGATGACAACCATGTCGGCGGTCGACCTTTCTTGGTATATCTACCCGAGCAGTTCTATCGGTTTTCCGAAAACAACGGTAGCCGAGATGAAGTCGAGGATCGGCACCGACTGAAGGATGTCCAGACCTTTCGCTGACACGCTGAACGGCCTGATGGCTGCGCCCAATCTTATCGCCCTGATTGCGCTTGCCGGGGTCGTCGTCCGTGAAAAGACCGCGCTCCTCGCTGCTCGTGACTGATACTGGCCAACCGGCCCCTGATTGCCGGGAATCAATCCCACGTCGGCGTTGACGCGGGAAATGTCATATGTGGAGAGCGGTATGGTCCAGCAACATCCCACTAAGGCGATCGATCTGGCGCTACAGGGCGGGGGATCGCACGGCGCGCTGACCTGGGGCGTGCTCGACCGTGTCCTGGAAGACGAGCGGCTGGAGATCTCAGGCATCAGCGGGACCAGTGCCGGCGCCATGAACGCGGTGGTGCTGGCGCAAGGGT
>SKQW01000238.1 GCA_007118805.1 Rhodobiaceae bacterium | reverse complement strand
TGATCCCGCGCGCCTTCTCCTCCGGCGCCGCGTCAATCTGGTCATACGCGCGATACTCGCCAAAAAACTTCGTGATCGCCGCCGTCAGCGTCGTCTTGCCGTGATCGACATGGCCGATCGTTCCTATGTTCACGTGCGGCTTCGTCCGCTCAAACTTCGCTTTGGCCATCGTGTTGGCTCCCCACCTCTCTCAAGCGCTCACGTTTGTTGTTAACGTCGTCAGGCGAACTTGGCCTGCACCTCATCTGCCACGGCCTGCGGCACCTGCTCATAATGATCAAACTGCATGGTGAACTGCGCCCGCCCCTGGCTCATCGAGCGCAGGGTGTTGACGTAGCCGAACATGTTGGCCAGCGGCACCATGGCTAGGATCGCCGTCGCAATGCCTCGCGACTCGGTGCCCTGAATCTGCCCGCGCCGCGAGTTCAGATCGCCGATGATGTCGCCCATATACTCCTCAGGCGTCACCGCCTCCACCCGCATGATCGGCTCGAGAAGCTTGGGCGCCGCCTTCTGGCAACCCTCCCGGAACGCCGACCTCGAAGCGATCTCGAAGGCGAGCACGCTGGAGTCGACGTCGTGATAGGCGCCGTCGATCAACCGCACCCGAACATCGACCATCGGGAAGCCGGCGATCACGCCGGAGGTCATCACCGATTTGACGCCCTTTTCGACACCAGGGACATACTCCTTCGGCACCACGCCGCCGACAATCTCGTTGACGAACTCGAAGCCCGCCCCTTGCTCGTTCGGCTCCAGCACCAGTTTCACACGGGCGAACTGACCCGAACCGCCGGTCTGCTTCTTGTGCGTGTAATCAATCTCGGTCGCCTGCGTGATCGTCTCGCGATAGGCCACCTGAGGCGCCCCGATATTGGCGTCGACCTTGAACTCCCGGCGCATGCGATCGACGATGATGTCGAGATGAAGCTCGCCCATACCCTTGATGATGGTCTGGCCGGACTCTTCGTCGGTGCCAACGCGGAAGGACGGATCCTCCTGGGCAAGGCGGTGTAGCGCCACCGACATCTTCTCCTGGTCGGCCTTCGTCTTGGGCTCGATGGCGATCTCGATGACCGGGTCCGGAAACTCCATGCGCTCAAGGATTACCGGCTTCAGGGGATCACACAGCGTATCGCCGGTCGTGACATCCTTGAGCCCGGCAATGGCAACGATATCGCCGGCATATGCTTCCTTGACCTCCTCGCGATGGTTGGAATGCATCTGAAGCATGCGCCCAACCCGCTCGCGCTTCTCCTTGACCGGATTGAGCAGTTGGGTTCCGGTTTCGAGCTTGCCCGAATAGATCCGGCAGAAGGTCAGCGAGCCGACGAAGGGATCGTTCATCACCTTGAACGCAAGCAGCGCAAGCGGCTCATCATCGCCGGCCTTGCGCTTGACATCCTCGCCGGTCTTGACATCGACGCCCTTGATCGCCGCCACCTCGATCGGTGAAGGCAGGAACTCGACCACAGCGTCGAGCAACGGCTGCACCCCCTTGTTCTTGAAGGCGGAGCCGGCCAGCACCGGCACGAACTGGACGTCGCATGTGCCCTTGCGGATCAGACGGCGCAACGTGTCAACGTCAGGCTCATTGCCCTCGAGATAGGCCTCCATCGCCGCGTCATCGATCTCGACGACGGTCTCGATCATCTTCTCGCGCCATTCCGCCGCCTGCCCTTCAAGCTCCGACGGAATTTCGAGAATGTCCCATTGCGCGCCGAGCGTCTCATCGCGCCATACCAGCGCCTTCATGTCGATCAAGTCGACCACGCCCTTGAAGTCGCTTTCCGCGCCGATCGGCAATTGAAGCACGAGCGGCCGCGCCCCGAGCCGGCTCTCGATCATCTCGATGCAGCGGAAGAAGTCGGCGCCGATCTTGTCCATCTTGTTGACGAAGATCATGCGCGGCACCTGATACTTGTCCGCCTGGCGCCATACCGTCTCGGTCTGGGGCTCGACGCCCGCATTGGCGTCAAGCAGCGCGATCGCCCCGTCCAGCACCCGCAAGGAGCGCTCCACCTCGATGGTGAAGTCGACATGGCCCGGCGTGTCGATGATGTTGAGCCGTTTTTCCTTCCAGTAGGCCGTCGTCGCCGCGGACGTAATGGTGATGCCGCGCTCCTGCTCCTGCTCCATCCAGTCCATGGTCGCCGCGCCGTCATGAACTTCGCCAATCTTATGGCTGCGGCCGGTATAGAACAGAATGCGTTCGGTCGTGGTCGTCTTTCCGGCATCGATATGCGCCATGATGCCGAAATTGCGATAATCTTCGATCTTATATGTGCGGGGCATATCGGGTCCTCGTCACCAACGATAATGGGAGAAGGCACGGTTGGCATCCGCCATCCGGTGCGTGTCCTCCCGCTTCTTGACGGCGGTCCCCCGATTGTTCGCCGCGTCCTGCAATTCAGCCGACAACCGCTCCACCATGGTGCGCTCGTTACGCCCACGCGCGGCATTGATCAGCCAGCGGATGGCCAGCGCCTGGCGACGGTCCGGCCGCACCTCGACCGGCACCTGATAGGTCGCACCGCCCACGCGGCGCGAGCGCACCTCGATCGACGGCATCACGTTCTCGAGCGCCTGGTGAAAGACACCGAGAGGGTCCTGCTTTGCGCGCGCCTCAATGGAATCGAATGCGCCATAGACCATCCGCTCAGCGGTCGACTTCTTGCCGTCGCGCATGATCGAATTCATAAACTTGGTCAGCGTCACATCCCCGAACTTCGGATCTGGGATGATCTCGCGCTTTTCGGCACGGTGGCGACGGGACATCTCTTCAAGCCCTCAAGACTACCTGGTCGTTACGCCCGGACACGGACAACAAAAAAGAGGCCCAAATCACTTGGGCCTCTTGGCTCCATACTTGGAGCGGCGCTGACGCCGGCTCGATACACCCTGGGTGTCGAGCACGCCGCGAATAATATGATAGCGTACCCCCGGCAGGTCCTTCACGCGGCCGCCACGGATCATGACCACCGAATGCTCCTGGAGGTTGTGCCCCTCGCCGGGAATATAGCCGATCACCTCAAAGCCATTGGTAAGCCGGATCTTGGCCACCTTTCTCAGCGCCGAGTTCGGCTTTTTCGGCGTCGTCGTATAGACGCGCGTACACACGCCGCGCTTCTGCGGGCATGCTTCCATCGCCGGGACCTTGTTGCGCTTGACCGGCGCCTTCCGCGGCTTGCGGATCAACTGGTTAATCGTCGGCATCGCTGGCCTTCTTTTCCTACCGCCGGCCCAACCCGGCTTCGAAGTTGACAAAACGCAGGTGACGCCGCCGCCCCATTGGCAGTCGACGCCTCAAGAACAGAGGATCACGCGCCACAACAGAGCCCGCGATCATGGACCGACCTGTTCGTCGCAAAGACAAGCAGCAGCGTCTAGGCCTGAGGATTCCGCCATCACGGCGACGGCGAACAGGCAGGCCTACCGCCTGCCGCTGAAGTCGGGCGGAACATAGATAGCCGCCGGAAGCCCGTCAAGCCCATGACCGCAGGATTCTTGCGGCGGTGTCGGCGGCGCGGCGACCACGACCGAATTGTGGTCCGATCACGCTTCCACGGGCCTGAATAAAGCGGCGGGCCGCTCGTCTAGAGCGACCCGCCGACCGATCCCCCGATCGCCGCGCCGTGGCCTATTCAGCCGGCGCGCCGCTGTCGGCCATCTCGCCAGCTTCGACCGGAGCCGATGCCTGCTGGCGTTGATCGAGAATGAGATCGTCGCGATGTGTCGCCACCTGATGGAGCTGCTGCATCATGGCGCCGGTTCCCGCGGGGATAAGGCGCCCGACGATCACGTTCTCCTTGAGGCCTTCCAGCGTATCCACCTTGCCATGAGTCGCCGCTTCCGTCAGCACCCTGGTGGTTTCCTGGAACGAGGCCGCCGAGATGAAGCTGCGCGTCTGCAGGCTCGCCTTGGTGATGCCGAGGAGAACCGGATGGGCTACCGCTGGGCGCTTGCCTTCGGCCTGCAGCCGATCATTGGTTTCCTGAAGCTCCACCGAATCGACCTGCTCGCCGCCGAGATACTCCGAATCCCCGGCATCCTCGACCTCGACCTTCTGCAGCATCTGGCGGACGATCACCTCGATATGCTTGTCGTTGATCGACACGCCCTGCAGACGGTAGACCTCCTGGATCTCATTGACGAGATAGGCAGCGAGCTCCTCGACGCCCTTGATCGCCAGAATGTCATGCGGTGCCGGGTTGCCATCGAGGATGAACTCGCCCTTCTCGATGCGATCGCCCTCCTGGACGTAGAGATGGCGGCCCTTGGGAATGAGATATTCCCTCACCTCCTCCTTCTCGTCGTCGGGCCGGATGGCGATACGCCGCTTGTTCTTGTAGTCGCGGCCAAACTCCACCGTACCGCTGATCTCGGCGATGATCGCATGGTCTTTCGGCCGGCGCGCCTCGAACAGCTCGGCCACGCGCGGCAGTCCGCCCGTAATGTCGCGGGTTTTGGCACTTTCCAGCGGAATACGGGCGAGAACATCGCCGGCGGCGACCTCCTCTCCAGGCTGGACCGTGATCACCGCCCCGACCGCCAACAGATAGCGGGCGTCGCTGCCCCGCGGCAGCTTCACGACATCGCCATTGGAGTCCTGGATCGCCAGAGCCGGCTTCAGATCGCCACCGCGGGTATTGGTCCGCCAGTCGGCCACCTCGCGCTTGGTGATGCCAGTCGACTCGTCCTGGATCTCGGTGATGGAGACGCCATCGACAAGGTGCTCGAACGCGACCCTACCAGCGACCTCGGTGATGATCGGACGGGTATACGGATCCCATTCGGCCAGCCGCTGTCCACGTTTGATCGGATCCTGATCATTGACCTTGAGCCTGGTCCCGTAATTCAAGCGATGGACGGCGCGCTCGTTGCCATCGGCATCCGCGACGACGAGCTGCAGCGTCCGGCTCATGACGATCGGCACGCCCTCCGAGTTGGTCACGACATGCCCTTCCTTGATCAAGGCCGTCCCCTCGAAATTCGATTCGATGAAGGACTGTTCGGCGATCTGGGCCGTGCCGCCGATGTGGAAGGTACGCATGGTGAGCTGCGTGCCGGGCTCGCCGATCGACTGCGCCGCGATGACGCCGACGGCCTCGCCCAGATTGACCGGTGTGCCGCGAGCCAGGTCGCGCCCGTAGCACGTAGCGCAAACACCGGTCCGCGTCTCGCAGGTCAGAACCGAACGGATCTTGACTTGTTGGAGCTGCGCGGCCTCGATCGCTTCGACATGCGGCTCGTCGATCATCTCGCCGGCGGGCACGATGACATCGCCAGTGGCCGGTTCGACCACATCCTCGGCCGCCGTTCGGCCCAGGATGCGCTGGCCCAGCGAGACAATGATCTCGCCCGCGTCGATGACGGCGGCCATGTCGATACCCCGCTGGCTGCCGCAATCGTGCTCGTGAATGATCGAGTCCTGAGCGACATCAACCAGACGACGGGTGAGATAGCCCGAGTTCGCCGTCTTGAGCGCCGTATCGGCGAGCCCCTTACGGGCGCCATGGGTGGAGTTGAAGTATTCGAGCACCGACAGCCCCTCCTTGAAATTGGAGATGATCGGCGTCTCGATGATCTCGCCGGACGGCTTCGCCATGAGGCCCCGCATGCCGGCGAGCTGCTTCATCTGGGCCGGCGAGCCGCGGGCGCCGGAATGGGCCATCATGTAGATCGAGTTGATGGGCAGCTCGCGGCCGGTCTCGTCCGTCTTGACCGAGGAAATCCGCCCCATCATCTCGTCGGCGACGCGGTCGGTGCACTTGGCCCAGGCATCGACCACCTTATTGTATTTCTCGCCCTGGGTGATGAAGCCCTCGTTGTATTGCTGCTCGTATTCCTTGGCGAGCTGTCGCGTCTCTTCGACGAGGCCGCCCTTGGTGTCGGGAATCACCATGTCGTCCTTGCCGAACGAAATCCCGGCAAGGCACGCGAACTTGAAACCCATCGCCATCAGCTTGTCGCAGAAGATGACCGTCTCCTTCTGGCCGCAGTGGCGGTAGACGATGTCGATGGAGGCCGAGATCTCGCGCTTGGTCAACAGCCGATTGACGATGTCGAAGTTGATCTCCGGCCGACGGGGCAGGATCTGACCAAGCAGCATTCGGCCAGGTGTCGTCTCGTAGATACGGCTGACCTCATTACCGTCGGCATCAATTTCCTTGAACCGGCCCTTGATCTTGGCGTGCAACGTCACCGCCTTGGCCTCGAGCGCGTGCTCCATCTCGCCGATCGAGCCGAAGGCCATGCCCTCGCCAGGTTCGCCGGAGCGCATCTGGGAGAGGTAGTAAAGGCCCAGAACGATGTCCTGGCTAGGCACAATGATCGGCGTGCCGTTGGCCGGGTGCAGGATGTTGTTGGTCGACATCATCAGCACGCGGGCCTCGAGCTGAGCTTCCAGCGATAGCGGCACGTGGACCGCCATCTGGTCGCCATCAAAGTCCGCATTGAAGGCGGCGCAGACCAGCGGGTGCAGTTGGATCGCCTTGCCCTCGATCAACACGGGCTCGAAGGCCTGGATGCCGAGGCGATGGAGGGTCGGGGCCCGGTTCAGGAGCACCGGATGCTCGCGGATCACCTCATCCAGAATATCCCAGACTTCCGACTTCTCCTTCTCCACAAGCTTCTTGGCCTGCTTGACGGTGGAGGACAGCCCCTTCGCCTCAAGCCGCGAATAGATGAACGGCTTGAACAGCTCCAGCGCCATCTTCTTCGGCAGCCCGCACTGGTGCAGCTTGAGTTCCGGCCCCACTACGATCACCGAACGGCCGGAATAATCCACGCGCTTGCCGAGCAGGTTCTGGCGGAAGCGGCCCTGTTTGCCCTTGAGCATGTCGGCGAGCGACTTCAGCGGGCGCTTGTTGGCGCCCGTGATGACGCGACCGCGCCGGCCATTGTCAAACAGGGCGTCGACCGCCTCCTGCAACATCCGCTTTTCGTTACGGATGATAATATCCGGCGCGCGAAGCTCGATCAGCCGCTTCAAGCGATTGTTGCGGTTGATCACGCGGCGGTAGAGATCGTTGAGATCCGACGTGGCAAAGCGCCCGCCGTCGAGCGGCACCAGCGGGCGCAGATCGGGCGGGATGACGGGAATGCTGGTCATGATCATCCATTCCGGCCGGTTGCCGGACTCGATGAACGCCTCGATCAGCTTCAACCGCTTAGCCAGCTTCTTGGGCTTGAGCTCGGAGGTCGACTCGGCGATCTCCTGACGCAGATCCGCCGCCAGCTTCTCCAGATCCATGCTCTTTAGGATTTCGCGGATTGCCTCGGCGCCGATCATGGCGGTGAAGGAATCCTGTCCGAACTGGTCCTGCGCGTCGATGAACTCCTCCTCGCTCAAGAGCTGGTGCAGCTTGAGCGGGGTTAGGCCGGGCTCGATCACGCAGTAATTCTCGAAATAGAGAATCCGCTCGAGATCCTTGAGGGTCATGTCGAGCAGGAGCCCGATCCGGCTCGGCAGCGACTTCAGGAACCAGATATGGGCTACTGGCGCGGCGAGCTCGATATGGCCCATGCGCTCGCGACGAACCCGCGACAGCGTCACCTCAACGCCGCACTTCTCGCAGATGATGCCCTTGTACTTCATCCGCTTGTATTTTCCGCACAAGCACTCATAGTCCTTGATCGGCCCGAAAATACGTGCGCAGAAGAGGCCATCCCGCTCTGGCTTGAACGTGCGGTAGTTGATGGTCTCTGGTTTTTTGATCTCTCCGAACGACCATGACTTTATTTTCTCAGGGCTCGCGAGAGAGATCTGAATCTGATCGAACGTCTGCTGCGGAGCAGCGGGATTAAACAGGTTTAGGACTTCTTGGTTCA
>SKQW01000062.1 GCA_007118805.1 Rhodobiaceae bacterium | reverse complement strand
TTCCCTCGATCACGTAACGCACACCGAGTTCCTCGGCAGCCAGACTCACCGCAGCCGGCTCCTCCGCGTAGATCGACGCCGAGCGGTGGGAGATGACGAAGAGGAAGGGGTTCCTGGAGAGCGCATTCACGAGGCTCTCGGTCAATCCTTGGCTTATCAAGGCATCCGAGCCATCCTCTGCGAGATCGGTGAAGGGTAAAACCGCAATGGAAGGCCGTTCAGGCAACGGATACTGCATCCCATTAATCGATCCGGTGTCGGCTTCCATTCCCCGGATTATCGCCCAACTCATTGCGGCGGCACCGACGGAAACCAAAATCATGGCCGCCACTGTGATGCGCAGGCGCGAAGCGCGACCAAGGCCCTTTTCCACGATCTGCGGCATAGACCGGAAAGGCAGATTGCCGCGCCACTGTCCAGACGCGGCACGAAGGGAGCCTATCCACTGCGTGGCGCCGCCCGATTCGTGAGTGGGCTCGCCCTGCGACTCACGTTCAGGCCGGTGAGTCGTTGCGCCGTCCGGGACAAGGTCTCCCACCGCGACGGTGGTTGCTGCCCGTTTCTGTGTTTGGGCATAGGAGATCCGTTTGGTACTTCCGAGCCCATAGCGGGCGCTCTCGAGGGCGCCGGACAGGCGGCCCACAAGTTCCCGCTGGAGCACCTTGCGAGCCTGCTCGTATTGCGCAAGCGCGTCGTGCCTGCGTCCCTGTTGGCCGAGAAGCTGCACGACTGTGGCGTGCGCTTCTTCCGAGAGAGGGTCGGCTGCGAGAAGTGCCCGGGCATGCACTAGTGCCTCCGAAGGGCGGCCACTGGACCGCTCGACCGCCGCCTTGAGGACCCTGATCCGTAAAGCGCTTAGCCGTTCCCGCTCGGCCAGGCACCATTCCTGGAACCTATAGCAAGCCGGGAGATCGATGCCTTCCAGGAAGGTTCCCCTGAACAGCCCCGCAGCCGAGACGAGCGTGTCGAGCGATGCCTGACCGATATCACCAAGGGACGCCTGAAGGTTCAAGAGGTCAATATCCGCGCCTTCCGGCAGAAAGGCCACTCGATCACGGTCGGTGAGGAGTCGGCTGGCATCACTATCATCTACCAAGGGCCGGATCTTGCTCAGACTCCACCGCAACTCGCTGCGGGGATCATCGGGTCCCTCCCAAAGGAGGTCACAAAGCCAGTCCCTCCGCTGCGGCTTTCCCGTAGCAACAAGATAGGCAAGCAGAGCGCGCGTCTTTCTGGACGCTGGCAATTCCATGTTCCTGCCGTCGCGGAATATCTGGAACTCGCCCAATAACCGCAATTCGAGGGCGCTTCGTCTACGTCGCCGCCGCCGCGTGTGCATTGTGTATGCACTCCCAACTGCTTCTCAACCTTATACCAAAAGCTCCATCACTGACAGTCGAGACGTGGACAGGCGCTTTTCCGGGGGCCGAGCACAGCGACAAGGTCGTGCCAGTCACCGTTCCCACGATCATTCCCATGGGCGCTTCCATGCCCATACACCAGTCTGGTTCGTGGGGAGCACACGACAGCGTGGGGAGGTCGCGAAACAGAGATAGCCGCGGCGTCTTCGCAAGCACCAAGCAGGTGGCGCGCATGGAACTCTCGGTCGAGCAGCCGCTGCCATCGACACGCTAGAGATGGAGAAACCGGTATGCGGAACCAAATTACGACACTTGCCGGCGCCGTGATGGTCGTCGGGTTCTCGATCAATTCGGTGGCGGCAGGCCACGGTTACACGTTGACGGAAACGACGAACGCCACTTCGGCCGGTTCAAACCACGTACAGATTTCGCAGAGGGGGGTGGGGGTGATGATGACCGACTACAGGGAATCCGTCGCTCCGGCCGCAGGCTCCGACAGGATCCATGTGGCGGAGCTGACGTGGCAGCCGGGTGCCGGCCCGGCGAGCGTGGTAGCGAGCGGCGGCATGATTTGCGAAATGACCGCAGGCGAACTGAGCCTGCTGGATTCAGGCATCGCGCGGAAAGTGGAGGCAGGCGATGTTTGGCTCTGCGCGCAAGATCATGTCCAGGCGGCGGAGAATCATGGACCGGAGGCGGCGGTCTTGAGGATCCTGCTCACTGTGCAATGAGGACCGTTTAACACCCGGTCGAGTTACCCCGAACCGGCCCCGGCGGTGCTGCATGGGCTGGCAGGGACAACATTGCACGATCGCCCTGACATGGCCTGGAGCGCCGACAGATACTTCGTGCTTAGCGGCCTGTCGGTGCCTTCAGGCCTTACCGAAGGAGCTGACCATGAAAAACGCTTGGCCTATCCCGTTCCGAAAGCCAAAATCACGACCCCGATGGCTCCGATCGGCGGTGGTAGCTTTGGCGCTGCTTGGCCCTAGTCTGCCGGCTGCCGCTTCCTCTGTTCAAGAGGTAATCGAGAACGAACCGCGTTTCAGCATCTTCTTGAAAGCGCTCAAGGAATCGGGAGTTTGGCAGGAATTCGAGAACCGGCAGGCCACCACTGTATTCGTGCCGACCGACGAGGCGCTCAGGGCTTCCGGCGCTGCGCCAATGCTCGAAGGAGTGCTGCTGAGCGAGGCGAACAGGCAGCGACTGCGTGACGTCATATTCTACCATGTTCATTTCGAGCAGCGGCTCTCGCCGGACGAAATCGGAGATGTGGAACTCATGGCGGAAAATGGCGCCTGCTTTGTTATCGCCCGCGTGGGCGGCGGCATTCGGGTCGGACCGACTGCTGTTGTCACGGAGCACATCTCGACGAACGACAGCAGCCTGTTCGTCATCGACCGGCTGCTTTGGCGCCCCTGGACGGGCGAGGACCGTTGCCACTAGGCTTGGCCTGGGAAGCATCGGCGCTCGATCCTCGATACTGCGCGTTGACGATCTCGGCGCGGAAGGAGGGGAAGTAATCGTCCGTGGCGTGGTGATTGCCGACGGCAACCCGCCTCGGGATGGCGTAGGGGCCTAACTTGCCCGTGTCCTGGATCATGCGCCGAAGGGCTGTCAGCGGAATTCGCCCTCCGGATTGGCGTTTCTCCAGCGCATCATGCTGACGGTGGGCAGGCGCCCTTCGTCGATGAGCGTCAGCGTCATGATGAGTTCGTGTGCCTCGACCCCGAAACTCACCCGTGCCAAAGACGGTTGCTCGATCTTTGGTCAATCGGCGGGATTTCGCGCGTTGATCACCAGGAGGAGCTGTCCATTACGATGCCGTTCGCGCCGCGTCTCCGCGAAAGAAATCGCGCGGGTCATCCTGATCCCTTTGACAGCAGAAACCGCTCCAGGGCGTTGAAGAATACGGGCCACGCCGGGTCGTGCTTCAGCATGATGTGATTGCGGGTTTCGAGCACAATCAGTTCCGCGTCCGGCATCGTAGCTGCCATGTGCAGGCTTTGCGCCAGTGGGTGAACGCCGTCGTTCCGGCCGTGAACCAGAAGCGTCGGTGTCGTAATCTTGGCGAGCCTGTCGGTGACGTCTAGACTGTCGAACGCCCTCCGCAGGCGCACGGCCGTCTCGGCTGCGACCGTAATCTTCTGCAGTTCGACGAGGGAGCGGATCTGCTCGGGCGTTCCGTCGGGAATGAAGAGCGACCCGAAGGCCTGCAGAAAATGCGAGCCCTCTGCCGCCCAGCCATGTTCCATCAAGGCAAGAATGGCCTCGCCCTGCACGCGTTCCTGCTCCGAGCGGAGAAGGCGGCCACGATGATAGCCGCCGTGCAGTATGAGACGGGCGACCCGGCCGGGGTGGCGCATGGCATATTCGAGGCCGACCGGCACACCCTGTGATGTGGCGTAGAGCGGAAAACAGCCCAGCCCCGCCGCATCAACGACTGCTTCCAGGTCGGCCACCATGGCATCGAGCGACAGGTCCTCGACGACCCGGTCGGACAGGCCGTTGCCACGTTGATCGTAGCGAACCACGGTGAATGTCTCGCCGAGTGCTCCGAGGAAGGGACGCCAGATCGGACTGCGCCAGTCGTGCTCTAGGTGGGTGAGCCAATGTCCCACACGGACAACTGGTGATCCCGCGCCAAACGTCGCGAACGCTATCTTCGTTCCGTCGCCGGAACGGCAGATCCTGATCTTCTGATCTGACGGCGGCTCGCCAGCGGCGGCTGCCGAACTGCTTGGCGCTTCCTCCTGCGGGCTGATACTTCCGTCATCGTCGCGGATAACGGGAACAACAAAGCGGAACCCGCGCCGCGTGACCGTCACGATCACGCTTTGGCTCCTGCCATCATCGCACACCGCCTGGCGCGCGGCATTGATGCGGCTTGCAATTGCCGCCTCCGAGACGATACGGCCGCCCCACACCTGGTCGATCAGCTCATCGCGGCCGATCAGCCGGTTGGAGTGCTCGACCAGATAACGAAGCAGATCGAAGACCTGGGGCTCTAGCCGTTGCACCACTCCTCCGGACCGAAACTCGAAAGCATCGGTGTCGAGCTCGAAGTCGAGGAAGCGATAGCGCGTCATGATTCCAGGCGCCTAACGGTTGCTTCGATGGTCGAGAAAAATCAACATAAAGACAAGGTCTCCCGAAAAACGCCTGAAAGCGCGGTGATGCGGACCGCACTAACCTTCCTTCGAAGCTGCATGCTCGCTGAGCGAAGGAGGTCGCTATGCTCACCCGCATCATCGCCGCCATTTACAGGTCCATGACCGGTGCATTGCTGGAGTCAATGCCGTTTGCCGGCATGCCGGCACCGGCGCTCGGATCAATATCCGAAGCGACCCGTAACGCAGGCGACCCGCCAAGCGCGACGTTGACTAAGTTCCTTCCACCGGCTGCCGACCATACGGGCGATCAGACGACCGTCGAGCCGGGATGGAAAGGACAGTGGCAGATCCTGAGATACCTTTGAGCCTGAGTGAGCTGGCGGCATAGCTCCGCACGTCCATGCGGGCGCGTGGAAGCGACCGAACAGAATGGCCTGCCGGAACCTGCCGGGAGGCCTACGGCGGAGCGGGGTCTTGGCGCTCGAGAACACCGAACTACCAGACTGGCAAAGGACTCGCGCCTCTGTGGCATGTTCGCCCGAACCCCGGCCCAATTCTGGCACGACGTTGATCGCACCGTCACTGCCACTCTTGCCTGGGCTCACCGGTCGTCGACAAAGGCTCAGGGCGCTGGACTCCTGGTTCCGCTGGAGCGGAGATAGCGGCGGATCTCGGCTCGACATCGGAAGTTGCCTCGACGTCGATCTCGATTCCCGTCTCGCGCTGTGATTGTCTCGCTTCAGGGTCTGAGGGCTGCTGCAAAGGTCGGGTTCACGTCCCTTCAGATACGGGCGCTCCAAACAATAGGCGCACGGGCTGCACGGTGGAGAGTCGCCAGGAGCAGCCGGAGGGCCTGCAGCATGTCAGCGGACCGCCTCTCGGGCATCGGACGCGGCCTGTTCGCTTCCCGTTCCATCTCCTTGAGGTGCAATTCCTGAGTCTGCGGGTTAATGTCGAAACCGATCATCATGGCTCTCTCCCTTGTCTGGTGGAGAGAGACTGGGCAGACGCCGCAAGCGCACCGTCGGGGCGAGCGTGAACGAAGCGCAAAATCGACATCCGGGGCGGCAGAACGAGGCCACGATCACAGTGCGTCTGCTCGGATCGATGGAAGTGTCGGTCAGGGGTGCGGCTACAGCATTGAATTCGCGGAAGACGCGGGCGCTTCTGGCCTATCTTGTAGTGCGTCGTGAGGCGCCGGCGCCCCGCGAGGTGCTGACTGGCCTCTTGTGGGGCGATCGTGGCGAGGCGCAGGCGCGGGCCAGCCTTCGCCAGGCGCTGGCCGAGTTGCGCCGAGCACTTGGGCCGGCCGGGGTGGCGGTGCAGGCAGGCCGCGAGTTCGTGTCTTTCACCGTCGATTCAGTATCGAGCGACGTGGCGGCCTTCGAGGCGGCAGCTGCCAGCGACAAGCTGGAAGAATTGGAGACGGCGGCCGGGCTTTACCGCGGCGAGCTCCTGGAGGGTTTCACCGTCGATGAGCCGGCATTCGACCAGTGGCTGGCCGGAGAGCGCGAGCGGATGCGCCTGTTGGCGGCGTCAGCATTCTCGCGGCTGATGGATCAAGCCGAGGGGGAGACCCGGACCGATCAGGCAATCGGCTGGGCGCTCAAGCTTCTCACGCTCGACCCGCTGCAGGAGCACGTTCACCGCCGATTGATGCGGCTTTATGCGGCGCAGGGTCGGGCCGACGCCGCGCTCGCCCAGTACGAGCTCTGCCAGCGGGTGCTCACCGACCAGCTCGGTGTGCGCCCCGAACCCGCCACCGAGGAACTCGCGAGTGAGCTTCGGGCACGGCGACGCAGGCCCAGCGCAGTGGAACGCGGGGCAACGAAGGAGCAGCCGCCGCCGGCGCAGCGGGGGGAACCGCCGCCGCTACCGAGCCGACCGTCGATCGCAGTGCTGTGCTTTCACTCGATCGGGACCGGCGAGAGCTACTTCGCCGAGGGCGTGACGGAGGACATCATAACCGATCTGTCGCGCAACAAGGAGCTGTTCGTTGTCGCACGGCAATCCTCCTTCTGCTACGGCACGGAGCCGGGCAATCCGGAGGAGATCGGACGTGAGTTGGGCGTGCGCTACCTGCTCAACGGTTCGATCCGCCGGGCCGGAGCTCGGCTTCGGCTATCGGTACACCTGACGGATGCCGTTGTTGGTCGCGAGGTGTGGGCCGAGCACTACGACCGGGAGATCGCCGACATTTTCGATCTGCAAGACGAGATCGCCCGCACGGTTTCGGCAACCGCCTTCGGTCGGATCGTCGACCACGGTGCGGCGGTCAGCCATGCCCGGCGACCGAGCGACCTGAGTGCCTACGACCACGTCTTGCGCGGCATGCAGCACATGCACCGTTACACCGCTGAGGATTACGAAAAGGCGGGAGGCCATTTCGAAAGGGCGATCGCGATCGATCCCGACTGGGCGCGACCTTACGGGTATCTCTGCCTAATCGGGGTCTATCGTTGGTTCTGGGACATGTCCAGGCAGGGTCTGTCCCAAGTGCTGGAAATGGGTGAGAAGGCGCTGTCCCTCGACGGCCATGATGCGCGCTCCCAACTCGCTCTCGGTGTGGCCCGCTTGTTCTCTCGGGACCACGATCGGGCAATCCATCATCTTGAGCGGGCGATGAGCCTCAATCCCAATGACGATCTAATAGCCTGCGAGCATGGCCGGCTATTGCTCTATCTCGACCGGCCCGAGGACGGGCTGTTGCGGGTACGCGAGGCCATGCGGCTCAACCCCTTCCATCCCAACTGGTATTGGAACATTTACGGCCGCTGCCTGCACACTGCGGGCCGCTACGAGGAGGCGATCGAGGCGTTCAACCGCATTGAGAGCCGGCAGTTCTGGGGACTCGCCTATCTCGCGGCCTGTCACGCGATGCTCGGCGAGCATGAACGTTCTGCCGATTATGCCCGCCGCACCATGGAAGCCCGTCCAGACTTCAACCTGGACATCTTCAAGCGCGCACTGCCGTACCGAAGCGAACAAATCTTGCATCGTTTTCTCGATACTTTCCGCATGGCCGGATTGTACTGAAAAGAAAAGAGTATTGGGCTTCCGATAAGCGTTCGACTCCTGGCGCATGCCTGCATGTAACGAACACGCCAAGTAAGTTGTGGAAGACGATGGTGGTGTAAACGTCGCGCGAGAGGACGAAGAAAGCGCTCGTCACCCACCGATATGCGGATCCAGGACGACCGAGTGTTGGGGCGTCATCAGCGTCCGATCGGAGAGACCGCTATCAGGAATGGTTACGTTAGGAGTTACATCGTAACCATTCGGCCAAGGCCGCGGGACTTCAGGCTTTGGGCTCGTTGGCCATGATCTTGGCGATCAGGTCCGGCTCACATTGCTGGTCGACGA
>SKQW01000196.1 GCA_007118805.1 Rhodobiaceae bacterium | reverse complement strand
GACAACCTGCTCACCGGCGAGCGCTCGAGCTTCCCCTATCCGGGTGAGACGAGCGATGTTCACCACGAGATCGAACTGGTGGTCGCCCTCGACAAGGGCGGCACCGATATTCCGGTCGACGATGCGCTGGACTGCGTCTGGGGCTATGCGGTGGGCATCGACATGACCCGGCGCGACCTTCAGGGACAGGCCAAGAAGCTCGGTCGTCCCTGGGAGGTCGGCAAGGCGTTCGAGAATTCGGCGCCTTGCGCATCGCTGATTCCGGCTTCGGAGACCGGTCATCCTGAGAGTGGGGCGATCTGGCTCGACGTGAACGGCGAACGCCGGCAGGAGGGGGATCTGGCCCAGATGATCTGGAAGGTGCCGGAAATGATCGCCTATCTCTCGCGGCTGTTTGAACTGCGCGCCGGCGATCTCATCATGACCGGGACTCCGGCAGGTGTCGGCGCTGTCGTCCGCGGTGACGTCATGGACGGACATGTGGACGGTGTAGGCAATATCCAGGTTCGCGTCGCCTGAGATCGGCCCCGTCGCAGACCTGACCGCATGGGCGACGTTGCCACACGCGATACGGGACTTTACGCATCATGCCGATACGAGTGCGGATCCGCGAGCCGGAGGACTGCCTCTCGGGGCTGCTGTTCCTGTTTCTGGGAGTTGGGGCGGCCATTATCGCGCTCAATTACCCGATCGGAACCGCGGCGCGCATGGGCGCTGGCTACCTGCCGATCATGCTGGGCGGGCTGCTGGCCCTGCTCGGGGCCATCATCACTCTGAAGAGCCTCGATTTCTCGGCGGCGGCAGACGACGCGCCTGCGTCATCCGGGTTCGGAGCCGAGCTTCGTCGCGTGATGAGGCCCCTAGTCTTCGTCGTCGCCGCGCTGCTGACATTCGTTTACCTGCTGCCCCGCTACGGCCTTGTGGCCGCCGTCATCCCGCTGGTGCTGATCAGCGCGCTCGCCGATCACAGGCCGCGACTGCTCATGGCGCTGCCGCTCTCGATCGGGCTGGCGGTGCTGGCGGTTCTCATCTTCGTTCATGGGCTCGGCCTGCCCATCAGAGTGTGGCCCTAGGGGCGTGGGATGGAGCTGTTCGACAACATTGCGTTTGGCTTCTCCGTCGCCCTGACCCCGACCACGCTGCTCTATTGCTTCATCGGGGTGACATTCGGCACCTTCATTGGCGTGCTGCCAGGCATCGGCCCGCTGGCCACGATCGGGCTGCTGCTGCCGATCACCTTCCATCTCTCCCCCATCGAGGGGATCGTGATGCTGGCGGGGATCTATTACGGTGCGCTCTATGGCGGCTCGACGACGGCGATCCTTCTGAACCTGCCCGGAACTGCGGCCTCGGTCGTCGTGGCGCTTGACGGCCACCCGATGGCCAAGGCGGGCCGGCCGGGACCGCCGCTGGTCATGACCACCCTGGTGTCGTTTGTCGCTGCCTGTTTCGCCATTGTCATCATCGCGGCCTTCGCGCCGCCGCTTGCCCGGTTCGCCCTTCGGTTCGGGTCGCCGGAATACTTCTCGCTGATGATCATGGGACTGCTCGGCGCGGCGGCCCTAGTCCACGGCTCGCTGCTCAAGGGGCTGGCCATGGTCGTGCTCGGCCTGCTTCTTGGCATGATCGGCCTCGATCTGACGACGGGAATCGAACGCTTCACTTTTGGCTCGGTCCATCTCGCCGACGGGCTCAGCTTTGTCGTTGTGATCATCGGGCTGTTCGGGCTTGCCGAAGTGCTCAACAATCTGGCGATGGGCAGCGCACGACCGAATGTGGCTCAGCGTATCGGCTGGCGCGAGCTGATCCCGAACCGGGAGGACCTCAAGACCTCCGTGATGCCGACCGTGCGCGGTTCGGCACTCGGTTCGGCGCTCGGGGTCCTGCCGGGCGCCGGCGCGGCGATCGCTTCCTTCGCGGCCTATGCGGTCGAAAAGCGCGTCTCCAAGCATCCGGAGCGGTTCGGCAAGGGGGCGATGGAAGGCGTCACGGCGCCGGAGGCGGCCAACAATGCCGCAGCCCAATGCTCCTTCATTCCCACGCTGTCGATCGGCATTCCCGGCGATGCGGTGATGGCGCTGATGCTGGGAGCCATGATGATCCACGGTCTGGTGCCGGGACCGGGGATCATCGAGAATCACCCGGACTTCTTCTGGGGCCTGGTGGCGAGCTTCTGGATCGGCAATCTGCTTCTCCTTATCCTGAACCTGCCGCTGGTCGGGATCTGGGTGCGGATGCTGCGCACGCCGTATCATCTGCTCTACCCGACGATCCTCACCTTCATCGCCATCGGCGTCTACAGCCTGCACCGGAGCACCTTCGACGTGCTTCTCGTCACCGGCCTGGGCGTGGCGGGGTATCTATTCATAAGGCTGCGGGCCGAGGCGGCGCCGCTGCTTCTCGGCCTGGTGCTGGGGCCGCTGCTCGAACAGAACCTGCGGCGATCAATGCTGCTGTCGCGCGGCGATCCGATGATCTTCGTCGAGCGGCCGATCAGTCTGGCGTTTCTGCTGCTGGGCGCGCTGATCATACTTGTCGTGGCCACTCCAGCGATCAAGGGCTGGTGGGCAGATCGGTTCGGACGGGCGGCCCGGGTGGGTGGCCCGACGAGTGGTCCGGGATGACCGGACCGAAATCAGGACGGCTCGCCAGACGGGCCGTCAGGTCAACACAAAATGGGAGGACACCGATATGAGACTATCGAGACTCGCATCCGGCCTCGCCGCTGTGGCTGTGGCGGGCGCACTCGGAATCGGATCGGCGAATGCCGACTATCCGACGCAGTCGATCACCTTGGTCGTGCCGTTCGGGGCTGGCGGTACCAACGATATCATCGGCCGCATCCTGGCCGAGCCGCTCGGCGAACGCCTGGGTCAGAGCATCGTCATCGACAATCGGCCGGGGGCAGGCGGGCGCGTGGGAACGCTTCACGCCTCGCAGCAGGCTCCCGACGGCTATACGCTGACGATGTCGAGCAGCGGGACCAACGCCATCGGCAAGCTGGTCCATCCCGACATCGATTACGAACCGCTCGAGGATTTCACCTATATCGGCCTTATTGCCGAAACGCCTTATGTCCTGGCGGTGCGGGATGATTCGGAGTTCGAGAGTCTGGACCAGCTCATCGAGACCGCTGAGGAGAGGCCCGGTGAGCTGAATTTCGGCACCGCCGGCGTCGGTAGCGCCACCCATCTGGCGGCCGAGCTGTTCCTCGATCTCGCCGAGGTCGACATGGTGCATATCCCCTATGACGGTAGCGGTCCGGCGAGCGCCGCCCTGCTCGGTGGAGAGGTGGATTTCATATTCTCCAGCTTCCCCGGCGTAATCAGTCATGTACAGAGCGGCGAGGCCCGGCTCCTCGGCGTCGGCACGCTGGAGCGGGTTCCCCAGGTGCCCGACGTGCCCACCATGGATGAGCAGGGGCTAGAGGGCTACGAAGCGACGCTGTGGATCAGCATCGCCGGCCCTGCCGGGATTCCGGACGAGATCGTCGAAAAGCTGTACGCCGAGATCACGGATATCGTCGAGAACGACGAGGACACCCGCAACCGCTTCGTCGAGAACGGGGCGGCTCCGCTGACCAGCGAGCGGCCGGAAGATGTGATCGACCTTGTCCAGCAGACCATGGACCGCTGGGGCCCGATCGTCGAGCGCACCGTCGATTGAACTGAACACTCTGTCCCCGGCCGCGCCATCGTGGCCGGGGCGTTCCCTCTCGGGAACCGGGCTGAGCTGGCAAAAAAATGGCGGCTGCCGTCGGGGGCGCGGCAGCCGCCGGGAATCACTGGCCGGAGGGGGATCGGCCAGGTGAGGCATTGCTGTGGAGGGGGATGCCTCATTCCGTTAACGATCCCTGGGCCAATCTGGTTCCGGTGTTCCGAGAAAAATCTTCGAGTAAGGTGTGTCGACGTTCAGGCGTCCGCCCGCTTGTGGCAGACAGCCATCGGCATTCCTCGGCAAGCCCATATTTCTCAACCGGTTATGCCTCCAGTCGTTCCACACGGCCGGTCTCCCCAACCAGATAAGCGCGTGCCGGACCGTATTCGGCAAGGACAGCCGTGGCGCGCGTCGGCGCCAGAGCGCTGAGCGCGGTCGACAGCCCGTCTGCCGTGAGCGCGTCCGGGGCGGTGACGCTGACGGAAATGTAGTGCTCGGCGCTGCGCCCGGTCGCCGGATCGAAGAGGTGATGATGGCGGCCCGCCGGATCGAAGTGGAAGCCGTAGCCGCCCGAGGTCGCCAGGGCGGTCAGTCCGTCGGCGCGCCCCAGTTCCACATCGAGGAGCGAACCGGCGCGGCGGGCCGGATCCCGGACAGCGGCCCGCCATGGCCGGCCCTCGGGGTGTCGGCCATGGGCGGAGATTTCGCCGAGATCGAGCAGCACATTCTCCAGCCCTTCAGCGCGCAGCAACGACGCCACGCGATCGGTGACATAGCCCTGGGCGATCCCGTTGAGGGTGATTGCCATGCCCTTTCGGGTCAGGCGAAGATGGTCGCTGGCAATCTCGACTGCGCGATGGTCAACGCGCGCCAGCACGACGTCGATATCGCGCGAGGAGGGGCCGGCGGGATCGGCATCGGTTCTTGAAAAATGCGCGGCATAGAGGTCGAAAAGCGGTTGCACCGTGGGGTCAAACGCTCCGTCGGTACGCCGGGCCAGCAAGGTGGAAAACGCCAGTAGCTCGACCAGTTCGAGGGGCGGGTTGTCTAGATGGCCGGCCCTGTTGAGTTGCGAGAGCGCCGAGTCGGGGCGAAACAGGCTGAAGATCGCCTCCAGCCTCTCAATCTCGGCGACGCTGCGGGCGATCAGCCGCTTTCCCGCTTCGCGGTCGGGATGGACCAGGGTCATGGAGGCTAGAGCTCCCATCGCGACCCCGCGCCAGACCACCGGCTCGGGAACGGGCGCGGCAAAGCCAGCCCCCGGAGCGAGCGGCAGGGCGGCCGCCGACGCGGCGATCGTGAGAAAGCGTCTACGGGTTAGCATCGCGATCCCTCAATGGCTGGCGTGGGGCGCGTGGCCGGCATCGCCTCCGTGGCCATCCTCGCCGTGATCGTGTAGGGCGGCGTCAAGTTCGACGGGGCCGAGGACATAGTCATCGGGGATCTCGTCGAACCGGACCAGGCGCCCGCCATGGGCCGCGCGGAACGCGTCGGCCGCCGCCTCGTTGGAGAAGGGAACCGCCTCGGGGGCGCCCATGCCGCCGCGCCGCTCGCTCTCGATGACGAACCACGCCTCGCCGGCATCCATCCAGGTTCCCTCTTCCGGATGGCTCCAGCTCTGCGCCGTCGCCATGTCGTTGACATAGATCGCGGCGATGTCCCTGGGCTCCTCGGGCAGGCGCGTAAAGGCCACCGTGTCGCGCACCGAGGTGAACCAGACCGGCTCGTCGCGGCTCTTGAGGTGGATCTGCCCCTTCGGCCCCTCATGGGTGGACACCAGCATCCCGCAATAGTGTCCGGTGGCTTCGTCGCTGACTTCGACGGGCGGCGGCGGGGCCTCCGCCGTCTGTTCCGCGCCGCAGGCGGCCACCAAGCCGGCGGCGAGCGCGATCATGGCGGTTCTCAGAAGGGTCATATCGGTCTCCTTTGGAAGGCGGCGACGGCCAGGGTCAGCGGCAGAAGGATCCAGGCCACCAGGGCGGCGAGCAGCGTCGCTGGCCCCAAGCCGGACGGATCGCCCGGACCGGCCATGCCGCTATAGACCGATACGCTTTCCGTGGCGGTCATGTTGAACAGCCGGTAGGCGTCGGCCGGGTTGAACAGCAGAAGGAGGTTGAGCCCCGTTTCGCCCACTGTGCGTCCCTGGTCGGCGACCAGCAGGCCGAGCAGCGCGGAGTCGTAGATCAGGACGAAGAACAGCCAGACACCGACCGCCAGTCCGGCGGCGGTGGCGCGCTCGCGCACCAGCGTGCTGGCAAGGCAGCCGAGCGCGATGAAGGCGGCGCCCAGCATGACCGAGGTCGCCAGCATGCCGGTATAAGCGGCCCATGCGTTGGCTCCGATCTCCGCCTGTGCGGCGAGCGCCGCGCCTGCGGCCCCGTAGCCGACGAGCGTGGCGACGGCGAGGATCGCCGTCTGCCCCAGGACCTTGCCGACGACCACCTGCCAGCGTGACACAGGATAGGACAGAAGCAGGATGAGCGTGCCCCGCTCATGCTCGCCGACGATGCCGTCGAAGGACAGGAGCAGCGCGATCAGCGGGATAAGGAAGATCGTCAGGCTGGCTAGGCTGACCACGACGATAGCGAGCGGGTCTGCGCCCACAGTGCCGGTCGGCGCGCTGCCCAGCAGAACCAGCGAGAGCGCCAGCGCGGCAAGCAGCAGGGTCGTGGCGATGACCCAACGGTTGCGCAGGCCAACCCGGATTTCCTGGGCGGCGATGTTGAGGGCAATCATGTCGCGGTCTCCTTGTCGGCGACAAGGGTGCGGTAGAGCTCCTCGAGGCCTGGTGTGCTCATCTCGACGTCCTCGACCTCGCGCATGGTGGCGAGCTTGCCGAGGACGTCCATCTTGGCTCCGGCGGGCAGGGTGAGTTCAAGCCGGCTCTCTGCACGAGCCACACAACGCACGGCGGTTCCGAGACGATCGAGGACCGTGCCGGTGGTGCAAGGGGTTACCCGCAGGGTCAGCCGAACCTCGAGGTCGGCCCCCCGTCGCAGATCGGCGAGCGAGCCATCGGCCAGCAGGCCACCTCCGTGCATGACGGCGACGCGGTCGACCCGTTCGCCGATCTCGGCGAGGGCGTGGGTGGACACCAATATGGTGGCGCCGTCTGCGCGAAAGCGGTCGATCATACTGTAGACTTCCCCGCGTGAGGCCGGGTCGAGGCCGCTGGTCGGCTCGTCGAGAAGCAGCAGGCGCGGCGCGCCGATGAGCGTCTGGGCCAGCCCAAGCCGCTGGCGCATGCCCTTGGAATAGGTCGATACGCGTCGGTCCGCAGCGTCCGCCAGGCCGACCAGGGCGAGCAGCTCGCGGTTGCGGCTGAGCGGCTCTCCCTTGAGACGGGCGTAGAATGCCATGAGTTCCTGTCCCGTCATGGCGCCATGAAAGGCCACATTCTCGGGCAGGAATCCGAGGGCGCGCCGCGCGCCTGCGCCGTTTCGGCCAGCCGGGTCGGCGCCGAGCACGCTGACCGAGCCGGCGCTTGGCCGGATCAGCCCGAGCAGAAGCTTGATCAGCGTGGTCTTGCCAGCACCGTTATGCCCGACGAGGGCGGTAGCCTCGCCGGCCTTTAGCGTGAGGGAGACGTCCTGAACCGCCGTCACCTTGCCGAAGTGGCGGGTGACCGACGACCATTGCGCGATTGCTGTCATGAGGGGTCCTCCGCCGCCAGGGCCGGCGGCTGCATGAGCGGAGCAGTATCGACGACTCCGCCAGGGCTTAGCGCGGGAAAGCGGGCCTGGGCCCAGCGGACGATCTGCACGGCCGGGCTGTTGATCAGCGACTTGGCCTGGGGCAGCGTCCACAGGATTTCGTCGAGTACATCATTGGGCCTGTAGGGCCGGTCGGCGATCCCGTCGCCGTCAAGGTCGAATGCCGGGTTGTCGCTCCAGTAATTGCCACGGCCCTCATGGGCCCAGTCGAGATAGCGCGTGCCGACATATTTGATCTGGGAGCGGTTGAAGAGGAAGGCATTGCCGGTGACGACATTACCTTCAGAGCCGGCTGTGAAGTGAATGCCGATCGGGCAGCGCTCGAACCAGTTCTCGGCAAAGGTGTTGCGATTGGCGTTATACATGAAGACGCACTTGTCGCGGCTGCGGCGCACGATGTTGCCGGTGATCTCGGAGCGGTTGGTGGTGTTCAGCAGGAGGCCGTGATCGCGATCGTCCTCGGAGACATTGTCCCGAATCTCCAGATTATTGGAGAACATGATCGCCCAACCGACGTGATTGCCGCGCGAACGGTTGCCGATCACCTTGCTGTCATTGGTGTACATGTAGTGGATGGCGAAGCGGAGATCGGCGAAATCGTTGTTCGCGAAGACATTTTCCTTGCTGACATTGACGAAGATGCCGTCGCGGCCTTGACGAATGGTGTTGCCGATAACCTTGGCGCCGGGTGAATTCCAGATCGATACGCCATTGCCGGCCTCCGAGACCCTCAGATCGTCGCGGCCGACGATGACATTGTCTTCGACCAGAGAGTCCTCCGCGCCGTGGAGATAGACACCGAACAAATTGCCGGTCAGGTGATTGCCGCGGATGACCGCCCGTTCGGCGGTGCGGTTGACGAGGATTGCGGAGTCCATCTCGGGCAGATTGCGCCCGGAGCCGGTGATCTCGAGCCCCTCGATGCGGACATCCGTGGCATTGACGACGATGACGCTTCCCTCGTCGGGGCCGATGAGGACCGCATCCTCCTCGCCGAGCAGGGTGAGAGGTCGATCAATAGTGAGCTGCGCTTCGTGGCGACCGGTGCCCAGCCGAATGACTGTCCCGGGCGCGGCCTCCTCAATCGCTTGCTGCAGGGGATCGCCGGCGGGAACGAGGATCTCTCCGCCCCACGCCGGGTCGGTCGCCGCGACAGATGTCGCGGCGACCAGAGCCAGAGCTGTGATAATCAAGCGGCGCATGGCCTCAGGCCGCACGCGGCTCGACCAGCATGCGTCCGCTCATTTCCATGTGGAGCGCATGGCAGAACCAGGTGCAGAAATACCAGTAGACACCTGGCCGATCGGCGGTGAAGGTGACCGACGCAGTCGCCTGCGGCGCCACTTCGAAGGAGATGCCGTAGTTCACGATGCAGAAGCCATGGTGGAGATCTTCCACGTCGTCCTGATTGGTGATGTAGATGGTGACCTCGTCACCCTCCTGTACCGTGAAGTCATCCAGGCTGAACATCGGCGCGACGGTGTGCATGTAGACGCGCACCTTGTTGCCGTCGCGGATGACGTCGGCGCCCCAGTCGAGATCGACGCCGTCCTCTTCGGCCTGACGCCTTGCGTCCTCCCAGGTCGGGTCGTTGCGGTCCCAGATATGGACGGGATCGACAACCGAATGGTGGACGATGGTCGCGTCATGCGGCTCGGCGAAAGTCGCGCCGTCATAGACATGGACCATCTCATCGCCGGAGATATCGATGAGCTGATCGCATTCCGGCTTCAGCGGCCCGACATTCAGGAACCGGTCCTTGGAGAACTTGTTGAGCGACAGGAGCCACTGGCCGTCGGCGTCCTTGGTCTGGCCCATCGAAGTGTGGTTGTGGCCGGGCTGGTAGTGGACGTCGAGCTTCTGCCGGATCGGATCGACGTCCTCGCCGTTGAACTGGCGGATGGCGTCCTCGATCGACCACTTGGCGATCTGGCTGTCGATGAAGAGCGTCGTATAGGCGTTGCCGCGCCCATCGAAGGCAGTGTGTAGCGGCCCGAGGCCGAGTTCCGGCTCGGCAACCACCGTCTCGCGCGGCTCGATCGCGTCGTCGAACAGATCGTCGAAGCGGCGCACGTCGAAGACGGTGACGGTCGGCGACAGTTTGCCGTTGGCCACCATGTGGATGCCGTCCGGTGCGGTGTTGATGCCGTGCGGGCTGTTGGGCACCGGAATGTAGCGGGTATACGGCGAGCCGTTGGTGCCGTCGAGAACGCGCACACCACCCATCTCCGTATAGTCGCCATTGGCAATGGCCTGCTCGATCCGCTCGATGTTGAAGACAACGACCCAGTCCTGCTCGGCCGATGTCATCTCGGCCAGGGTGACGCCTTCTTCGGAGTTGTAGCAGGTGGCGACCGCATACTTGCCCTGATAGTCGGCGTCGACATTGTCGAGATTGCCGTCGACCAGGACCTGCCAGGCGACCTCCATCGTATCGCCGTCAATCGCGGTGAAGGTGCACTGATACTTGGTGTGATCGCCGAGGATGTCGCCATCGTTTGGAATCGGTATCCGGTACTCGCCATTGGCGAAGACGTAGCCGGTGCGGGGATACTTCTGCAGCCGCAGCCCGTGCACCGTCTGCTGGTTGGGGATCTCGATGATCTTGTCGCACTTCATGACGTCACAGCGCACCCGAGCGACGCGCGAATTGGCCTTGTCGTTCATGAAGAGGAAGCGGCCGTCATAGGTGCCGTCGGTGAACGACATGTGCGGGTGGTGCAAATCGCCATTCATGTAGGTCCCGCCCCGGTTCTCCAGGAACGCGCGGGTCTCGGGGGTCAGGTTCTCGGTGAGGATCTTGAGGCTCTCATTGGTCTGGCCCCAGCCGGTGGCGCTGCACCGGTTGAAGACGGGCACCCGCATCAGTTCGCGCATCGAGGGCAGGCCCATGATGCGCATCTCGCCGGTCTGGCCGCTGGAGAAGAACACATAGTATTCGTCCAGTTCACCGGGGGCGACGCTGACCCGATTGCCCGACTGGGCATGGGCGGGCGACATCAGCATGCCGCCGGCGACACCGGCAGATCCCGACGCCCCGGCAACACCGGCAAGAGCCGCCGCCTTGGCAGTGCCGCCGAGCAAGGCCCTGCGGCTGAACCCGGTATGGGTGAGTTTCTTCGTCATTTCAGGCTCCTTCAGTTGGATGACGTCTCGTCGACGCGTTCCTTTACAGGGGTGGCGCCGGACGGCGCCGGGGACCGTGCCGGTTGGGTGGTGCCGGGACGGAAAGTCGGCTGCCCCATTGCCAAGCGCTTCTCGCGCTTGACGCGGCGCTGGATCATGACCGGGCATTTCCGGTCATGGTGGTAGAGCACCTGACAGTTGAGGCAGGAGATGCACTCGTTGGGATTGATGTGGCCTTCCGGATGGATGGCCTCGACGGGGCATTCGTTGTAGCAGCGCATGCAGGGGTTGCCGCATTCGCGGTAGCGCTTGAGCCAGTCGAACATCCTCAGGCGTCCAGGTATGGCGAGCGCGGCCCCGAGCGGGCAGAGATAGCGGCAGAAGAAGCGCTCCACGAACAGCCCGGCGCCGATCAGGGCGAGCGCGAAGGCGACAAACCACCATTCGCGCATGAAGCGCAGGATGATCGCGGTCTTGAACGGCTCGACCTCGGCCAGGATCTCGGCAAAGGCGAGCGAGCCGAGCGACACGCCGAACAGCACCAGGAAGATGATGTATTTGATCGGCCACAACCGCTCATGGACTGCCCACGGGACCTTGATCTGGGGGACCTTCACCGCCTTGGCGGCGCGGTTCGACAGTTCCTGGAGGGCGCCGAACGGGCACAGCCAGCCGCAGAAGGGGCCGCGCCCCCAAAACAGGAGCGAGGCGGCAACCGAGAACCACAGGATGAAGATCAGCGGATCCATCAGGAAGTAGGACCACTGAAAATCGGTGCGCAGGGCGCTGGTGAAGGCCAGGACGTTGACCACCGAGAGCTGCGCCTGCGCCACCCAGCCGAGCCACACCAGGGTCACGGCGAGATAGGTCAGCCGGATGCGGTCATAGAGCTTCTCGTGCTTCACCAGGATGTCCTGGAAGAAGAAGATCAGGGTAAGCACGCCGAGCATCGCCAGCAGCGCGACGATTGAGGCGATCTTGCTCTGCCAGATGCGGGCCCATAGGGGACCTTCGTCGGGGTCGGTCAGGGTTTCCCAGTCAAGCGTGAAGTCGGCGGCGGTGTCGGGCGGTGACGGCACAGCCGTCGGCTCAGTCGTGGGCTCTGCCGGGGCGGGGACCTCGGCGATATAGGCATCGGGGAGCTGATAGCCGAGATCGAAGGACACGAAGGCCCTGTCGAGGGGTCCAGTGGCCCGTTGAACCAGCAGCCGAAGGGTCCAAGGCTCGGCCGGGTCGAATTCGGCATCATCCGGGATGAGGAATGTCCCGATTTCGCGAAAGCGGGGTGCGCCGTCGGCTTCTATGGAATTGATGCGGCGATGGAGACGGTCGCGAAAGCGTATCGTCTCGCTGCCTTGGTGCAGCTCGATCCGGTCGAAGATGCCGCCGCGCACATAGCCGGAGCCCTTGAAGGAATAGGTGCCCTCGCCGGCGATCAGGATGGCTTGCTGGTTTTCCTCCAGCCGCTCCTGAAGTCGGTCGAAGCCGGTGTCGCCCAGCAGGCTGCGGCCGATGGCAGGTTGCGAGACCAGGGCGGCGTATAGCTCGATGAACCGATCCTCGGGGTCGCCGCGCTCGGGCCGCGCGATGGCATCAGGATCGCCGGCGCGCTCGAAAGCCTCATTGATGTCGCCGACGGTAAGGACCAGTCGGCGCACGGAGCCGTCGCCGACAAGGGTCTCCCAGTCGGCGATCTGGCCGGCGTCGGGGTCCATCACACGGGCCGCGTGGGGAGCCTCCAACTGCGCTTGCGGTGTCAGTCCGGCCAGGCCCATCGCCCGCGCGACGCGGACCGCGGACCGCACGACGCTTTCGCCCATGACAAGAACGGTCACCGTGGCGCCGCTAACGATATCGGTGTCCGGCGGCGCGGCGCCCTCGGCCCGCGCCTGCACCGGGTTGTACCCGATGAACGGGTCCATGTAGTCGATGACCTGCTGCTCGGAGATGCCCACCAGGACGATGGGCTCGTGGTGCTCGATCAGGTTGAATCCGACGATGGTGCCGTCGAGGTCGATGCCCACGAGGATATGGATGGGGCGACCTGCATAGCCGACCGAGTTCACGTAGTCGGAGTTGAGAAAGACATATCCGAGCAGTTCGTCGCCGCGATAGGCCGGCGCGACGGGAGGTTGCTCCTGCGGCGGGCCGAGCCGATCAGCCCCCGGAAAAACATCTTCCGCGGAGATTCGCCCAAGATAGTTCTCAAAGCCTGGCCCGCTTCGGCTTTGCGCCAATGCCTCCGCTGCTCCCGCAATCAGCAAGGTCAGCAGGACGGCTGTTATCAGCAGGATCGACGAGCGAAGATGCATCGTCACGGCAGCTCCCGTTTCCGTTCCCCTTCCCGGCACCGGCGGTCCCCGGATGCAAAGAAGGCTCAGTTCGCGGGCAGGCTACTCGTCTCGACGGCAACGACTTTGAGGTAGAACAAATCTCGTTCGTGAATCTTATCTGTGGCGCCGACACGCGTCGGATTTTGCTGCCGCGCGGCGCCCTGACCGTGCAATCAATTGTCGGCGGCAGGGGTCAGTCTCCTGCGTGGGGGCTATGGCCGTGCAGGATATCGATGATCCGGTAGACCAATGATACGTCCTCAAAGAGGCCATGGATGCTGTCCTGAAGGTCGATGTCGGCAGCCATGAGCGAGCCCACCTTCAGGAAGGGCTTGGGGTGTTCGAGCCGAATCGGACCTAACCCCACAACCTGGTGGTGGCGGGAAAGCGCGAGATAGAACGTGTCCTCGTCAAAAGCCGCCCGCACGGCGGCGAGCCCCCGGTGGGAGGGACGTTCGCGGTCGTCGATCTCCACCAGCGCCTCCTGGAAGGGCGGGGTGAGAAAGCTGCGGGCGAATTCCGGATCGTCGCAACTGATCTTGAAGCGCTGGTCGAACTCGCTGTTGCCGGTCGTCATCGCGGTGGCGGCTTCCGTGCCGGACAGGCCGAGATAGCCAGAAACCTTCTCCATCGACAGGCTGTGGTTCGGCATGATGACGATGGGTTTCGGCACGCTGGTCGGCACCGAGATTCGAAACAGCAGGCCGTCGAATACCGGGATCGTGCTGGAATTCTTGCCGGTTGTCCTGTGCGCCAGCTCGGCCTGGGCAAGTTCGAATGCCGTGTCGCGATGGTGGCCGGACAGGCCATGGCAGAGCGTTTTTCTGTTCGACCCGCCGACGAGGCCCAGGGTCTCGAATGGGGTGACAAACGCCCGTCCCGGGCCATCCCGGTCGTATCGAAGATCGCCGAGAAAGGTGCAGAAGGTCGGCATGACCGTATCGATCACGCTCTGCTCCCACGTCTTGCGCCGGCGATGCACCAGGAAGAAGCCGGCGATTCCGGCGATCACGAGGGGAATCAGCGAGACAAACAGCGGTTCATCGGTGAGTATGGGGATCAGCGCCGCACCGAGGAGGCCCGCGCCGCCAATCAACGCAATGTCGCGCCGGGTTCGGTGGCGCAGACCCGAACGATCGGCGGCAAGGGCCTGAAGTTTTGGGGCGATCTCCTTGTCGTAGACGGCAGCAAAGCCGCGTTCCAGCGCGGAGGCTTCGGTAAACCCAGTCATCGATTATGCCCCCTTGCCCCCTTGCGCCTTTTGCCGTCTCTGTCATCGGCGTGACCGTCGGGTCAAGGTCCGCTGCCGCAGGAATCCTCCACCCCTTGATCAATCGTTGACCCAGAGGCGCCCGCGCAATGGAAAATCCCGTTCTTGTCGAGCTAGTGCGCGGACCGATGGTGGAAAGCCGGCATCGCGGAGCTGTGGCAATTGCCGACGCCGCGGGGCGGATACGTCTGTGCCTGGGAGACATTGCTCGGCCAGTCTATCCGCGTTCGGCCGTGAAGGCGCTCCAGGCGCTCGCCACGGTGGAATCGGGTGCTGCGGACGCGATCGGCCTGAGCGATGCGGATATCGCCCTTGCCTGCGCCTCGCATAACGGCGAACCGCGCCACGTGGAGACGGCCCGTGCCATGCTTGCCAAGGCCGGTTTCGGGGAAGCCGCGCTGGCCTGTGGGCCGCAGCCGCCGCGGCGCGAAGCCGACCTTCAGGCTCTGCGCGCGGCCGGGGGCAAGCCGGGCCGCATATACAACAACTGCTCGGGCAAACATGCCGCAATGCTGGCCTTCTGCCGCCATCTGGGAGCAGAGGCGAAAGGCTACAGTTCGGCTGGCCATCCGGTGCAACTCGAGATTCGCCGGGTGATGGGCGAGATGACCGGGAGCGACCTGACGGCGGCACCCTGCGGCACCGATGGCTGCTCGGTGCCAAGCTGGGCGATGCCGCTGTCGGCACTGGCGACGGGCTTTGCCCGCTTTGCGACCGGCGACGGGCTAGCGCCCGCGCGGGCCGCAGCCTGCGCCCGGCTGCGGGATGCGGTTGCGGCCCATCCCTTCCTTGTGGCCGGAACCGGGCGTTTCTGCACCGAGGTCATGGAAGCGACTGGCCCGGCGGCCTTCGTCAAGACCGGGGCGGAGGGGGTGTTCTGTGGTGCGTTTCCCGATCGCGGTCTCGGCGTGGCGCTCAAGATCGACGATGGCGCCGGCCGGGCTGCGGAGGTGGTGATGGCCAACATCGTGTTGGCGCTGTGCAGCTTGTCCGGGCGGCATCGCGCCGCGCTTGAACGGCTGGCGGCGCCCGCATTGACCAATTGGGCCGGCCACGAGGTCGGCGCTGTTCGGCCCACTGTTGTGCTGGTCGAGGCCGTCGATGCACTGGCCGGTCCGACCGCGGGATGACGGCGCATGCTCGAGCGCATATATGTCGCGGTGGACCAATCAGGGAGATGACGATGACCGCCTGTATCGTCGGCTGGGCGCACAGCCCGTTCGCGAAGCTTGAGGACGAAAGCGTCGAAAGCCTCATCGTCGGTGTCGCCAATGCGGCGCTTGAGCACGCCGGGATTGGTGCCGAGGATGTCGACGAGATTGTCCTTGGCCACTTCAATGGCGGTTTCAGCCCCCAGGATTTCACCGCCGCGCTGGTCCTGCAGGCCGACGACGGGTTTCGCTTCAAGCCCGCCACCCGGGTCGAGAATGCCTGTGCGACCGGGTCGGCGGCGGTTCATCAGGGGCTGAAGGCGATCGCCGCTCGCAAGTCGGGCATCGTGCTCGTGGTGGGCGCTGAACAGATGACCAGGACGCCGGGGCCGGAGATCGGTAACATACTGCTCAAGGCGTCATATCTCGCCGAGGACGGCGACACCCCGGCCGGCTTCGCCGGTGTGTTTGGCAAGATCGCGCACAACTATTTCCAGCAATATGGCGACCAGTCCGACGCGCTGGCACGGATTGCAGCCAAGAACCATCGAAACGGCGTCAATAATCCCTACGCCCAGATTCGCAAGGACTTGGGCTTTGAGTTCTGCCGCACCGAGAGCGAAAAGAATCCCAAGGTTGCCGGCCCGCTGAAGCGCACTGACTGTTCGCTCGTGTCCGACGGGGCGGCGGCGCTGGTTCTTTGCGACGTGGACACCGCGCTTCGGATGAAGCGCGCGGTTGCGTTCCGAAGCGCCGCCCATGTGCAGGATTTCCTGCCCATGTCGAAGCGTGACATCCTGAAATTCGAGGGCGGCGCCGAAGCGTGGAAGCGCGCGCTTGCCGAGGCCGGCGTCACACTCGACGATCTCTCCTTCGTCGAGACACATGATTGTTTCACCATCGCCGAACTGATCGAATACGAGGCGATGGGGCTGGCGCCAGAGGGGCAGGGCGCGCGAGTCGCCCTTGACGGCGTAACCGAGATAGACGGCCGGCTGCCGGTCAACCCGTCGGGCGGGCTCAAGGCCAAGGGGCACCCGATCGGCGCAACCGGGGTCTCCATGCACGCGCTGTGCGCCATGCAGCTCACCGGTGAGGCGCCGCACGGCATGCAGGTCAGCAATCCCCGTCTTGCCGGCCTCTTCAACATGGGCGGCGCGGCGGTGGCCAACTACGTGTCGATCCTCGAGCGCATCAAGTAGGCGCCACTCGATGGTGGGGGACACGCCTGCCCGGGGGGCTTGCGCCGGACCGCCGGCTGAACCACGGGCAGAGGCGCCATGTGCGCTGCCCGGTTGCTCCGGCCCGGCCGGAGCCCTATCAATGGTCCCGGAGGGGGCTTCAAGGCGCTAGCCGGCCCCTCGGGAGAATTCAGAAAACGAGGAGGATCAAACTAATGGCCTTCGAACTCCCCGATCTGCCCTATGCCTATGACGCGCTCGCGCCGTATATGTCGGCCGAAACGCTCGAATTTCATCACGACAAGCATCACCTCACCTATGTCAATACAGGCAACAAGCTGCTCGAGGGCAGCGGCCTGGAGGGCAAGAGCCTAGAGGAGGTGGTTAAAGGCGCCTACGGCAAGAATCAGGGTCTCTTCAATAATGCCGGGCAGCACTTTAATCACATCCATTTCTGGAACTGGATGAAGCCGAATGGCGGCGGCAACAAGGTCCCCGACAAGCTGATGAAAGCCATCGAATCGGATATTGGTGGCTTCGACAAGTTCCGCGAGGACTTCATCAATGCCGGTGTCACCCAATTCGGCTCGGGCTGGTGCTGGCTGGCGGTCAAGGACGGCAAGCTGGAAGTGATGAAGACGCCCAATGGCGAGAATCCGCTGGTGCACGGCGCGATCCCCGTCCTGGGTTGCGATGTGTGGGAGCACTCCTACTACATCGATTATCGCAACCGTCGCCCCGACTATCTGGCCGCCTGGGTCGACAATCTGATCAATTGGGAATACGCCGAGGCGATGTACGAGAAGGCGGTCTGAGGCGCGTCGCGGCGGAACGTTGAAAGAACGGCGAAGCGGGGCCGCGTGCCCCGCTTCTCTCGCCTGGAATCAGGCGGCGGGGTTTGCCTCCTTGGCGGGAGCGGCGAGCATGTCCGCGATGTCTCCGGCCGAGCGGGCCGGGCTGAACAGGTAGCCCTGCACCTCCACGAAACCTTCTTTGCGGAGCTTCGACAGCTGGTCCGCCGTTTCCACGCCCTCCGCGGTGGTGGCGATGCCGAGGCTCTTGCTCAGCCCGAAAACGGCCTTGACGATGGCCAGCGAGTCAGGGTGGTCGGGGAGGTCCTGCACGAATGACTGATCGATCTTGATCTTGTCGAAAGGGAAACGGCGCAACAGGCTGAGCGAAGAGTAGCCGGTGCCGAAATCGTCCATTGAGATGCGCACTCCGATCTCGCGCAAGCTGTGAAGCGTCGCCAGCGTATTCTCGGAGTCATGCAGCATCACGGTCTCGGTGATTTCGAGCTCCAGCCGGTTCGGCGACAAGCCGGACTCGCCGAGCGCGGACAGGACATCGAGGACCAACTGCCTGCCATTGAATTGGGCGGGAGACAGGTTGACTGCCAGCCTGATGTGTTCCGGCCAGCGGACCGCTTCCGCGCAGGCCTGCTTGAGCACCCAAGCCCCGATCTGTCCGATCAGCCCGATCTCCTCGGCCAGGGGGATGAATTCGGCAGGGGCAATTGTCCCGCGGTCGGGCTGATGCCACCGCAGCAGCGCTTCGAAGCCGGTAATCTTGTCGGTCTCCACATTCATCAAAGGCTGATACTGCAGCTCGAATTCATTGTTCGATAGCGCCTTTCTGAGATCGAGTTCGAGGGTCCGCCGCGCCTGCATTCTGGCGTCCATTTCCGGCTCGAAGAAGCGATAGGTGCAGCGGCCCTCCGTCTTTGCCCGGTAAAGGGCCATGTCCGCCAATTTGAGCAACTGATCTGCGTCGGTGCTGTCAGTGGGCGCCACCGCGATGCCGACGCTCGTGGAAATGACAACATGGTGACCATCAAGCTCGTAGGGGAGGCTGAGTGACTTGATGAGTCGTTCGGCGAACTGCGTGGCCGTCCGAGTATCCTTGATCCCACCCTGCAATATGGCAAACTCGTCGCCGCTAAGCCGCGCGACGATGTCACATTCCCGCGTGGATTCAGTGAGGCGCTCCGCCACTGCCTTGAGCAAGGCATCGCCGACCGGATGACCCAGCGTATCGTTGACCGCCTTGAAGTGGTCGAGGTCGAGACAGAGGACCCAATGCTGCACGCCGCGCCGGGCGCTTTCCAGGGCGCGGTCAAGCTCCTCGCGGAAGCGCACTCGATTGGGCAGATCGGTCAGGCCGTCATGATGGGCCATATAGGCGATCTGAGCTTCGATGCGGCGGATTTCGGTTATGTCGTCATGTGTCGCGACCCAACCGCCATTGTCCATGGGACGGTGCGATATGGCGATCGAGCGTCCGTCGGGCAAATGCTGCACCTTTACTGAGGGCCGCCGCTCTTCGACGGCGGCAATGCGCTCTCGGATATAGCTCTCCGGGTCGCCGACGGAGAATGCGCCCTGGTCGATCCTGGACTGTATGATATCGCGGAACGAAATGCCGGGCTGGATCAGCTCGGGCGCAATATTGTAGAGCTTGGCATATTGCTCGTTGCATACGACCAGACGCTTGTCGGCATCGAACATACACAGGCCTTGAGACATCTGGTTGAGCGCCGTGGTGAGTTCGTCATTGCGCCGGCTCAGATTGGCGATGGTTCGTGACGCGACGGCGTCCGGGCTCCGGGCTCGCAGTCGCAACAGGAGAAACCCCGTTGCGATCAGAGCGGCAGCGGCGAAGAGGCCGCCCCACAGGGTGGTCTGCGCGGAGCCCAGACCGGCAAAGCCGGTTGCCACTAGGGCAAGTGCCAGTAGGTCGCCAAGGAATCCCCCGCCCGACAAGTTGCGGGACGCGACGTGGTAAATGCTGCGAGGCCATTCCTTCATGGACGGAATCCCCACCCGGCTCGCTCTGGGCCAACATTTCGATGAGCTGTGACCAGCAATGCACACCAAAGGTTGATGAAACGCATACCTGATCTCACACACTTGTTACGTTCCGAACGTCGTTAAGAGATGCTTTTCTTTTTCAAGACAGTGCGTCCCTACTTTCGCGGGCGAATCTGCGAAGAACGCGTGTGACGCCCGGCGTCAACGTGCTATAGTGCCAATATGCCTATTCTCTTCTCGCGCCGGGAGATGATTGTCGGCAGCACTGCTTTTTGCAGTGTCGCCGGATTCGGTGCGCTCGGAGCGGTCCGGTCAGCCCGAGCCGAACCGGTCCATCTGATTGCGACCACAGGTCGTGCTCGGCTCCTGGGCGATGGCAGGCCGGAAACGCCGATCTGGGGCTATGGCGGTGTCACCCCCGGGCCGGTTATTCGCGCCACTCAGGGCGACGAGCTCCGTGTTCGCCTTGAGAACCGGCTGAACGTTCCGACGACCCTGCACTGGCACGGGATTCGGCTCGATAATGCGATGGACGGCGTGGCGCATCTCACGCAGCAACCCGTCGCGCCCGGCGCCAGCTTCGACTATCGCTTCCGGGTGCCGGATGCTGGCACCTTCTGGTATCATCCCCATGTCCACGGCTCGGCCGAACAGGTCGAACGCGGCCTCGCCGGTGCCCTCATCGTCGATGAAGCAGCGCCGGTCGATGTCGACCGCGACGTCGTGCTCATCGTCAAGGACTGGCGGATCGACGAAGACGGACAGGTCCACGAGGACAGCCTCGGCAATCTCCACGATGCGGCCCATGCCGGGCGGCTCGGCAATGTGCTGACCTTCAACGGCGAGCACTTCGAGCGCATCGAGGCGCGGGCCGGCGAGCGGCTTCGTCTGAGATTTGTCTCCGCTGCGAACTCGCGCATCATGCGCTTCGACATTGAGGGGCATGATGCCTGGCTCGTGGCGCTCGACGGCCAGCCGGTTAATCCGGTCCTGATTGGCGGGGAGGGCGTCGTCATTGCCCCCTCCCAGCGCGCCGACCTCATCGTCGACCTGACGGGCACGCCGGGTAGCCGCGCGGCGATCCGCGAAGTCAGCGACGAACCGTTCGCCGCCGCCGAACTGGTCTATGACGGCGAGGAAAGGCGGGCGTTACGCGAAGCCCCGCCGGAGCCGCTGCCCGGCAATCCGGTGCCATTGCCGGAAGGCACACCGTCGCAAGAGTTGGACCTGGTGATGACCGGCGGTGCCATGCGTCCTCTTGCCGATGCCATCTATCGGGATGAGGAACTCGACGGGCGCACCCTGGCGCTCCAGCATGGCATGGTCTGGGCTTTCAATGGCGTAGCCGGCATGCCCGAGGCGCCGCTATTCGTCGCCCGCCGGGGGGCGGAAGTTGCGATCCGCATGGTCAACGATACGATGTGGCCGCATGCGATGCATCTGCACGGGCATCATTTCGTGGAGACTGCACGCAATGGCGGCGCCCCGCAACCCGGCCTGCGCGACACCGTGCTCCTCAATCGGAACGAGGACGTAACCATCGCGTTCATCGCCGATAATCCCGGCCGCTGGATGCTCCATTGTCACATGCTGGAGCACCAGCATTCCGGCATGGAAACCTGGTTCGAGGTGGGCGAGTGAATACAGGCTAGCTGCTGTGTGCCCACTCCCAGTAAAGCTCGCGGGCCTTGTGGAAGACGGGGCCCGGTTGCAGGTCGCGATCCTCGATCCGGTTGAGCGGCATCACCTTGGCGTAGTTGCCGGTGGCGAAGACCTCGTCCATGTCGAGCAGTTCGGGGAACCGGATCGGGCGTTCCTCGACTATGTAGCCCGCCTTACGCAACAGCGAAGCTACGCGCTGGCGCGTGATCCCGTTGAGAAAGGTTCCGTTCGGATAAGGAGTGTGAACGACGCCGTCCTTGACCCCCATGAGATTGGCAGTGGCGAGTTCCGCGACATTGCCCATGGCATCGAGAACGACGGCATTCTCGAAGCCCTTCTCGCGGGCCTCCAGAAGTGCGCGGGCGGAATTGGGATACAAGCAGGCGGCCTTGGCGTTCACCGGCGCGGTTTCCAGAGTTGGGCGCCGGAAGCGCGACAGCGTCGCCGAGAAGCCGAGGGGTTCCGGTAGCGGCGTCTCGTAAATGGTCAGGCAGAAACGCGTCGACTCGGGCAGGGGCGGGACCGCGAAATATCCGCCCTGCTCGGCCCAGTACATCGGACGAATATAGACTGCGGCGTCCTTGTCGAAACGATCAAGGCCATCCTGGGCAATCTCGACCATCTCCTCCCAGCGATAGAGTGGCTTCAAACCGAGGGCGGCAGCGGAGTCGTTGACCCGCATGCAATGGCGGTCGAGATCGGGGGCTACTCCTTCGAAGGCTCGGGCGCCGTCGAACACACAAGACCCGAGCCACAATGCGTGGGTGCGCGGCCCAGCAATCGGCGGATTCCCCTCAAGCCATTCCCCGTCAAGGAATGTCCAAGTCTTCGACCATTCTGCCATTGATGCCCTCACCTGTCAGTCAAGGGTGCTATCGAATGCCGATCCGCGCCCGGCGTCAATCGTCTAGAATTGCAACCCTGATTCTCGATCCGCTCATCACATTGCTTTGAGTTGAGGTGGTGGCCGCGATTCGGAATGCTGCGCGGCGCATTGTCACGGCGAGGGGAGGGAGCACGATGTGGAAAGCTGCAATTGCCGTCGGCGCGGTGGTCCTGGCGGTCGGAGCGGCGACCGCCGCCACGGTCGCGGATGACCCGATCGAAGCCCGGCAGACCTTGATGAAGAACGTCGGGTCCGCCATGCAGGTTGCCGGTAACATGGCCCGCGGCGAGACCGAATTCGAACCGCGCGCCGCCCACATGGCCATGCGCACCATCAATTCCTCGATAATCGGCGCAATGGAGCTGTTTCCAGAAGGTACCGATTCCGGCGATACGCGCGCTCTTCCGGAAATCTGGGACAATATGGACGACTTCTTGGCGAAGGCCGAAGCCCTGCGCGAGGCAAGCCAGGCGGCCATCGACGCCGAGCCCCAGGATCTCGACTCGTTCCGCCCGCTTGTCGCCGATGTCGGCAACAATTGCAGCGCCTGTCACGAAGACTATCGTCGGCCCGAAGACTGATCCCGACGGATGTCCGGGAGACTGCTCGTCATAGCATTCGTCGGATTGGCGACGGCCGGGGCAGTTGCATTCTGGTTGGTCAGCGCGCCGCAACCGCTAACCGCCGATGCGCTGCCGTCGCACGAGCCCGATGCCGAGCGTGGTCGCTATGTCTTCTTTGCCACCGGGTGCGCGGGCTGTCATGCCACGCCGGATCAGGACGACCCGCTGCATCTCGGTGGCGGGCGCGAGCTTGACACCCCCTTTGGCGTCTTCCGTGTCCCCAATGTTTCCTCCGATCCCGAGGCGGGAATCGGCGAATGGAGCGACGTTGAGTTCGTCAACGCCATGATGCGCGGGGTATCGCCGCGCGGCCGGCACTACTATCCCGCCTTTCCCTACACGACCTATCAGCGCATGGCGCCGGAGGACGTGCTCGATCTCAAGGCCTTCCTCGATACGGTGCCCGCCGTCGACACGGGGATCGGTGGGCACGATCTTGCCTTTCCCTTCAATGTCCGGCGCGGTGTCGGCGTGTGGAAGCTGCTGAATCTCGATGGACAACCGTTCGAGGCTGATCCGGAGCTCGACGAAACGGCTCAGCGCGGCGCCTATCTGGTCGAGGCGATGTCCCATTGCGGCGAATGCCACACGCCGAGGGACATGCTGGGCGGCCTCGATCACGACAGGTGGCTGGCCGGTGCGGCCAATCCAGCTGGCGAAGGGCGGATCCCGAACATCACCCCCCATGCGGACGGCATCGTCGACTGGTCGGAACGCGACATCGTTTATGCTCTCGAAACCGGGTTCACACCGGAATTCGACACGCTGGGCAGCTCGATGGCCCGGGTGGTGTCGAATACGAGCGAGCTTACAGACGAGGACCGCCAGGCGATCGCCGCCTATCTGAAGGCCGTATCCCCCCTCTCCGATGCGCGCTGACGCAGCGGCCCGTCAACCTTTGGCAAGCGCCTCGATCACACGAGCCCAGGCGCGAGTGCCACGGTGATAGCTCGACAGATCATATTTCTCATTGGGGCTGTGAATGCAGTCATCGTCGAGGGCAAAACCGATCATGATCGCGTTCATCCCGAGCTGCTCCCGAAAGTTACCGACGATCGGGATCGAGCCGCCTGAGCCGACGAAGACCGGCGGGTG
>SKQW01000359.1 GCA_007118805.1 Rhodobiaceae bacterium | reverse complement strand
TCGAACAGGAACAGGCGGAAGGTGGGATAGAGCTCTTCGACCAGCCGGGCCATGTGTTCAATCTGCGCGTGCCTGACCTCTGCGGCAAGGCCGCTCCAGATGCCTTCGCCGCGGGCAAAAGCGGTGAGGCGCTGCAGCGGCATGCAGACCTCCATGTCGGTTTCCGGCCGCCGCGTATAGGCTAGATACTCCCCGGCATCGGCGATCGTGGCGGCCACGCGGTCGGCGGTCTCCAGCCCCATCTCGAAGCGGATGACGGCCTCGGTGCGCAGCAGGTCGGGGAGCGTGGCGGGCACGTAGCGGATCTTGTAGCCGGCGGCTTCGCGCCGCCACTGCGCCAGCCGCGAATCGTCGGGCCCGCGGGCGCCGTGCTCGATGGCCAGCACGGGCGCGATCTCGGTGGCCAGCCGCTCCGACTGGCTGACGCCGAGCAGCCAGTCGAGGCTGACGCCATGGGCTTCGGCAATGCTGACCAGCGTTTCCGCGCGCGGAAGCCGGGTCGCGCGATCCGACATGAGCTGGGACAGCGCCGAGCGGTCGAGTCCGATGGACGCGGCGAAGCGCCCCTGGGCGCCGCCGACCCGCTGCATGACCTGCGACAGCCTCTCGCGGAACACGACCCCGACGTTGCGTTTGTCCATCATTTGCGCACTTTCCACCTCATAGTTAGCTCAAAGCGCACCATAAACCTCTTAAGATAACAATTGCCGCGTTGAGATGACGCAAAACCTTCCGGCACAATCCGATTATGGGCAAGGGGCAATATCAGCCGGATACGCTGGCGCGGGGCACGGTCGTCGCCAATAGCGCGCGCCGCCGCCGGCGCTACCGCATCGAATGGCCGACCTATGTCGCCTTGGCCGGCTGCTATGGCGCCTGGGCCCTGGTGACGCTCAACTGGTCGTGGCTGCCGCTGATCATCTTCGTGCCGCTGGCCGCCTATTGCGTCGCCTTGCAATCCTCGTTGCGGCACGAGGCGCTGCACGGCCACCCGACGCGCTCGGTAGCGGTCAACGAGGCGCTCGTCTTCCCGGCCCTGTGCCTCGTTATTCCCTATCGGCGGTTTCGCGACACCCATCTGCGCCACCATTTCGACGCCCGGCTCACCGATCCTTACGACGATCCGGAAAGTTGGTTCCTCGCCGAAAGCGACTGGTCCGCCCTGCCGCGCGCGCTTCGAATCCTGCTGCGCATCAATAACACGCTCGCCGGCCGGCTCATCATCGGGCCGCCCCTGTCGCTGGTCGGCCTGCTGCGCCATGACATCAAGGCCATGCTGGCCGGAAACCGCCGGGTGGCGCTCGCCTGGGCGCTCCACGTCGCCGGCTGTCTGCCGGTCGTGTCTTGGATTGTGTTCGTTGCCGGCATCCCGCTATGGGCCTATCTGTTGGCTGCGTCCTGGCCTGGCCTGTCGCTACTGATGCTGCGCACCTATGCCGAGCATCAGGCCCATCCCGAGGTGCCTCAGCGCACCGCCATTATCGAGGCCTCCCCGGTCTTCTCGCTGTTGTTCCTCAACAACAACCTGCATTTTCTCCACCACAAGCGACCGCGCGTGCCCTGGTACGAGCTTCCCGGCCTCTACCGCACCGAGCGGGACAGGCTCTGGCAGGAGAATGGCGGCTACGGCTTTGCCGGCTATGGCGATTTGGCGCGGCGTCATTTGCTGCGGCCGCGCCAGCCCGTGCGACACCCGTTCCTGCGGCGCGCGGATGCGGTTGAGGTTTCCGAGGCTGAGCCGGAGGCTTAACGTGGGCGGATGCTCGCTGCCCTGCCCATGTATGACTGGCCGCAGATCCGCGCGGAAACGGACCGCCTGTGGTCGGCGCTGTCGGCCGAAATGCGCGCGCGCGGCCTTTCCGCGCCGGAGCGCCTGGAACGGGCGCGCGACCCCGGCGATATCTGGCGCGACCGTGATCTGCTCTTTGCCCAGACCTGTGGCTATCCCTATTGCATGACACTGCGCGGCCTCGTCCGGCTCGTTGCCGTTCCATGCTACGAGGTGGAGGGCTGTTCCGGAGCCGCCTATCGCAGCGCCATCGTGGTGCGCCGCGACGATCCCGCGAGCCAGCCGGTCGATCTGCGCGGCCGGCGGGCCGCCTATAACGCCCCCTACTCGCAGTCGGGATACTCGGCCCTGCGCGCGGCCTTTGCACCGCTGGCGCGCGAGGGGCGCGTCTTCGGTGAGACCGTCGAGACCGGCAGTCACCTCGGCTCGATGGAAGCGGTCGCCGCAAGCACCGCCGACTGCGCGGCGATCGATGCGGTGGCCTGGGCGCTCGGCCGGCGGCATCGTCCCGATATCGCGGGGCGCCTGCGCGTCCTCGCCTGGACGGCGCCGACCCCCGGACTGCCATACATCACGGCAGGGCGGCGCTCCGACGAGGAGGTCGTCGCCATGCGCGAGGCGCTGCGGGCCGCTATCGCCGATCCCTCGCTTGCCGACACGCGGGCGGCGCTGTTCCTGGCCGGCGTCGAGGTCGTTGGCGACAGCGCCTATGACACCATTGTCGACATGGAGCGCATGGCGAGCGAAGCCGGCTATCCGGCGCTCGTCTGATCGTTCCCCCACGCCCTAACGCTGCGCCGTCTCCCAGTCGGGGTGGATCCACGGGTCGAGGTTGGCCGGCGGCAGGGGCTCCTTGCCGAGCAGGAGATCGGCCGCCCGCTCGCCGACCATCATCGTCGGCGCGTTGAGGTTTCCGTTGGGGATCAACGGGAAGATCGAGCTGTCGACCACCCTGAGGCCGTCGACGCCGATGACCCGGCAATGCGGATCGACCACCGCATGGCGATCATCGGCGCGGCCCATGCGGCAGGTGCCGCAGGGATGATAGGCGCTCTCCACATGCTCGCGCACAAAGGCATCGAGGGCCGCGTCCGAGGTGACATCGTCACCGGGTGAGATCTCGTAGGCCAGATAGTCCTTGAGCGCAGGTTGACGGGCGATCTCGCGGCTCATCCGGACGCAGGCGCGAAAATCCTCCCAGTCCTCTTGCGTGGACATGTAGTTGAACAGGATCTCCGGCGCGTCCTCGGGATCGAGCGAGGCGAGTCGCACATGGCCGCGCGATTCCGAGCGCATCGGGCCGACATGCATCTGGAAGCCGTGGGTCGGCGCTGCGGCCCGGCCGTCATAGCGCACCGCCGCGGGCAGGAAATGAAACTGGATATCAGGATAGCGCACCCCGGCACGGGAGCGGATGAACGCCCCGGCCTCGAAATGGTTGGTGGCGCCGAGCCCGGACTTGAACAACAGCCAGCTCGCCCCGATCCACGCCTTCGACAGCCAGTTGAGGTGCCGATAGAGGGTGATCGGCTTCTTGGCCGCGAACTGGACATAGATCTCGAGATGATCCTGAAGGTTGGCGCCGACGCCGGGCCGGTCGGCGACCACGTCGATGCCGAGCGCGCCGAGCTGCGCCGCATCTCCGATGCCGGATAGCTGGAGGATCTTGGGCGAGTTGATCGCCGAGCCGGCGACGATGATCTCACGGCTGGCCCGCGCGGTCTGAAGCTGCCCATTGCGCTCGATCTCGACACCCACCGCGCGCCGCCCCTCGAATAGCACCCGCCGGGCCGTGACCCCCATCTCCAAATGCACATTGCCGCGTTTCAACGCCGGCCGCAGATAGGCGCTGGCCGCCGACCACCGCCGGCCGCGCCACACCGTCATTTCCAGTTCCCCGAAGCCCTCCTGCCGATGCCCGTTATAGTCCTTGGTGATCGCGTAGCCGGCCTCGTGCCCGGCCGCGATGAAGGCGCGATAGAGCGGGTTGCGCAGCTTTCCGCGGGTGACATGCACGGGGCCGTCGGTGCCGCGCCAGCCCGGCTCGCCGCCGTGGCTCGTCTCCATGCGCTTGAAATACGGCAGGACGTTGCGATAGCCCCAGCCTCGGGCGCCCATCTCTTCCCAGGTGTCGAAATCGGCGGCATGGCCGCGCACAAAGACCATGCCGTTGATCGACGACGATCCGCCGACCACCTTGCCGCGCGGCACGGCCAGACGGCGCCCGCCGAGATGGGGTTCGGGCCCGGTGTGATAATCCCAGTTGTAGCGGGACATGTTCATCGGGATCGAGAATGCCGACGGCATCTGGATCAGCGGGCCGAAATCGCTTCCCCCCTTCTCCAGGACCAGCACCGAATGGCGGCCATCCTCGCTCAGCCGGTAGGCCAGCGCCGAGCCTGCCGATCCCGACCCGATGATGACAAAATCGGCTTCCAGGGCGGCGCTCACATCCGACCCCTCTCGAGCTGCAAAGCGACATAGTCCTCGACCATGGCAATCGCCGTCGCGGCGTCCGGCTCGCCCACACGCAGCACCTGGCGAAGCCAGATGCCATCGACGAGCGCGGCGGCGCCGTCCGCCACCGCGAAGGCCCGCTCGCGCGAAACCAGCCTTGCAAGATCATGAACGAGGTTGGAGCGAAGCCGGCGGGCGTAGATGCCGTGGAGGCGGCGGGCATCGGCGAGTGACTCGGCCTGGACGTAGAATGCCAGCCAGGCCGAGATCACCGCCGGGCGGAACTGCCCGGGGGCGAAATTGCCTGCAATCACTGCGGAGACCCGTTGGCGCGGTCCTTCGGCCCGACTTAGCCGGGAGACGATCTCAGCGCCCAACTCCGACAGCAGATGGCGCATGGTCGCCGTCAACAACTGCTCCTTCGACCCGAAATAGTGATGGGCGAGCCCGGCCGAGACGCCAGCGCGCGCGGCGATCTGGCCCATCGTGACCTCACAGAAGCCGTGCTCGTGAATGGCTTCTACGGCCGCCCCGATCAGGGCGCGCCGGCGGACCGGTTCCATTCCGAGCTTTGGCATCGACGCTCCCACGGAGCCGTTTATTGATTGATCAGTCAATCAATAAAACTTGCCAAGCGGAAGGTAAAGTGATTTTATTGCCTGAATGTCGGGGCAGCCGCGCCGGGATCGCCCCGGCCAATCCGTTACAAGACTCTGGGAGGGGAAACGATATGAGAAGATGCCTGCGAACCGTGGCGGGCGGTCTCGCGCTCACCGCCGCCATGTCCGTCGCCGCTGCGGCGTCCGAACCGGAATCCTGTCAGCTCGTGAACTTCTCCGATGTCGGCTGGACCGACATTACGGCGACCACGGCCACGACCTCGGTCATTCTCGAGGCGCTTGGCTACGAGACCAATATCCGCGTCCTGTCGGTTCCGGTGACCTACACCTCGCTCGCCAATGACGACATCGACGTGTTTCTCGGCAACTGGATGCCGACCATGGAGGCCGATCTCGCCCCCTATCGCGAGGACGGCACGGTCGATGTCCTGGCCGAGCCCAATCTGGTCGGCGCCAAATACACGCTCGCCGTACCGCAATACACCCATGAGGCCGGCTTGCGCTCCTTCGGCGACATCGCCGATTTCCATGACGAACTGGACGGCCAGATCTACGGCATCGAGCCGGGCAATGACGGCAACCGGCTTATCCTCGACATGATCGAGGAGGATGCCTTCGGGCTGGGCGGATTCCAGCTCGTCGAGTCCTCCGAGCAGGGCATGCTCGCCCAGGTCGCGCGGGCGGTGCAGCGCGAGCAGCACATCGTGTTCCTCGGCTGGGAGCCCCATCCAATGAACGCGAATTTCGAGATGGAATATCTCGCCGACGGCGACGACTGGTTCGGGCCCGATTACGGCGGCGCCACGGTCTACACCAATACGCGCGCCGGCTATGTCGCGGAGTGCCCCAATGTCGGCCGCCTGCTCGAGAACCAGACATTCACGCTCGCGATGGAAAACGAGATCATGTCGGCGATCCTCGACGACGATCAGGAGCCGGAGGCTGCCGCCCGGGCCTGGCTCACCGCCAATCCCGGCATTCTCGACGATTGGCTCGATGGCGTGACCACTGTCGACGGCGGCGACGCCAGCCAAGCCGTATCCCAGGCGCTCGGCTTGTGATCAACTGATGCCGGCCGTCGCGGGGCCGGCAGTGCCGGTTCCGCGACGCTCTCCGCAAGGGGCCTCTGACCGTGGAGTGGCTAACCCAGCACAAGATTCCGATCGGGCCCTGGGTGCGCGGCTTCGTCGACTGGCTGACCGCGAACGCAGCCTGGGTGTTCGACTTCGTCTCGCTCACCCTGCGCACCATCATCGATGCGGTGCTGTGGGTGCTGCAGACGCCGCACCCACTTCTCGCCATCGCTATCGCCGGGCTCCTGGCCTATCTGGTGCGCCGGTCCGTGCCATTTGCGATCTTCGTCGTCCTGAGCCTGCTCCTCATCATCAATCAGGGTTATTGGCGCGAGACCACCGAGACGCTGGCGCTGGTATTGTCCGCGACCTTCGTGTGCATGGCAGTCGGCGTGCCCGTCGGCATCGCCGCGGCCCATCGGCCCTGGCTTTATGCCGCGCTCCGGCCAGTGCTCGACCTGATGCAGACGATCCCGACCTTCGTCTATCTGATCCCTGCGCTGATCCTGTTCGGCCTCGGCATGGTGCCGGGTCTGATCGCGACCGTGATCTTCGCCGTCCCTGCGCCGATCCGTCTTACGCATCTGGGTATCTCCTCGACGCCGAAAACGCTGATCGAGGCCGGCGAGGCGTTCGGCGCCACCCGCCGTCAGCTTCTCTGGCAGGTCGAGCTCCCCTATGCGCTGCCCTCGATCATGGCGGGTCTGACCCAGACCATTATGCTGTCGCTGTCCATGGTGGTCATCGCCGCGCTGGTCGGCGCCGATGGGCTCGGCGTGCCGACGCTCAGGGCACTCAATACGGTCAATATCGCGCGCGGCTTCGAGGTCGGGCTCGCCATCGTGCTGATCGCCATCATTCTGGACCGGTTCTTCCGGGCCGAGGAAAGAAAGCATCGGAAGTGACGGCATGACCCAGGCCGTCGTCAGCTTCCGTAAGGTCGATATCGTCTTCGGCGAGAACCCTGCGCGCGCTTTGCCGCTGATTGACGAGGGCAAGAGCCGCGAGGAGATCCAGGCGGCAACCGACCAGATCCTCGGCGTGGCCGGGGCGACACTCGATCTTCTGGAAGGCGAGATCGTGGTCCTGATGGGGCTGTCGGGGTCCGGCAAGTCGACGCTGATCCGCGCCGTCAATGGCCTCAACAGGGTGGCCCGCGGCGAAGTGCTGGTGCGCGACGGTGCGCGCTGGCTAAATCCCCAGACCTGCACCAGGGAAGAGTTGCGGGATTTGCGCCGCCACCGCGTGGCGATGGTGTTCCAGCAATTTGCGCTCCTGCCCTGGCGCACCGTCGAGCAGAATGTCGGCTTCGGCCTGCAGCTTGCCGGCGTATCGACGGCCGAGCGGCGCAAGCGGGTGGCCGAGCAGCTCGAGCTGGTCGGGCTGTCCGATTGGGCCGGCAAGGAGGTCCATGAACTGTCCGGCGGCATGCAGCAGCGGGTGGGCCTTGCCCGTGCTTTCGCCACCGCCGCCCCTATCCTCTTGATGGACGAGCCCTTCTCGGCCCTTGATCCGCTAATCCGCACCCGGCTTCAGGACGAGCTTCTGGACATCCAGCAGCGGCTCCGACGCAGCATTCTGTTCGTGAGCCATGATCTAGACGAAGCCTTCAAGATCGGCTCCCGGATCGCCATCATGGAAGGCGGGCGGATCGTCCAGTTCGGCACCCCCCACGAAATCGCGCTCCACCCGGCGAACGACTATGTGGCCGATTTCGTCGCCCATATGAACCCGCTGGCGGTGCTGCGCGCTGCCGAGTTGATGACGCCGATCGAAGCCTGCGAGGAGGCAGAGGGCGGGCGCCTTGCGGATGCCGCGAGCGGCCTCGTGATTGATCCTGCCGGCGCGCCGCGCCTGCGCGGCGATGCCATCCGTCGCGCCCGTCCGGGCAACGGCCCGGTCGAGCCCGGCGCGGTCTGCGTCTGCGCGCCGGACACCCCGGTGCGCGACATTATGGAGGCCCGGCTCAAGACCGGCCTGCCGATTCTGGTGGAGGCCGACGGCAAGGTGATCGGGCGCGTCGGCGATGCCGAGATCTATGGCGGCCTGCTGGGCCGACAATCGCCGGACGATCAGTCGCCGGCGCGCCGATAGAGGACCCCGATCGGCACCGGCGCCGCGAGCCGGGCAAGGGCAAAGGCCTGGGCCGCATTCTCCGGCATATGTCGGGCCAGCGCGGCCTCGCCCACCTCCTCGACCCGCACGGCCTCCAGTCGCCCCTCGGCGGCATTGAAGACAAGCCCCTTGTCGCGGTCGCGGCCAAATATCATCGGCGCGCCGTCCTCCAGCTCGATCACCGTCTCGGGGCCTTCCTGCTTGTCGGTGATCGGACCGAACACGCCGTCATTGTAGACCGGGCAGTTCTGCAGGATCTCGACAAAGGAAGCGCCCTTGTGTTGATGCGCGCGCTTGAGAATCTCGGGCAGATGCTTCTGCCGGGCATCGATGGAGCGGGCGATGAAGGACGCGCCGGCGCCCAGCGCAAAGAGCGGCGGATTGACCGGCTGCTCGCTTGTCCCGGCCGGGCTTGACGGAGTCTGCGTGCCGATGGGCGAGGTCGGCGAGGCTTGGCCCTTGGTGAGCCCGTAGATGGCGTTGTTGAACAAGAGCAGATTAAGGTCGGCGTCGCGGCGCAGCACATGGGCGGTATGGTTGCCGCCAATGGCGAGGAAGTCGCCGTCGCCGCCCACCACCCAGACATCGAGTTCGGGCCGCGCCAGCTTGACCCCGCTCGCAATGGCCGCGGCGCGGCCGTGAATCGTGTGGAAGCCGTAGGTCGACAGGTAATAGGGAAACCGCGCCGCGCAGCCGATGCCCGAGACGCACACCACCTCGTCCGGCGACCGTCCGATCTCGGCCAGCACCTGCCGCATCGCCTTGAGGATTGCATAGTCGCCGCAACCGGGGCACCAGCGCACCTCCTGGTCGGAGGTGAAGTCGGCCGGCCTCAGGGGTTCGTTCATCGTCTCAACTCTCCAGACGGCGTTCGAGCTGGGCCTTGAGGTCGCCCACGCGGAAGGGCTGCCCCGTGACCTGCGTAAGCGGTTCAACCGGCAAAAGCAGCTCGCCGCGCAGAATGCCGGCGAGCTGACCGCTGTTCAGCTCGGGGCAGACGATCTTCTTGAACCCGCTCATGATTTTGTCGATCCCGCCAGGCAGCGGCCAGAGTTGGCGCAGATGAAGATGCGACACGGCTCGGCCCTCCGCGCGCAGTTCCTGCACCGCCTTGCGGATCGCGCCATAAGTTGAGCCCCAGCCGACGACCAGCAGGTCACCGGTCTTGTCTCCTGTGGAGATTTCCGCGGCGGCGCGGCGCCCGGCAAGCCGCGCGATCTTCTCCGCCCGCAGCCGCACCATCTCGGCGTGGTTGTCGGGGTCGTAGGAGATGTGGCCTGACCCCGCCTCCTTTTCCAGCCCGCCGATCCGGTGCGCCAGGCCGGGCGTGCCGGGCGCCACCCAGGGCCGGGCCAGGGTCTCGGCATCCCGCGCGAAGGGCTGGAAACCGTCCTGGGGGTGCTGAACGAGGCCGGCCAGATGCGGCAGGCTGTCGATATCGGGCGACACCCAGTCCGAGGCCGCATTGGCGAGATAGGCGTCGGACAGAACGATGACCGGCGTCATCGCCGAAATGGCGATCTCGGCGGCCTCGACCATGATCGCGAAGCAGTCCTCCGGCGTCGCCGGGGCGAGGACCGGCACCGGGGCTTCCCCGTGGCGGCCATGGATCGCCAGCGTCAGGTCCGACTGCTCCGGCTTGGTCGGCATGCCGGTCGACGGGCCGGCGCGCTGCACATCGATGACGATCAGCGGCAATTCGCAGCTCACCGCCAAACCGAGCGCTTCGGTCTTCAGCGACAGGCCCGGCCCGGAGCTCGCCGTCATCCCGATGGCGCCGGCATAGGAGGCGCCGATCGCCGCGCAGGCCGCCGCGATCTCATCCTCGGCCTGGAAGATGCGCACGCCGCCCTCGCCCGAGGCAAGCGCGTGCAGGAGGGCGCTGGCCGGCGTGATCGGGTAGGAGCAGTAGAGCACGTCGCGTTCCGCGCGCTTCGCCACGGCGCGAATCCCGAGCGCCATGGCCTGCGTCCCGGACACGATCTCGCGCGCCGGCGGCGCGCCGTGCTCCCGCGCGCCCGCCCGCCGTGTCGGCGCAACGCCGGGAAAGGCGGCAAGTTCAAGCGTCTCGGCGAAGGCATGGCCGGCTTTGAGCGCGGTCGTGTTGGCCTCGCGCAGCGACATGTCGGCGGCGAACCGGCGGGCAATCCAGCCCTCAGTCTTCGCCGGGTCGCGGTCGAACAGCCAGAAGATCAGCCCCAGCACCCAGAAATTCTTGGCGCGGACCGCCTGCTTGCGGCCGATATCGAGCGCGGCCAGCGCCTCCAGGGTCTGGGCCGTGATGTCGAGGGGCAGGAGCTGGTAGCTGGCCGCCAGATCGCCGTCCAGCGGGTTCTCGTCGAGCCCCGCCTTCTGCAGGCCGCGCCGCTCGAATGTGCCCTTGTCGACGATGAGAAGCCCGCCGCGTTTCAATACGTGCAGGTTCGACTTCAGCGCGGCCGGGTTGAACGCCACCAGCACGTCGGCGGCGTCGCCCGAGGTCAGGATCTCGTCGGCGCCGAACTGGATCTGGAAAGCCGAGACGCCGAACAGCGTGCCCGCTGGCGCCCGGATCTCGGCCGGATAGTCGGGGAATGTCATGAAGCCGGTATCGGCGTCAGCGGTCGACTTGGAGAACTCCGCGCCGAGCAACTGGATCCCGTCGCCGGAATCCCCGGCAAAGCGCACAACGAGCGGTCCGGCCCGCGAAGAGGCCCTTGATCGTGACGTATCAAGCATGGGCGCTACCTGAAAGCATTTCGGTTACTGGTGCAACCAGCACAAGACGCATAGCATCCATCGGAAGGCGCTGATTTGATCGAAATCAGGCCAAGGCAAGGGCGCATGGCTGGTTTCGCCCCGGGCCTCAATTTTGCCGCGTGGGTCCGACAAGCGGGCTTGGCGGGCGGACCGCCGCGGCATGCCGCCCGTTCCTGCGAGGGCGCGCTTGCCGCTGCTTCCGGTTCCGGCCCCACGAAGCGGCCGCCGGGCCGGCCCTGATCCATTTCACGTCGGGAGATCACAACACGATGCTGTACAGAGGCACTCTCATTGCCGCGCTCGCCATTGTTCCGCTGGTGAGCACGGCAGCGGCCGGATCCGACCAGAACAACGCTCAGCCGACAGCGCCGGCCACCCCCGACCCCGCGGTCACCGCCCACGAGATCAGGATCGGCGAGGATGACCTTGCCTTCGAGGCCCGCGTCGAAATGCTCGAGCTCACCGACGAGGCGGGACAGGTCACCGCCCATCTGTTCACCGTGGCCTATGTGGCGGACGATGCCGAGGATGACCGTCCCGTGACCTTCCTGATGAATGGCGGCCCTGGTGCCGCCTCCGCCTATCTGCATGTTGGCGGCGTCGGCCCGTGGGTGATCGACACCGACGATCAGGGGCTGCCGACTAACAAGGGCCGGCTCGTCGTAAACCCGGACACCTGGCTTGACCATACCGACCTCGTCTTTCTCGATCCCGTGGGCACCGGCTTCAGCCGCACCGTCGAGCCCGACGATGATCGCTATTTCGACCGCGACGCCGATCTCGACAGCCTCGCCGATGCCATCGATCTGTGGCTCGATGCGCAGGATCGGCGGGCTTCGCCGGTCTATCTCGCCGGGGAAAGCTATGGCGGGTATCGCGCCGCGGCGCTGCCCAAGCGGCTGATGCATGATCGCGGAATCGCGCTCGGCGGAACCATACTGGTGTCCCCTGTCATCGACTTCGCCACCATTCGTCACCACGCCTCCCGGCCCATGAGCTGGGCCTTTCTGCTCCCGTCCTATGCGGCCAGCGCCGCCGGCCATGACCTTGCCGAACCGGCCGACGCGCAGGCGTTGCGCACCTTCGCGCTGGAGGACTATCTGCTTGCCCTGGTGCATCCGGACCGGATGACCGCGCTCCTGCCCCGGCTCGCTGAGCTTACCGGGTTGGATCAGGACCTGCTGCGTGAGCGTCGCGGCCGTGTGCCGACCAGCGACTTCACCAGTCGCCTGCTGGCCGAGGAGGATCTGGCGGTCAGCGCCTATGACGGCCTGATCACCTATCCCCTTCCCGAGCGCGAGCGTGGCAGGTCGCGCGTCGACCCGGTGCTCGACGGCATGACGCCGGCCTATGTCACCGGCATCCTGACCTTGCTGCGGGAGGAGCTCGACTGGCCGCATGGCCGTGACTACAGGCTCCTGAGCCGTTCAGTGAACCGGGCCTGGCGCTACGGGTCCGAGCGTTCGCAGGGCTATGTCAGCGCCATTCGGGATCTTCGGGAGGTCCTCTCGCTCGATGCCGACTTCCGCGTCTTCGGCATGCATGGCGAGACGGATCTGGTCACCCCGTGGCTCGCTACCGAATGGCTGTTCGAGCAGCTCGAGGATGCCCTCCATCTGGAGGACGGCCGGCTCGTCTTCGCACGTTATCCGGGCGGCCACATGTTCTACATGCGCCCGGACGCCAGCGCCGAGCTCGCCGAGGACGTTGGCGACTTCTTCACCGACGATTGACGGCAATCACGCCGGGCAAGCACGCCGTTTAACTGGCCTTTCAGCCGGCGAAAGCAAGCACTCGCGGCCGCGCTTCGGACAAGGCGGCCGAGATTGATGTAGTGCTCGACATCGATGGAGCCGTCTTGGCACCTGGCGATGTGCTCACCCTTGGGCATGGCGATCCTCCAAATTCGTCCCATGCCGCATGATTGCGTGATGAGAGCCGGCTTGCTTGCAGGTGCCGTTTGGGTTCCCTTTAGATTTCCTGGATTTTCGTTCGGGGCCACCCGAAATGATCTACGCCTTCGGCGACTGCAAGCTGGACATCACCCGGCGGGAGCTTCGCCGCAGCGGCGACCTATGTTCCGTCGAACCACAGGTGTTCGACCTGCTTGTCTTCCTGGTCGAGAATCGGGACCGGGTGGTGGGACGGGACGAGCTGATCGACCATGTGTGGGGCGGGCGCGTAATCTCCGATGCCACCCTGAGCAGCCGCATCAGCGCCGCCCGTCACGCAGTCGGCGACAGCGGCGAGGCGCAGGCGATGCTGCGCACCCTGCCGCGCCGTGGTTTCCGGTTCGTGGCCGATGTCGCGGTTGTCGGGTCAATAGGCGAACCCGCCGCTTCCCGCTTCGCCCGTCCCAACCAGACGATCCGCTTCTGCGCCACGTCTGATGGTGTCAACCTGGCCTATGCGTGCTCGGGGCAGGGTCCCCTGCTGATCAAGACCGCCAACTGGCTCAATCATTTGGAGCATGACTGGGTCAGTCCCGTCTTTCGCGACATCTTCGTGCGCCTGTCGGCCGAGTTCCAACTCTTGCGCTATGACGAGCGCGGCACCGGCCTGTCCGATTGGGATGTTGCCGATATCTCGTTTCGAGCCTTCGTCGACGATCTCGAGGCTGTCGTTGCGGCGGCCGGGGCCGATCGGTTCGCCTTGCTTGGCCTGTCCCAGGGTGCCGCCGTGGCGGTCGACTTTGCCGCGCGCCATCCCGACCGCGTCAGCCATCTGGTATTGTGGGGCGGTTTCGCGCGGGGCCGGGCGCGGCGGGACAGTCCCGACGAAGCCGACAGAAGCGAAGCCTATCTGACCTTGATGCGGCAGGGCTGGGGCAAGCGGAACTCGGCATTCCGACGCATGTTCGCGTCGCTTTACCTGCCGGACGGCAAGCCGGAGCATATCGACTGGTTCACCGATCTCCAGCAGGTTGCGACGTCGCCGGACAATGCCGTACGCGTGCGCAAGGCCATTGACGAGATCGACGTGTCGGCTCTCCTGCCCAGGATCACAGCGCCGACTCTCATACTGCATTCGCGCGACGAGGCGGTGGTGCCGATCGAGGAGGCCCGCTTCGTGGCTGCTCAGATCCCCAACGCGCATTTTGTTTCGCTCGATAGCTCCAACCACTTGGTTTTGTCGCACGAAGCGGAATGGGAGCGCGCCATCGAAGCCATTATCGCCTTCCTGAGATCGACGTGACTGACTGGCGACCGAGCGGAACCCGTGACAGCAACCGCCGTTGACCGATAGACATGGCGCATATGGACGGTTCCTCGCATCGGCACGACGATGACGCACGCGGTCGCGAGGCGGAAACGCCGCTCGAGATCCCGCGCATCGGCTGGATGGATATCGCGCGACGGCTCGTCGCGCACTTCTCGGCCAACCGCGTCATGCTGGTCGCCGCCGGGGTCACCTTCTACGGTCTGCTGGCGCTCTTTCCCGCCCTCACCGCTCTGGTCTCGATTTACGGGCTCGCCGCGGACCCCGAGACCGTCATCGAGCATGTCGACGCGCTCTCGCTCGTTCTGCCGCCCGGCGCCGTCGACATCATCGGGGATCAGATGCAGCGCATCGCCGGCCAGTCGGGCGAAGCCCTCGGCCTCGGCTTCGCGATCGGCCTGGGCATCGCGCTGTGGAGCACCAACACCGGCGTCAAGGCGATGATGGACGCCATCAATGTCGCCTATGGCGAGCCGGAGAAGCGCGGTTTCCTGCACCTCAACGCTGTCTCCTTCGCCTTCACGCTGGGTGGCATCGCCATCATCATCCTGATCCTGACGATTATTGTCTTCATCCCGGTGGCGCTGGCGTTGATCGGGTTCGAGGCCGTGATCACCACCGTCTTCCATTACGTCCGCTGGCCCGTCCTGTTCCTCCTCGTAGTTGCGGCGATCGCCGTGCTCTATCGCTACGGGCCAAGCCGCAGAAGAGCCCAGTGGCGCTGGATCACGCCGGGCGCGGCCATCGCGACACTGGTCTGGCTCATCGTGTCGCTCCTGTTCTCCTGGTATGTGGCGAATTTCGATTCCTACAACGAGACCTATGGCTCGCTCGGTGCCGTTATCGCCTTCATGGTCTGGATGTGGCTGTCAGCGACGACCGTCATCTCCGGCGCGCTGATCGACGCGGAGGTCGAGCACCAGACCACGCAAGACACAACGGTGGGCGCGGCTCGTCCGATGGGCGAACGGGGCGCCCGTGTCGCCGATACCGTAGGCCCCTCGGCCGACGATTAGAGCGCCATGAAACTCAAAGCACCGGGGTGTCACGCAAGGAGTTGCCCCCGCCCGTCGGCGCAGGCAGTCCGACCATCCGCCGGATATCGTTCGGGTCGGCTCCCGCCTCGCGCAGGGCGCGCAGCCCGGTATCCCCTCGCGATTTCGACAGCTTTGCGCCGTCGCCATCGTGGATCAGCCGATGGTGATAATAGAGCGGCTCCGGCAGCCCGAGCAGCGCTTGCAGCAGCCGATGGATGCTGGTGGCATGAAAGAGGTCACGACCGCGCGTGACATGCGAGATGGTCTGAACCGCATCATCCACGACCACCGAGAGATGGTAGCTGGTCGGCACGTCCTTGCGCGCGATCACGACGTCGCCCCAGCGCTCGGGCTCGGCCGGAACCATCGCCGTGTTTCCGTCTTCCGAGAGCTCGGTCCAGGACAGGCGTCCCGCCAGGGCCACGGCCTTCTCCATGTCGAGCCGCAGGGCGAAGGGGCGCCCCTTCGCCTCGAAGCTGGCTCGTTCATCCGGCGTCAGCCTCTTGTGGAGCTGCGGATAGAGTGGCGCCCCGTCCGGATCGCACGGCCAGCGGCCGTGAGTCGCCTCGCGCTGCGCTACGGCCGCGTGGATCTCGGCGCGCGTTGCAAAGCAGGGATAAAGGAGCCCCATTTCGTCAAGGCGGGCGAGCGCACCGCGATAGGCATCCATGTGGTCCGACTGGCGGCGCACGGGATGCTCCCAGTCGAGCCCGAGCCAGGCAAGATCCCGATAGATCGCTGCTTCGTAGTGGGGGCGGCATCGCGCGCGGTCGATATCCTCGATCCTGAGCAGGAAACGCCCGCCCATCCGGCGGGCCAGGTTGTGGGTGACCAGGGCGGAATAGGCATGGCCGAGATGAAGTTCGCCATTGGGGCTGGGGGCGAAGCGCAGAACCGGATGCGGCATGGCAATACGGGTATCATGACGCCCGGCTCGCGGCTATCTTGGCGCCGTCATGTCCGAGCCCGTCCGCATCGACAATGCTGACCGACTGGAGAGCGCGCTTGCCGAGCTTGCCGCGCGTGACAAGATCATTGCGCGGGTGCTCGCCGAGACCGGGCTGCCGCCGCTGCGGCTCCGCTCGCCAGGGCTGGCGGGGCTTGCACGCATCGTGGTCTCGCAGCAGCTCTCGGTGGCCAGCGCCGAGGCGATCTGGGGCCGGCTGGACGCGCTCATTGTCCCGTTTGATGCCGCCCGGCTTTCGGCCGCCTCGGATCACGACCTGAAATCGGCCGGGCTTTCGGCCCCGAAGATCCGCACGCTCCGGGCGCTCGCCGACGCCGCGCGATCCGGAGCCCTCGACCTCGAAACCCTCCCTGTCGACGATGTCGAGACGGCCCATGAGCGGCTGTGCGCTATCAAGGGCATCGGGCCCTGGACGGCCGACATCTATCTTCTGTTCTGTCATTGTCATCCGGATGTCTGGCCGGTTGGCGACCTTGCCCTGCAGCATGCGGTAGGGCATGCCTTCGAACTCGACATGCGGCCGGACGCCAAGGCGATGGCGGAACTGGGCGCGCGCTGGCGGCCCTGGCGCGGTGCCGCGGCCCGGCTGTTCTGGGCGTATTACCGTGTTGCGCGCGGGCGCGCCGGGATCGCAGTGTGACGAAATGAGGAGTGCTCAACACCGATGATTCGCGACCTTGACGGCCCCCGGCTGCTGCCTGCCGCCGGCGGCACACCGCGCTGCCTTGTAATCCTCGTTCACGGCTACGGCGCCGACGGCAACGATCTGATCGCCCTGGGCAAGGAGTGGCAGCACCTGATTCCCGACGCAGCGTTCGCGGCGCCGCACGCGCCGGAACCCTGTGGCGGCGGCGGGCCCGGCTATCAGTGGTTCGAGCTGACCATGCGCGATCCCCACGAGCTGTGGCACGGGGTGAGCAAAGCCGGCCCCGGCCTCGATGCCTTCATCGACCGCGAATGCGAGCGCTACGCCCTGCCGGCCGGCCGCGTGGCCCTCGTCGGCTTCAGCCAGGGCACCATGATGTCCCTGCATGTGGGGCTGCGCCGCGCCGAGGCGCCGGCGGCGATCCTCGGCTATTCCGGGGCGCTCGCCGGGCCGGAGCATCTCAAGGGCGAGGTGCGGGCGCGTCCGCCGGTCCTCCTCATCCATGGCGACCGCGACGAACTGATCCCCTATCAGGCGATGTTCCTGGCCGGACAGGCGCTGGCGGCGACCGACGTGCCTGTCGAATGGCACCTGTCTGCCGGCGTGGGGCACGGCATCGACCCCAAGGGGCTTGAACTGGGCGGACATTTCCTTGCGCGGGCTTTGCGCGGTTCCAAGTGACATTGGCATGACGTTCGAGTCCCCGTGGGGCGCCCCGTCCACGCTGGCGGCTTCACAAGCCTGTCGCGCTCCATATACTATGCTCTCGTTCGGCCGCAGATCGGCGGCATAAGCGAACCGTGGGAGTCTATGGTGACGGCGATTGGCTCGCCTGAATCGTGTCCGGCGCTCGTACTCAATGCGGACTACCGGCCGCTGAGCTATTTCCCGCTATCCCTGTGGGGGTGGCAGGATGCCGTGAAGGCGGTGGTCCTCGACCGGGTCAACATCGTCTCCGAGTATGACCGGGCTGTGCGAAGTCCCAGCTTCGAGATCCGCCTGCCCAGCGTGGTCTCGCTTAAGGAATATGTTCGCCCGCCCCGCCATCCCGCCTTCACCCGCTTCAATGTCTTTCTTCGAGATCGCTTCGCCTGTCAGTATTGCGGCAGCGGCGAGGATCTGACCTTCGATCATCTGATTCCGCGGTCCCATGGCGGGCAAACCCTGTGGGAGAACGTCGTCGCCGCCTGTGCGCCCTGCAATCTGAAGAAGGGCGGGCATCTGCCGGATGAAGTCGGCATGCAGCCCAAGCAAAAGCCGTATCGGCCGAGCGTCTTCGACCTGCACAAGAACGGGCGGTTGTTCCCGCCCAACTACCTGCATGAGAGCTGGCTCGACTATCTGTATTGGGATACCGAGCTCGATCCGTAAGGCTCCCTTTGCCGCGCCCGCGTGGCCACTCGCCACGAATCACTTTGGGGAGTAGGCTGCCGACTCTTGTCGGAGGAGACTCAAATGGGCATCGAAAGTCTCATCATCTTCATAATCATCGGCGCGATTGCGGGCTGGCTTGCAGGCGTCATCGTTTCGGGCATCGGTTTCGGCCTCGTCGGCAACATCGTGGTCGGCATCGTTGGCGCCTTCATTGCCGGCCTGCTCTTCCCCGCGCTCGGGCTGAGCCTGGGCGGAGGCATCCTTGCCGCGATCATTCATGCAACGATCGGCGCGGTCATACTCCTGGTGCTCATCGGGCTGGTCAAGCGGGCCTGAAGCAGACACCACGGACCGGCGCCCGCCGGTCCTGACACGGCAACGCGCCTGCCGTTCGACATGCGTTTTTTTTGGTGTCCTCGACGCTGCCGCCCGCAATCGCTCCGGTTGCTGCGCAATGCCGAGGCACCCCATAGGCTTGCACGCAATTTAGGCAAATCGGGCGGCCAAGAGCCTTAAACTTTCGCATCGCGACCGTCCGCCGGTCGACTTTCCCTCCGCATTTCAGAGCAAAAAACCGTTCTGAGTCAGCCGATTGGCTGACTCCGCTGAACTGGCATGCCCCTTGCCATGCACAGTCCGGCCGCGGGGAGCGGCCCGCCAATCAGGGGAGCATTCACAGATGAGCATTTGGAAGCGCACATCCGGGGCGATCGGCGCTGGGTTGCTGGCAGCCGGGCTGATGGCGAATCCCGCCGTCGCCGATGAGGATCCGATCAAGATCGGCATCCTTCACTCTCTCTCGGGCACCATGGCGATCTCGGAGACGACGCTCAAGGACGTCATGCTGATGCTGATCGAGGATCAGAACGAAAAGGGCGGTGTCCTGGGCCGCCAGCTCGAGCCGGTGGTCGTCGATCCGGCCTCCGACTGGCCGCTCTTCGCCGAACGTGCCCGCGAGCTGATCGAGCAGGAAGAGGTTGCCGCGGTCTTCGGCACCTGGACATCGGTCAGTCGCAAGGCCGTGTTGCCGGTTTTCGAGGAGCTGAACTCGATCCTGTTCTATCCGGTCCAGTACGAAGGCGAGGAGTCTTCGCGCAACATCTTCTACACTGGCGCCGCGCCCAATCAGCAGGCCATCCCGGCGGTCAACTATCTCTATGAGGTCGAAGGGGTCGAACGGTGGGTGCTGGCGGGCACCGACTACGTCTATCCGCGCACCACGAACCGCATCCTGGAGACCTATCTCAAGGACGAACTCGGCGTCGCCGACGACGACATCATGATCAACTATACGCCGTTCGGGCATTCCGACTGGCAGTCGATCGTCGCCGATATCCGCGCCTTCGGCTCGGCAGGCAAGAAGACGGCGGTGGTCTCCACCATCAATGGCGACGCCAATGTCCCCTTCTATCGGGAACTCGCCAATCAGGGCATTGATGCCGCCGACATCCCGGTCGTTGCCTTCTCGGTCGGCGAGGAGGAGCTCGCCGGCATCGATACCGGGCCGCTGGTCGGCCATCTGGCGGCCTGGAACTACTTCATGAGCGTCTACACGCCCGAGAACGAGGACTTCATCGCCAAGTGGCACGAGTTCATCGGCGATGAGTCCCGCGTCACGAATGACCCCATGGAAGCCCATTACATCGGCTTCAACATGTGGGTTCAGGCGGTGGAAAAGGCCGGAACGACCGACCCCGACGAGGTGATCGATGCGATGATCGGCGTCGCCGTGCCTAACCTGACGGGCGGTTACGCGGCCATGATGCCGAACCACCACATCACCAAGCCGGTCCTGATCGGCGAAATCCAGGCCGACGGCCAGTTCGAGGTGGTCTGGGAAACGCCGGGCACCATCGTGACCGACGAGTGGTCGCCCTATCTCGAAGGCTCCCGCGACCTGATCTCCGATTGGCGCAAGCCGCTCGAATGCGGGAACTTCAACGTCGCCACCGGCGAGTGCGGCGGTCAGGGCTCGTAACCCGAGGCTCCAGAGGGGGAGACGCCGGCCGGGGGCGAACGAGTCAAGCTCGCATGATTCCCGGCCGGCCGTCCCTGACGGAATCCGTTCTGCAATCTCCATCCAGGCTCCGCGTGACCGCCATGCGCATCCTCCTGACGATCACTGCCGTACTGGTGCTGGCACTCGCCGCCGTGGTCGGCCGCGCCGAGGCCCAGCACGAACTGCGCGGCCATGTCGATGCGCTCGCCATCGGCGGCTTTGCCGAGCTCGAAGACGCCATCGCCGAGCTCGCCGCCACCGGCCATCCGGATGCGGCGCCGGTCCTCGGCATGCTCCGTGATGGCGATCTCTACGTTCAGCCCGACGGGACCGTGGTCCGGGCAGAGCGCGGCGGCGCTGGGTTTTTGGTGTCCGATCCGCTCACCGGCGAGGACCTCGGCGAGGTGGGCCGCGGCGGCGTCGACCGCATCCGGGTCAACAACAACATTCGCCGGGCCGTCCGCGGCGCGCTGGCCGGCGTCACGCTGATGAACCCCGACCCGCAGATCCGCTATGACGCGGCCCGGACGCTTTCCGGGGCACCCAGCGCCGACATGCTGGAGCCGCTCGATGCGGCGCTCGCCAAAGAGGCGGTGGGCTGGGTGCGCGAGGAGATGGCGCATGCGCGCGCCGTCATCGTGCTGGAGCCGGGCAGCGGGGCCGATGAATCGACCCGCATCGCAGCGGTCGAGCGGGTTGCCGAGCGCGCCAACCGCGACGCCTTGGTCCTGTTGAACGCCGTCGCGGCCCGTGACGAGGGCGCCGTGCAGGCCGCCGCGCAGGATGGGATAGCCGCGATCGAGCGGCGCCTGGTGATCCGCGACAACGCGCAGCACATCTGGTACGGCATCTCGCTTGGATCGGTCCTGCTGCTGGCCGCCATCGGCCTGGCCATCACCTTCGGCGTCATGGGCGTCATCAACATGGCCCATGGGGAAATGGTGATGATCGGCGCCTACACGACATTCGTGGTGCAGGAGCTGATCCGCAATCACGCGCCGGGCCTGTTCGACGCCTCGGTGCTGATCGCCATACCGCTTGCCTTCCTGGTCGCCGGCGCAATCGGCGTGGCGATCGAGCGCGGCATCATCCGATTCCTCTATGGCCGGCCGCTGGAGACCCTGCTCGCCACCTGGGGCCTTGCTCTGATCCTGCAGCAATCGGTGCGCTCGATCTTCGGTCCCACCAACCGGCAGGTCGGGAACCCCTCCTGGATGTCGGGCGCCTTCGACCTGTGGGGCCTGTCGATCACCTGGGGCCGGCTCTACATCGTGATCTTCGCCCTCATCGTCTTCGCCGGGCTGATTCTCCTGCTGCGCTACTCGTCCTTCGGCCTCAAGGTCCGGGCGGTGACACAGAACCGGCGCATGGCCGCCTCCATGGGGATCCGCACGCCCTGGGTCGACGCGATGACCTTCGGCCTTGGCTCGGGGATCGCCGGAATCGCCGGCGTTGCGCTCAGCCAGATCGACAATGTCAGCCCCAATCTCGGCCAGGGCTACATCATCGATTCCTTCATGGTGGTGGTCTTCGGCGGCGTCGGGAATCTTTGGGGCACGCTGGTCGGTGCGATGACGCTCGGCATCGTCAACAAGTTCCTCGAGCCATATGCCGGCGCGGTGCTCGCCAAGATCCTGGTGCTGGTGGTGGTCATCCTCTTCATTCAGAGGCGTCCGCGGGGGCTCTTTGCCCTGCGCGGCCGGGCGGCCGAGGCATGATCGCGGCCGCCATCCGCCGCGGCTTCGAGGGCCATGGCTGGCTCATCGTCGCGATCATCCTGGCCTTCGGCGCGGCCGTCCCGATCCTCAATCTGCTGCTGAGCCCCGGCCATCCGCTCTATCCGTCGAGCTACATGATGGTCGTCTTCGGGCGCTATCTCACGCTCATGCTGCTGGCGCTCTCGGTCGGGCTGGTCTGGGGTTATTGCGGGATTCTCTCGCTCGGCCACGGCGCCTTCTTCGCGCTGGGCGGCTATGCCATGGGCATGTACCTCATGCGCCAGATTGGCACCCGGGGGGTCTATGGCCACCCCGTACTGCCGGACTTCATGGTGTTCTCCAACTGGGATGCCCTGCCCTGGTATTGGCACGGCTTCGACCAATTCTGGTTCGCCATGATCATGGTCTTAGTGGCGCCCGGCGTGCTGGCCTTCGTGTTCGGCTGGCTCACCTTCCGCAGCCGCGTGACCGGGGTCTATCTGTCGATCATCAGCCAGGCGATGACCTTCGCCCTGATGCTTGCCTTCTTCCGCAATGAGATGGGGTTCGGCGGCAATAACGGGCTCACCGATTTCAAAGACATCCTCGGCTTCGACATTCAGGCGCGCGAGACCCGCGCCGGGCTGTTCTTCGCCTCCGCCGCCGCCCTGGCGCTCGGTTTTGCGATCTGCCGGTCGATCGTCACCTCCAAGCTCGGCAAGGTCCTGGTTGCCGTGCGCGACGCTGAAAGCCGCACTCGGTTCCTCGGCTACCGGGTCGAGCACTACAAGCTGTTCGTCTGGGTGGTCTCGGCGATGCTCGCGGGGCTCGCCGGCGCGCTCTACGTGCCGCAGGTCGGCATCATCAATCCGAGCGAGTTCTCGCCCGCCAACTCCATCGAGATCGTGGTCTGGGTCGCCGTCGGCGGGCGCGGCACGCTGATCGGCCCGCTCCTCGGGGCGGGGTTGGTCAACTACGCAAAGACCTGGTTCACCACGGCCTATCCCGAGATGTGGCTGTTCGCACTCGGCGCCCTGTTCGTGCTCGTCACGGTGCTGTTGCCCAAGGGAATCGTCGGGCTCGCCGTCTCGCTGAGGAACAGGTGGGGCAGCCGGCCGAAGCGCCCGGCCGCCGAGCCCGATGCGGCCGCCATTCAAGCGCGGCCGGCGGAGTAGCGCCAATGACGACGCAGGTGACCGAAGCGCTCCTTTATCTTGACGGCGTCACCGTCTCCTTCGACGGCTTCAAGGCGCTGAACGCGCTGTCGCTGGTATTGAAGCCCGGCGAGATGCGGGCGGTCATCGGGCCCAACGGCGCCGGCAAGACGACGATGATGGACGTCGTCACCGGCAAGACCCGGCCCGATGCGGGGACCATCCTGTTCGGCGGCCAGTCCGATCTCACCGCGCTCGACGAGGCGGCGATCGCCCAGCTCGGCATCGGCCGCAAGTTCCAGCGCCCGACCGTGTTCGAGGGGCATACGGTGTGGGACAATCTCGAACTCGCCCTGAACGAGCCCCGCGGCACCTTCGCCACGCTGTTTCACCAGCTTTCGGACCGGGAGCGCGTCCGGATCGACGAGATACTCGGGATCGTCCGCCTCGGCGATCGGCGCCACGATCTTGCAGGCAATCTCAGCCACGGCCAGAAGCAGTGGCTGGAGATCGGCATGCTGCTGGCCCAGGAGCCGAAGCTGCTCCTGGTCGACGAGCCGGCCGCCGGCATGACCGACGCCGAGACCGAGCAGACGGCGATCCTGCTCAAGGATATCGCCCGGACGCAATCTGTGGT
>SKQW01000128.1 GCA_007118805.1 Rhodobiaceae bacterium | reverse complement strand
TTGGCTTCGGCACATGGCCTGCGGGGCGCGGGCCTGCTAGCTTTTGGCCTGCCGACTCGCTGTTGTCGCCATCCCGCATCACCGCCATGGGGGCTCGCTTGACGACAAAGTTCGCCGCCGCGGATCTCCTCGACGCCATGGCCGGCGTTGCCTATGTCACCAATTCCTCCGGCATGATTGTGGCTGTGGGCAATAGCGGGTGGCGCGACTTCGCCCGCGACAACGGCGTGGCCCGGTTGGCCACCGAGCCGGTGGTGGGGCGATCGCTGTTCGATTTTATCGGCGGCGATGCGGTCAAGGCCTCCTACACACGTCTGCACGAGAAGCTCGTCGCCAGGCCCCAACGGAAGATCTCCTTCGCTTTCCGCTGCGATGCGCCCGAAACGCGCCGCGACATGGTGATGTCGATGAGCGCCATCGCCGGCGACGCCGGCCAGCCGCTGATCCTCTATCAATCGCAGCTTCTCAGAGAGGAGAGCCGCCCCCCGATCCCTCTGTTCGAAGCACCGCGGCGAGCGTGGCGAATGGACGGCTCGGCCGCCGGGCCGGTCGTCGTTCTGTGCAGCTATTGCCAACGGGTGGCGTGGCCGGCCGGATTCGACACATCAGGGGCCGAATGGATTGCCCCGGAAGAGCATTACGCCAGGGGTGGAACCTCTCAGGCCGGCGTGAGCCATGGCGTGTGCCCGCCCTGCTTCGCCACGCTCGCGGACGAAACCGGCTAGCCCGGAAACGGCCGCCTACACTCGGCTCATTCCCGCGAAAGCAGGAATCCAGAAACGGCCGGCCAATCAAGCTCAAGCGTCAGCGACACAAGGCGCGGCGTGTCCTATCCTCCCGTCATGCGCGCGCCGTCGCGGACATCCACACCCTTCTAGCGCCTGCGCCTTGTCCGAGGTTTCGTGGATGGCCGGAACACCTCCAGCCACGACCGACTGGACAACCGCCGAGCCCATTATCGCCGGCTCTACCTCGCGAGCACAGCCCTGACTGGAGGCCACCTTTGCGGGCGTGAGCGCTGACTGCAGCTCCGTCGCACCCGTCTCTTCCGGACAAATCCGCCGCCCGTTCTCCCGAAGGTGGAATCATTCGCCCGCCGCGCTCAGGCTTCCTCGATCACCTGCTTCACGATGGCGGCCAGCTCCTTGAGGTTGAAGGGCTTGGCCAGGAAATGGAAGCGCTCGTCCCCGGCCAGGTTCTTGTTGAAGGCGTCCTCGGCATAGCCCGACACGAAGATGATCTTGAGCTGCGAGTTGCGCGCGCGCAGCTCCTTGAGGAGCGTCGGCCCGTCCATCTCGGGCATCACCACGTCAGAGACGACGAGGTCGATGGCGCCGTCCTGCTCGTCCATCACTTCGAGCGCGCGCTGGCCGGTCTCGGCCTCGAGCACGGTATAGCCGCGCGAAGCGAGTGCGCGGGCGGCGAAGGTGCGCACCGATTCCTCGTCCTCGACCAGGAGGACGGTGCCGCGCCCGGTGAGGTCCTGGGGCGCGGACGCGACCTCGCGGGCCGGCGCCTCGGCGTCGCCGTCGGGGATGTGGCGCGGCAGGTAGATCCGGAAAGTCGCCCCCTGCCCCGGCGCGCTTTCGGGAAAGATATAGCCGCCGGTCTGCTTGACGATGCCGTAGACGGTGGACAGGCCGAGCCCGGTCCCCTTGCCGACCTCCTTGGTGGTGAAGAAGGGATCGAAGATCTTGTCGATGGTCTCGGCGTCCATGCCGACGCCGGTATCGGCGATCTCGATCATCACATAGTCGCCGGCCGGCAGCACCGCCTGGCCCATGGCCCGGTCCTCGGCGAGAGAGGCGTTTTCGGTGCGGATCGACAGCCGGCCGCCCTCCGGCATGGCGTCGCGGGCATTGACGGCCAGATTGATGATCACCTGCTCGAACTGGTTGAGGTCGGCCTTGACCAGCCACAAATCGCGCGTCTGGGCGACACCGAGCTCGATCTTGGCGCCCAGGAGGCGGGCCAGCAGCACCTGCAGATCGGCCATCACCTCGTTGAGCCGCAGCACCTGTGGGCGCAGGGTCTGGCGGCGCGAAAAGGCGAGGAGCTGGCGCACCAGACCGGCGGCCCGGTTGGCGTTGTGCTTGATGTTCATGATGTCGTTGAAGGACGGGTCGGTGGCCCGGTGATTGGCGAGCAGGAGATCGGAGAAGCCGATGATCGCGGTGAGGACGTTGTTGAAGTCGTGCGCGATGCCGCCAGCGAGCTGGCCGACCGCCTGCATCTTCTGGCCCTGGGCGAATTGCAGCTCCATTGCCTTCTGCTCGGTGACGTCGAGGGCGTAGACGATGGCCGCCTCGCCGTCGCCATCATCGACGGCGCTGGCGAAGAACCGGCAGGTGCGGACCTCGTCGCCCTCGATCTGGGCATCCACCGGCCGGACCTCGGCCTGGCCGGCAAAGGCGGTCTCGAGCGCCTCCTCAAGTCCCGGCCGATCGCGCTCGCCGACCCGCGCGAGGATGCTGCCGCCATGCCCGCTGCCGCGGAACAGGTGGGCGAAGGCGGCGTTGGTGCGCTTGATCCGGCCGGCCCGGTCGACCGTGGCAATGGCCAGGGGCGTGTTGTTGAAGAAGCGGGCAAACCGCACCTCGGCAGCGCGCAGGGTCTCGGCGACGTCGGCGCCGGGGCTGCGGTTGAGCACCACGGTGCGCGAGCTGCCCGGCCGGCCCTCGGTATCGAAGGCGACCTGATGGATGAGCCGCACCGGCAGCGGCTGGCCGTCGCGGCGCACCAGGTCGAGATCGATGGTCTCGACGATGACCTCGCCCGGCACCGGGCTCAACTGCTCGACCAGCGCCGCTCCGTCGCCCGAGACGATATCGTCAAGGCGCAGGCGCGAGGTCTCGGTGTCGGCAAGATCGTAGCCCAGCCAGTCGGCCAAGGTGGCGTTGACATAGGCCAGCCGGCCATCGGGCGCGGCGGCGAAGAAGCCAGCCGGGGCGTGATCGAGATTGTCGATGGCGCGCTGCAATTCCTGGAACACGTCTTCCTGACGCGCCCGGTCGCCGGTGATGTCGGCGACCTGCCAGAGCACCCGGCGGTGGCCCTCGATCGGGGTTGCGCGGATGCGATACCAGCGCGCGGTAGCCTGCGCGTCGCCGTCCGCCGCGCCACGCAGAATGCGGATTTCCTCCTCGCCGCGCCGGCCCTTGGCGGCGGCCTGGGACAGGCGGAACACCGCCTCGGAGCCTTCCGGGGTCGCGGAGAAGGCGCGCTCGACGCTGAGAACGTCCTCCGGCCGGGCCGCCCCGGTGAGCTCGAGATAGGCAGGGTTGGCATAGACGATCCGGCCGTTGGCGCCGGTGACCAGCAGCCCTTCGGCGGAGGCGTCAGTCGCGGCCCTCGCGATGTCGTCGCGCGGCGTGCGGTCGGAAAAGCGCAACACGCCGACCGAGGCGGCGAACAGGGAGAACACGCCGACCACGGCGAGAAAGGCCAGCAGGGCGAGGATGAGCGGGCGCGCCTCGTCGCGGCCCATCAGCGCCAGGGCCACCGCGATAACGATCAGCGACGCAGCGAGCAGCACGACAAGGCCGATCGAGCCTTCCTGATCGGACCGGTCGACGCTCTCGCGCAACTTTTCCTCGCCAGACACTTCGGTCATCTCCGTCGACCGCCCTTCATGACCTGGACTGCCGGCTCGCTACCCGGCAGTGGTGGCAAGGCGAGCGGTTCGAGTCCGACATTTGCATCCCATTGCCGCATGTCTATGGCAAATGTCGGCCTCATTGGAACCACTAGCAAAACATTGCTTTCCAGCGGAATTTTGAATCCGACACCTAATCGGGCGCGTGCTGCGGACCGCGTATCGAATGTCAAATTCATTCCACCAGGACCGGCGGCCACGAGATCAATCGGTCGGCGTCGGGCTGCTTGCCGTCAGCTTAGCCCTGCCCGCCGCGATTCGCACGCCAGTCCGACGCCTTTCGCACCTGCATAACGTAGCCGATGACCTGCGCAACCGCCTTGTAGTGCTCCGGCTTGATTTCCTCGTCGATTTCGACGCCGGTGTGGAGCGTGCGTGCCAGCGGCGGGTTCTCGATCACCGGCACGTCGGCGGCTTCGGCGATCTCGCGGATCCTCCGGGCGAGCTGATCGGTGCCCTTGGCGAGGCAGACCGGCGCCGCCATGCCGACCTCGTATTTCAGCGCGACGGCGTAATGGGTCGGGTTGGTGACCACCACGGTGGCGTCGGGCACCTGGGCCATCATGCGCTTGCGGGAGCGCTCGGCGCGCACCTGACGCAGCTTGGCGCGCACCAGCGGATCGCCCTCCATCTGCTTGTGCTCGTCCTTGACCTCGCGCTTGGTCATCTTCTGGCGCTGATGCCAGCTATGGCGCTGCCAGGCGAAATCGAGCGCGGCGACGACGGCCATGATGGCGACCACGCCGGCCAGCAGCTTGAGGGCGAGCTCGCGCACCGTCATGAGCAGCATGTCGGGATCGAGGCTGACCAGGCCACCCAGGCGGTCGCGCTCGGGCCAGGCAATGGCGAACATGACCACCGAGACGATGACCAGCTTGGCCAGCCCTTTGGCGAAATTGACCAGGCTCTGGGCCGAGAACAGCCGCTTGAAGCCTTTGAGTGGCGAGATCTTGGACAGCTTGGGCTTCATCGGCTCGACCGACCAGACCAGCCGATGCTGGACCAGATTGCCGGCGAGCGCGGCGGCGACCAGGGTCAACAAGGGCAGCGCCAGGGCGGCGAAGACCGACAGGACAACCTTCCACACCAGGCTGTGCACGGCGCCGGTGTCGAACGGTATGGCGTGCAGGTTGCCGAGCAGCCCCTGAAAGGTCCCTGCGACGCCTCCGGCGAGCCCCTGGGCGAAGACCAGGAGCACCAGCGTGGCGCCGCTTAGCACGAACCAGGCGCTGACCTCCTGACTCTTGGCGACGTTGCCCTTCTCGTGGGCGTCCTCGAGCTTCTTGTGGGTCGGTTCTTCCGATCGGTCCGAATCATCGTCATGCTCGGCCATGATGGGCGCCTATTGCAGGATGAAGGGCTGGATCGAGGTCGCCATGTGGCTGAGGAACCACGCCATTATCCCGCCGAGGAGAACGAACAGCATCAAGAAGCCGAGCATGATGTTGGCCGGCAGGGCGACAAAGAAGATCTGTATCTGGGGCATCAGCCGGGACAGGATGCCAAGGCCGAGATAGAAGGTCAGGCCGAAGGCGATGAAGGGCGCGGCGATCTGAATGCCGACCTGGAAGGTGCGCGCGAAGATCGATACGCCGAGCTCCGTCGCATCGCCCACCGGCAGCGGACTGCCCGGTTCGAACAGGGCGTAGCTATCGTGGATCGCGGCAATGAACAGGTGGTGCAGGTCGGTGGCGAAGATGAGGGTGATGCCGAGCACCGACAGAAAGCTTGCAAACAGCGCGCCCTGGGTGCCCTGGGTGGGATCAACGCCCTGCGCGAAGCCGAGTCCCATCTGGTAGGCTATCGTTGAGCCGGCCACCTGCAAGGCCGCCGTCATCATGCGGGCGGCCAGTCCGATGGCGAAACCGACCAGCATCTCGCCGGCGAAAAGGGTCAGAATGCCGGGCAGGTCGGGCGGCAGTGGCGGGTAGGCTTCGGCCACCAGGGGATACAGCACGAGGCTCAGGGCAAGCGCGAAGGCCAGGCGAATGCGGGCGGGGATGGTTGTCTCGCCGAGCGCCGGCATCAGCATGATGAGCGTGCCGACCCGCGCAAAGATCAGCATGAAGGCAAAGGCGAATTGGGGCAGGATATCGAGCGTCATCGCCGCCCCCGCCGGGCACCGGACGCCATCGCCTCACCCGCCGACAATGTGTTGGGCGATGCGCTCCATGTATCCCCCAAGCGCCTGCCCCATGAAGGGTAGCGCGACCAGTAGCGCAAGGAACATGGCGATGATCTTGGGCACGAAGACCAGGGTCATTTCCTGGATCTGCGTCAGCGCCTGGAACAGGGCGACGATCAGCCCCACGCCGAGGCCGACGAGCATGACGGGGCTCGCCACCAGCAGGAGCGTCCACACGCCGTCGCGCGCGATGTCGAGGATCTCTGGCCCGGTCATGCCGGCGCGCCCGCAGCGCCCTCAGATCGGCATCCGCATGATTTCCTCATAGGACTGGATGACCCGGTCGCGCACCGAGACCAGGGTCTCCAGCGCGACCTCGGTTTCGGCCACCGCCGTCACCACATCGACGACATCCGCCTTGCCGGCGGCCGCCGCCAGGCCGGCCTGCTCGGCGGCGCGGCTGCCCTCCACGAGGCCGGACACCGAGTCCTTCAAGAGGCCGGCGAAGTCGCCGGTCTGGGTGAAGGGCTTGGCGCCCCCCGTGCCGTTCGGTGCCACCTGCGAGATCGCTGCATAGGCGTTGGCTGCCGCGGTCGGTGTCATATCGCTCCCCCTTCAGGTTACCGGTTCGCTCAGCCGCGCAGAATATCGAGCGTGCGCATGACCATGCCGCGCGCGGCGCGGACAACATTCAGATTGGCCTCGTAGCTGCGCTGCGCCTCGCGCATGTCCATCGACTCGATCAGCGGATCGACATTGGGCGTCTTTACGTAACCGTCCTCGTCGGCGGCCGGGTGGCCCGGTTCGTGGCGCAGGCTGAACTCGCTTCGATCGGGCCGGATCGGCCCTGGACGCACGACATTGGCCTGAAGCTCGCGGTCGAACTCGGCGCGAAAGCTCGGGACCTGACGGCGATAGGGGTCGCCGCCCGGCGTATGCGCCGTCGAGTTAGCGTTGGCCATGTTCTCGGCGATGACGCGCATTCGCCCGGTCTGGGCGGTCAGCCCGCTGGCCGCGATCTTGAAGCTTTTGACGAGGTCCACGACGGTCTCCTATCGGGTTGCGGCTCAGGCGCGGCGCCCGAGCGCGGTCTTCAGCAAGCCGATGCCGCGCGAGTAGAGGCCGCTGGCAAGCTGGTAGTCGAGCTGGGTCTCGGTGACCTTCATCATCTCCTGCTCGAGCGACACCGCGTTGCCGCGCGGGCGGACCTCGAACGCGTCGCTCTCCTTGGCCCGTGCCTCCCCGTTGGTGGCCATGCCTGGCAGCATATGGCCGGGATTGGTGCGCACCGGCGCCAGGCCACCGCCGCCCTGTTGGCGCCGCGCCGCGGCGGGATCGATCGGCGAAAGATCACGCGGCCGGTAATGCGGCGTATCGGCATTGGCGACATTCTCGGCCAGCAAGCTCTGGCGCTGCTGGAGCCAGTTCATGCGGGTCTTGAGCGCGGAGAACAGCGCGACATCGGTGATCGCCATGGCTTGCTCCCAACAAGCAGTTCATGCCGGCAAACTTTTCCTAGTTGTGGTTAACAGCGCGTTAATGCGATTAACGGTCGCGAAACAGCGCTTTCGCCGTTATGTGTCCTAGGCTAAACGGTCGGCGGGTCGGTTAACCTTTTGTTAGCCATACAACCGGCAATTTTTGCCGACGGATGTTAACGGCCCGCACGACGGCACCAAAGGGAGGCCTTCTCATGGGGTTTCTGGAGCAGCTCCTTGGCATCGAGCTGGGATTGCCCGCCCGGTTCATCATCGCCTTTGTCGCGGTCCTCGTCCTGATCGGGCTGGTCGCCTGGGTCTTTCGGCGCCTCGGCGGCGGCCGCGGCGGCCTGACGTCGCCGCGCGGCCGTCAGCAGCGGCTGGCCGTGGTCGACGCGGCACAGGTCGACGCGAAGCGCCGCCTCGTTCTGGTGCGCCGTGACAACACCGAGCATCTCATCCTGATCGGGGGACCGTCGGACGTGGTCGTCGAGGCGCAGATCGCCGTCCACGCCCGTGGCGGTGCCTCCTAGAAAATACGGGCCGAAGCAGGTGACCCGGATGTCGATCACGTCCTCGTCCTGGACGAGGCCGGCTCCGTTCTCCACCTCGCAGGACCGATCCGGTGGCGCCTCCAT
>SKQW01000311.1 GCA_007118805.1 Rhodobiaceae bacterium | reverse complement strand
TGCAACTGCTCGCAGTCAGGCGGCCAGCGACAGACGCGCCCGGCGAAGGTCGGGCGGCAACGCCTCGTCGACGAAGCCGGCGACCGCCTCGTCCAGCCCGGCCGAGCACTGCTCGCGTACGCCGAGCCGGCGGATGTTCACCGTGCCCTCCTCGGCCTCGCGCTTGCCGCAGACGACAATCGCCGGGACCTTGGCCAGGGAATGCTCGCGGACCTTGTAGTTGATCTTCTCGTTCCTGAGATCGATCTCCGCCCGCAGCCCGGCCGCCTGCAACGTCGCCAGCACCTTGCGGGCATAGTTGTCGGCCTCCGAAGTGATGGTGGCAACGACGATCTGGACCGGCGCCAGCCACAGCGGCAAATGGCCGGCATGGTTCTCCAGCAGGATGCCCGCGAACCGCTCAAGGGAGCCGAACATTGCCCGGTGCAGCATTACCGGGGTATGCTTCTCGCCGTCGGCGCCGATATAGAATGCGCCCAGACGCCCTGGCAGATTGAAGTCGACCTGCAGCGTTCCGCACTGCCAGTCGCGGCCGATCGCATCGCGCAGGACATATTCAAGCTTCGGCCCGTAGAACGCCCCCTCCCCCGGATTGAGCTCGGGCTCGATGCCGGCATCCCGGCAGGCGTCCTTGAGCGCCTGCTCGGCGCGGTCCCAGACCGCGTCGCTGCCAACCCGCTTTTCCGGCCGGTCGGAGAACTTGATCGCCACGTCGTCGAAGCCGAAGTCGCGATAGATCGACAGGATCAGCTCGTTGACCCGCGCGCTTTCCTCGCTGATCTGCCCCTCAGTGCAGAAGATATGGGCATCGTCCTGCGTAAAGTGACGCACCCGCAGCAGCCCGTGCAGCGCGCCGGACGGCTCATAACGATGCACCTTGCCGAATTCGGCAATCTTCAGAGGCAGGTCACGGTAGCTCTTCAAGCCGTTCCTGAATATCTGAACATGGCCCGGGCAGTTCATCGGCTTGCAGCAGTAGAGCCGCTCGTCCGGCGTCTCGGTGACGAACATGTTCTCGCCGAACTTCTCCCAATGGCCCGACTGCTCCCATAGCTGCTTGTCCATGAAGTCGGGGCTGTTGACCTCGTGGTAGCCGGCCGCGTCCTGGCGCCGGCGCATATAGCCAATCAGCTCCTGAAACAGCGTCCAGCCCTTGGGGTGCCAGAACACCGCGCCGGGCGCCTCTTCCTGGAAGTGGAACAGGTCCATCTCGCGGCCGAGGCGGCGATGGTCGCGCCGCTCGGCCTCCTCCAGCATGGTGAGATAGGCCTTGAGGTCGTTGTCATTGGCGAACGCCGTGCCGTAGATGCGCTGCAGCATCGGGTTGCGGGAATCGCCTCGCCAATAGGCGCCGGCCAGCTTGGTCAGCTTGAACGCGCCGCCGACCCTGCCCGTCGACGGCCCGTGCGGACCGCGGCACAGATCGAGCCAGTCGCCCTGGCGATAGATCCGCACATCCTCCCCCTTGGGGATCGCATCGATCAGTTCGAGCTTGTAGGTTTCGCCCTTCTCGGCGAAATGCTTTTTGGCTGCGTCCCGGTTCCAGATTTCCTTGGTGAAGGGCTGGTCGCGCCGGATGATCTCCTGCATGCGCCGCTCGATGGCCTCAAGGTCGTCGGGCGTGAACGGCTCGTCGCGGGCGAAATCGTAATAGAAACCGCTCTCGATGACCGGCCCGATGGTCACCTGGGTGCCGGGGAACAGGTCCTGGACAGCCTCGGCGAGGACATGGGCGGCGTCGTGGCGAATGATTTCAAGGGCGGCCGGATCGTCGCGGGTGACGATCTCGAGGCGGGCATCGGCGCCGATCGGCGCCGACAGGTCGACGAGCTCGCCGTCGAGCCGGGCCACCATCGCCTTCTTGGCCAGGGATTTGGAGATGTCCGCGGCGACCTCGGCAGCCGTGATGCCGGCGCGGTACTGGCGCTCGGCGCCATCGGGGAATTTCAGGGTGATCATGACAGTCTCCTGCTCAACTCCTGCCAACCAAGCAGGTAAGCGGGTTTCGATTGGGTCGAGTCAGTCGCGGTCGAGGCGCAGCGCGATGTGGCGCCCAGTCCAGCGACCATAGCGCCAGGGCTTATACCAGCGGGCATCCGGGGGCAAGACGGCGGGCACCGGGTCGAGGCCCGAGGAGCCCCAAGGGTTGCAGCGCGCAAAGCGGGCGAGCGTCATCCAGCATCCGGCCCACGCCCCATGGGCGCGGATCGCCTCCTCGCCATACTCCGAACAGGTCGGCAGGTGGCGGCACTGCCGCCCCATCACTGCCGACAGGGTATAGCGGTAGAGCCGGATCAGCCCGATTGCGATCCCGCCCGCCACGCGCGAGGGGATAGCCCGTGCCACGGTCAGCTCACATTCTCCTGATGCCGGGCTAGCGCCTGTTCGACCGCATCGACCGTCGCCTCGAAGGTCAGCATGGTCGAGGCGTGCCGTGCCTTGAAGTCGCGCACCGGCTCGAGCACAGCGAGGTCGGCCCAGCGTGCGTTCGGCGGCTCGCCCCCTTCCTTGAGCATGGCCTTCATGCGCGCGCGCACCGCCCGGAGGTCGTCGAGCGTCGCCCCGATCACGTTGCGCGCCATGATGGAGGAAGAGGCCTGGCCCAGCGCGCACGCCTTGACCTCATGCGCGAAATCGACGACCGAATCGCCGTCGAGCTTGATATCGACGGTCACGGTGGAGCCGCACAGCTTACTGTGCGCCGTGGCCGACCCGTCCGGATCGTCGAGCCGACCGAGCCGCGGGATATTGCCGGCCAGCTCCAATATGCGCGTATTATAGACGTCGTTGAGCATGGAAAGCTCGCTCGCCCGCTCCTATCGGCCAGGTCCGCCATTCTTGCGGCGTCGTTTCCGACCCTATATATCGAGGCTACCGGGCGACTTGCAAGATCGCCGGACGCGCCGGACCCGGATGCTGCGCCCCGGCGCGGGCGGGCCACCCGTGAAGAAGGGCGATTTCTGGAATGCGTGACAGTTCTAGCCGGCCATCCGCGGAGACGATCCTCCGTCCCTTCGAGGCCGAGCCGCAGGAGGCCGCGCCCCGCGAACGGCCAAGCCGGGAAGAGGTCGAGGCGGCGGTGCGCACGCTGATCGCCCATACCGGCGACGACCCCAAGCGCGAGGGGCTTCTAGATACGCCGTCGCGGGTACGCCGCGCCCATGAGGAGCTGTTCCGCGGCTATTCTGAATGCCCGGTAGAGGCCCTGAATCGCTCCTTCGAACACGCCGGCAGCTATGACGACATGGTCGTGCTGCGCGATGTCGAGTTTTTCTCCCATTGCCAGCATCACATGCTGCCGATGACGGGAAAGGCCCATCTTGCCTATTTCCCGCAGGACCGCCTGGTCGGCCTGTCCAAGCTCGCCCGCGTCGTCGACATCTACGCCCGCCGCCTGCAGACCCAGGAAGCGCTGACCTCGGAGATCGCGGCAACCATCGAGGAAGTCCTCAAGCCCCACGGGGTCGCGGTCATGATCGAGGCGGAACATGCCTGCATGAGCCTGCGCGGCATCGCCAAGCGCGGTGTCTCCACGGTCACCACGAGGTTCACCGGCACATTCGAGCGCGACCGCCAGGAGCGGGCGCGCTTTCTAAGCATGGTGCGCGAACGCTAGCCCTGGAGCGGAATGTGCAGGCGTTGACTCGCCTCACTCCAATCCACGTTTCTCCGCTGGCGCACCCCCCTCGGCGAGGCGATGACGGACACTTCGGCCTTTCCCCCTCCCGGCGACAAGCACGAACTCGAAGAGGGCCGTCGTCTGACGCCGCGCTTTGGGGCGGACGGGCTTGTCACCTGCGTCACCGTCTGCGCGGAGGCCGGTGACGTCCTGATGCTGGCCCATATGAACGCCGAGGCTCTTGCCCGCACCCTTGAGTCCGGCGAGGTCTGGTATTGGAGCCGCTCACGGGCCGCGCTGTGGCGCAAGGGCGAGACGTCGGGTCAGATCCAGCATGTCGTGGAGATGCGCGTCGACTGCGATCAGGACGCCGTGCTCATCAAGGTCCGGGTCGGCGGCGACGGCGGCGCCTGCCACACCGGTAGGCGATCCTGCTTTTACCGCCATGTAGACCTTGCCGACGGGCAAACGCTGCGCTTTGACGAATGACGCCTTTGCGCCATCATGATCGACCCGCACCTCTCACGTCCGCGAAAGCCTGCGAATTGAGTAACGCAGATTAACCCGTTTGTTTCGACAAATTCACCCTTCGTTCAAGGCAAATCGACTAGACTTGCATCATGCAGGAGCGGGATCGTCGCCCATGTTGCAGCGGGTAACCCGGCGGATGCGCCGTAACGACGATGCAGCGGGCGTGCGGAGCGTCGACGCTGCGCCGAAGCCGGTGCGCCCGACAATCGGCGTCGCCCTCGGGGGAGGCGCGGCGCGCGGCTGGGCTCATATCGGCGTCCTGCGGACCCTGGAAGCGGCCGGCTACCGACCCAGCGTCATCGCGGGAACGTCGATCGGTGCCGTGGTGGGCGGCTGTTATGCCGCCGGTGGTCTCGACCTGCTGGAGGAGTTCGCGCTTGGGCTCACGCGCCGGCGGGTATTCGGCCTGATGGACTTCAGCTTCGGCGGCTCCGGGCTGCTCACCGGCAATCGCCTCAGCAAGCTTCTCGGCAAGAGCCTGGGCGACCTCCAGGTCGACGCGCTGGATCAGCGCTTCTGCGCGATTGCCACCGAGCTGCGCACCGGTCACGAGATCTGGCTCAACCAGGGCAGCCTGGTGGACGCCCTGCGCGCTTCCTACGCCTTGCCGGGCGTGTTCCGTCCGGTGCAGCTCGCGGGACGCTGGCTGATCGACGGCGCCCTGGTCAACCCAATCCCGGTCTCCGTCGCCCGTGCCATGGGTGCCCGGCTCGTCATCGCCGTGAACCTCCATGCCGACGTGTTCGGACGTGGCTCGGTCATTCCCTACTGGGAGAATGGAGAGACCGCCGGCGGCGTGGCAGATGGCGCGCCGCCGCCGGACCCCACGGCAATGTCGGGGCGCCAGGGCTTCCGTCGCGTATCGGGGTCGCCCGGCATCTCCTCGGTCATGATTGACGCCTTCAACATCACCCAGGACAGGATCGCCCGCGCCCGGCTGGCCGGCGATCCACCGGACGTTTCGGTAACCCCGCGCCTGCGCCATATCGGGCTGTTCGAGTTTCACCGCGCCCGCGACGCGATCGCGCTCGGCATCGAAGCCACCGAGCGTGCGCTGGACGATATCGCCGAGGTAGTGAACGTATTGAGCCAATCGGAGCAGGGTTGAGCCTCCCCGCCAGCGCGGCCGCTCGGTGCTGAGGCCGTGCCTCGGTTTGCCGTGGCACGGCCGTGGCCGGTGACGTATAGTCGCGCCAGCGAACGCCCGTGCCCGGCGGCGGCGAGTTTCAAGGTTTTTCGATGTCCGATACCATCTATGTCGCGCACCCGGCCATGTTCCGGGCCCACCCGTTTCTCTATACGCTGTCGGTCCTGCTGATTGCCGCGTTCGGGCTCGGCATCCTCATCCTGCTGATCTGGTACATCAACACGCGGATGACGACGCTATACGTGACCCGGGACACGATCCTCTACGAGAAGGGCATTCTCAGCAAGGATCGCATCGGCTTCTCGCTCAGCCATGTGCGCACCATCCGGGTCAGCCAGAGCTTCCTCAACCGGATGTTCGGCATCGGCACGATCGAGCTGTTCACCACCGGCGACAATCCCGAGTTCACGGTGGGCGACATGCCGCGCCCGCACGAGATCCGCGACACCATATTCGAGGCGCAACGTTTGCATCAGACGCAGGCGCCGAACGGTGGGCATGGCGATGCCACACCGCAATGACCGGGAGGATCGCAACGAGGCCCTGCGCCTGTTCGTCGCCGTCATCGGCGCGGGGGCAGTCCTCCTCGTGGTGCTGATCCTCGGTGGCTATCTCCTGTTCGACTGGTTCGCCGGACTGGCCGGCCCGCTTGACGACGGCCTCGGCCTGAGACGGGCGGCGATCATCGCGGCGGTGGTTTCCTTTCTGGTCGCCACTGTGCTCGCCATGGTGTCGGGCGGCGGCATCCTGTTCGGCGAGTTGCCCTTCGTGATCGTCGGCTTCTTCCTGTTCTTCGTCTTCTTCTGGCTGATGCTGGCCTGGATCTTCTGACGCGGGAAAGGCCGGTCTCGCACAGGCACGCACCGGAAATCGAGGGCTGGCGCCGGCTTTAAGCGGGCTCCGTCTCGCCGCCGCTTCGCAACTCGACCAGTTCGAGCGGCAGCCCGTTGTCGTCGAACGGGCGCCGGTCGACTTCCTCGAATCCGAGCCGCCGATAAAAGGCGAGTGCCCCGGTATTCAGCGCGTAAACCTCCAGCGACAGGGCGCCCCTCAGCTTCATGGCGTGATCGACGAGCAATCGCCCGATCCCCTGTCCGTGCGCAGACGGATCAACGAAAAGCCCCCCGATAAAGCCATCGATCAAGCCAATGAAGCCGACCGCCCCTCCCGACCGAACCGCCACCCAGGTCTCCGCCTTTGGCAGATAGATCTCGGCGACTTGCCGGCGCTGCTGCGCGATCTGATCCGCCGAGAAGAACGGATGGCCCTTGAGCGATGCCGCCTGCCATATGGCAAGCAGCCGGTCGGTGTCCGAGGCCTCATAGGGCCGGATGGCGATAGCAGGCGTGGTCATCGGTCGATGGATTTATACGGTTCACTGGCGCCGATACGCCACCACCTTGGAGACGAAGGCAAGGGACCTGTGAACCGGCGCAAAGCCGGCCTCGCCGAACAGCGCATCGAGATCCTCGCGGGTATAGCCGTCGAAATAGGGCTCGTGATAGCCCACGGGGAACACCTCCAGCAGCCCGTCGTAATCGGCCACATCGCCGCGCTGGAGCGAGTCGATGAAGACGAGCAGTCCACCCGGCTTGAGCACGCGGGCGAATTCGGCAGCGACCTCGCGGCGCACCTTCGGCGGCAGCTCGTGATAGAGGAAGATGGTGGTGACGATGTCCTGGCTGGCATCGGCCAGCGGCAGCGCCTCGGCCTTGGCCAGCGCCAGCCGGGTGCGCCCCCTGCCCTTCAGATGGCGCCGGGCCTCAGCGAGATAGGGCGGCGAAAGGTCGATCCCGAGCACGTTGAGGCCGGGAAAGGCGTCCTTGGCAAAGCGCAGGAAGCGGCCGGTGCCGCAGGCGACGTCGACGAGCCGGATGCGGCGCTGGTCGCGCCCGCGGAGCGCCGCATGGATCGGCACCAGGGCCTGCCGGCGCATGGCGTTTGCCGCGCCGTTGAACAGCACCTCGACCTGGATGTCGTAGAGGCGGGCCGACTCCTCCGAAAGGTAGCCGCCCGACTGGTAATGGAAATTCTGCAGGTAGTAGCGCGGAAAACGGCCCTTGAATTCCTCGGAGAAGACCTCCTGATGGGCCTTTTCGCGCCGGCGCAGGAACACTCGCGGCACGTCGAGGAAGAAGGCCCGGCTGCGCCCGAGAAGCTCGCCGAGATCGCCGTCCTCATCGCGCGGCATGGGATAGATCCCGGCCTCGACATTGGCCAGATCGCGCAGGAAGAGCTGGGCAAGATCGCGCCACAGCCGGTCGCGGTCCGGCGTGCGCCCGGTCGGCCGCGGCGGCGGATCGCCGCTCGGTGCGATCTGCTCGGCCAGCCGGCGCACATGGCCGAGGGCATAGCTGTGGGCCAAATACCAAGCCACGCGCGGCGCCTGCCGCACGCCATAGCCGGCCCGCATGCCGAGGGTTTCAAGGGGCGAAGCCATGCGCTGCCGTCCGTTCTCGCTTCAGGACGACCGCCCGCGCTCAAGCAGGGCGACCGCTTCAATATGGGCCGAATGGACGAACTGGTCCACCGGCACCACGCGACGAATCTCAAAGCCGCCATCGACCAGGATGCGCAGGTCGCGGGCGAGCGTTGCCGGATTGCACGAGACGGCGGCCACGCGCGTCGAGCGGT
>SKQW01000399.1 GCA_007118805.1 Rhodobiaceae bacterium | reverse complement strand
GCTTGCCTTGTATAGTCGCCCGCCTGAATGGGGGGCGAGGGATATGGCGCACGGCCAACACCAGCGCGGTGACAGCGATGGGGCGGCGGCGGAAGACGGCGGCCGCCGCCGGGCCGGCCGCGATACCGCCGACGCGGCGCGCCGCTTGCTGGCGTCGGGAACCCTGCCCGAGGAAGCGCGCTCGGTCGTCGCCGCGCTCGTGCGCGACAGCGAGCGACTGGAAGATGCCCTGACCGAGGCGCGCCGGCAAATCGCGGTCCTGGAACGGCTGTCCCACGAGGACTCGCTGGTCCCGGTCCTTAACCGGCGCGGCTTTCATCGCGCCCTGGCACGGGCCATCTCCTACATCCGCCGCCACGGCACGATGGCCGCCCTCGTTTTCATCGACCTCGACGGGCTGAAGCGGGTCAATGATGGATACGGCCACGCCGTGGGCGATGCCGCGCTGAACCATTGCGGCCTGATCCTGCGCGGCAATCTGCGCGCCTCCGATTCGATTGGCCGAATCGGCGGCGACGAGTTCGGCGTGATTCTGTGGAACGCCGCGCCCGCGGACGCGGCGGTCAAGGCGCGCAGCCTCACCCGCCTGATCGCGGCGCAGCCGCTCGCCCACCGGGATGGCCATATCGCGGTGAGCGTGTCGGCCGGGGTGACGGTGATCGAGGGCGGCGATACGCCGGAAACAGCGCTGAGCCGTGCCGATCAGGCGATGTATGCCGACAAGCGCCGGCGGGCGGGCATGGACGGAAAGGGTTGAGCGCCGACGGTCAATTCTGCGTGATCGGTGGGGCGGCGCTCAAGCGATGATGTCCGGCGTAAGCTGATCCTCGAGTTCGGTGATGCGGTCCTTGAGCAGCAGCTTGCGCTTCTTGAGCCGCTTGACCTGAAGCGCATCGAACGGAGTGTGCGCCTCGATCGCAACGATCGCCGCATCGAGTTCGCGATGCTCCTGGCGCAGTCGCGCCAGCGTCTCGCGCATCGAGGTCTCGTCCTGTTCGATCATCGTGGGGCGGTCTCCGGCAGGCGGCGCGCAAAGCCATTATATATCATATCATATGCGACCCTTCTTAGGGCCGCGCGAGGCCGCGCATCGGGGGTGCAGATACCGGGGACAAATGCGCGCAGTTGTTCGACAAGCCGGAGCGCTTATGTCAGTCTTGTGAACGTGAATGCGGCTCAAGGAGGAAGGGCATGGCGATCGAAGCGCATCTGGCCGAGCTGGTGGAACGGCATCGCATTTTGGAGCGTTCCATAGAGGAGGAGATGGCGCGGCCCTATGCCGACGATTTCAAGGTAGCCCAGTTGAAGAAACGAAAGCTGCGACTGAAGGAGGAGATCGAGCGCCTCAAGGGGCAGGTCGACCCGGTACACTAGCCGGTCCTCAATCGCACAGCAGCGTCACCGCGGCATTGCAGCCAATGCCGCGGCGAGCCGGGATTATTCTCCCAACATGTCGCCCGCCGGCCCCCGCGCCGCAGCGCAGGCCGCTACCCTCACTCGTCATCCGTCGATTTGAGTGACTTCAGCTTGGCGAACACCGTGTCGGCGTCGAGTTCCTCGTCCTGGCTCGGCGCCGGCTCGGGGGTCGGCTCCTCCGCCGCTTCGGGCTGAACGCTTTCCTCGGGGGTCAAGAGGCGCGGCCCTTCCGCGGCGGGCGGCGGCGCATCCTTCGCCGCCTTCTGGACTTCCATGTCGAGGTCGAGCTGCGCGCACAGGCCCAGCGTGACCGGGTCCGATGGCTGCAGGTTGGCGATGTTCCAGTGGGTGCGCTCGCGAATCGACTGGATCGTGGCCTTGGTGGTGCCGACCAGCCGCATGATCTGGGCGTCCTTCAATTCGGGATGGTTGCGCACCAGCCACAGGATCGCGCTCGGCCGGTCCTGGCGCCGCGACACCGGCGTGTAGCGCGGGCCCTTGCGGCGCTTGGCGCCGGGCACCCGCACCTTGGGTTCGGCGAGCTTCAGCCGATAGTTGGGGTCGTTCTGGCCCCGCTCGATCTCCTCGCGGCTCAGCTGCCCGGTGAGCACCGGATCGAGGCCCTTGATCCCCTGCGCGGCCTCGCCGTCGGCGATCGCCTTCACCTCTAGCTCGTGCAGCGTGCAGAACTCGGCGATCTGCTTGAAGGAGAGCGAGGTGTTATCGACCAGCCAGATGGCAGTGGCTTTGGGCATCAGCAGTTGCGTGGACATAGAGTTCTCCTAGCGCTCCGCCGCCTTGCTCGGGCGGAGCCCCCTTTGTGGTCCTGTCGGTCGGGGAATGAGGCTTATATAGGCCTCATGCCGGCGCGAGGCAAACGATTTGCGCATCCTGAAAAGCGATTCGGCACAGCGCTCACAGGCCGGTTTCGAGGACGATTTTCCCGATATGCTGGCTCTCCTCCATGCGGGCATGGGCCGCTGACGCCTCGCGCAAGGGGAACGTCGAATCCATGATCGGGCCGACCTTCTTCTCGGCGATGAGCGGCCACACCCGCGCTTCCAGCTCGCGGGCGAGCCCGGCCTTGAACTCGACCGGCCGCGGCCTGAGCGTGGAGCCGGTATGGGTCAGGCGCTTGATCATCAGCCGCAGGAAATCGACCTGCGTCTTGGAGCCGTGCTGGAAGGCGATCTGCACGATGCGCCCGTCCTGCGCCGCCGCCTGGTAGTTGCGCACGACATAATCGCCGCCCACCATGTCAAGGATCACCTCGGCGCCCTTCCCATCGGTGAACGACTTCACCTCTTCGACGAAATCCTGTTCGCGATAGTTGATGGCGAAGTCGGCCCCGAGCTTGAGGCAGGCCTCGCATTTCTCGGCCGAGCCCGCCGTCACGATGACCCGCGAGCCCAGGGTTTTGGCGAGCTGGATCGCCGTCGTCCCGATGCCGCTGGTGCCGCCATGGACGAGCAGGGTCTCGCCCGGCTGCAGCCCGCCGCGCTGGAACGCGTTGTGCCACACGGTAAAGAAGGTCTCCGGCAGCGCCGCCGCTTCGCTCATCGACAGGCCGTCCGGCACCGGCAGGGCGTTCGACCAGTGCACCACGCAATATTCGGCATAGCCGCCACCGGGAACGAGGGCGCAGACCTTGTCGCCCTCCTGAAAGCGCTGGGTACCCGGACCGGCGGCCGCAACCTCCCCGGCGATCTCGAGGCCCGGCGTGTCGGGGGCGCCCGGCGGCGGCGGATAGCCGCCCTTGCGCTGCATCACGTCGGGGCGGTTCACCCCGGCCGCCGCGACCCGCACCAGGAGCTGACCCTCGCCGGGCTGCGGCACTGGCTGCTCGGCCGGCTCCAGCACGTCCGGCCCGCCGGGCTCGCGGATCGCGATCGCAGTCATCGATGCGGGAATCGGCGCCATGTCGTCCTCCATGTTGATCCTGTTCGGCCCCGCAATAGCGGGGATGCCCGGCGGTGACAACGCTGCCCGCCGGGTATGCGCTGTAACGGCCCGAGTTTCGAGGCGGGGGTTCGGCACTGGACGCCCGCCTTCGCGGGCGTGAGCGGCGGGTGGGGTACGGCTTTGCCCCACCCGCTCATCCCCGCTTAAGGCGGGGATCCAGAAATGGCAGGCAAACCAAGCTCAAGCCTTCGCGGCACAAGGCGCGGCGTGTCCTGGCTGTCTCGGGTTTAGACAAAAGCCTTGCAAATTGTCCTTAGGCGAGGCATCACCCTGGCATGGGGCGCGGCGGCCGGCGGTTCCGCCCCGTCCGAAGCAGGCCGTGGCCCGCTTGCGCGCAATCCCGTTTACGGATTCTCATTCCCGGCGCGCTAAGCTCTCCCATCATTGACCGCGAACGGGCTTGCGGCGACAGGGCAGCCGGCATGGGCGACGTCAGCATCATCATCCCCACCTTCCGACGGCCGGACCTCCTGCGGGCAGCGCTTGAGAGCTGCCTCGGCCAGGTCGGCGTCGATCCGGCTGAGGTCGAGATCGTCGTCGTCGACAATTGCGCGCAAGGCTCGGCGCGGCAAGCGGTCGCGGCGCTGGCCGCGACGTCGCCGGCCGAGCTTGTTTATGTTCACGAGCCGCGCAGCGGCATCTCCCATGCCCGCAATGCCGGGCTGGCGGCGGCCCGCGGAGCCTTCGTCGCCTTCATCGACGATGACGAGGTCGCCTCGGCCGAATGGCTGTCCCATCTGCTTGGGACGCGCCGGGAGCACGACGCCGACGTGGTGCTCGCCCCGGTGCTGCCCGAGATCCGGGCCGATCGCGACCCGGCCGCGCTGGGCTTTTATCGCGACTTCTTCACCTATTCGGCCGATGTCCCGACCGGCACGGAGCTTGGCTCGGGCGTTCTCACGCCGTTCTGGTCGCGCGGCGAGCGGGCCTATCCGCGCCTGGCATCGGGCAATGCGCTGCTGCGCAAGGCGTGCCTGGCCGACACCCGCTTCGATCCCCGCCTCGGCCGCACCGGCGGCGAGGATACGCTGTTCTTCAATCAGTTGCTGGCCGACGGCGCCCGCATCGTCTGGTGCGCCGAGGCAATCGCCCGCGAAGCGGTGCCCGAGGACCGGTTGCGGCTCGGCTATGTCCTGCCGCGGGCCTTTCGCGGCGGGCAGATCACCAGCCGCACGCCGCTCATGCTGCGCCGGCCCCGGCCCATGATGACCGCGCTGGCCATGGCGATCGGCGCGGTCCAGCTGCCGGTCCATCTTGTTGCCGGCGCGGCCGGGGCGCTTGTCCGCGCACCGCGGCGCTATCATCACTACGCGGCGGCGGCCACCGCGCTCGGCAAGCTGCTCTGGATGCCGCCGTTCCGGCGCAAGGTCTATGGCGAGGCCAGCGGCACGCCGGCGCTCGGTGCCGCCTCGCCGTCCGGGGGCTCGGCGCAATGACCCGCGAGATCGCCTATTTCATGTGGGACCGCACCGATGCCGGGACCATCAAGCGGGTGCGCTCGCTCAAGGCGATCGGCTTCCACGTGATCGGCTTCAGCTTCCACCGCCGGCGCTACAATTCCGCCAGCGCGCCGGACTGGGAGAATGTCGATCTCGGGCTGGTGGCCGACAAGAGCTATCTCGGCCGCATCCCCAACCTCATCGGCGGGGCCTTCAAGGCCTGGCGCATGCGCCGGCGTCTGCGGACGGTGCCCTATTTTCTCGCCCGCGGGCTCGATCTCGCCGTCCTGGCGCTCATCGCCCGGTTCCTGGTGGGCGGGCGCATGGCGGTGATCTACGAGGTCTATGACGTCCATTTCACGCTGCTCGAGGATAGCGTGCGCGGCGCCGTCTTCCGCTGGCTTGAGCGCCGGGTTCTCAAGCGGGCCGACATGGTGGCGGTCACCGCGCCGGCCTATGCGAGCGCCTATTTCCGCGCGCGTCAGGGCTATGGCGGGCCGACCTTCGTGGTCGAGAACAAGCTGCCCGCTGACATCATGACCGGCGACGAACCGGCCGCGGCGAAACCCTGGCGCAAGGGCGAGCGCCCGCTCATCCTCGGCTGGTTCGGGGCGCTGCGCTGCAATGAGAGCCTCGACATCCTGCGCCGCGCCGCGCTCGCCCTGCCCGGCGAGCTTGAGGTCCATCTGCGCGGCTGGCCGGCCGAGATGCCGTTGGACGAGTTCGAGGCGATCGTCGCCTCGGTGCCCAACATCACCTATTTCGGCACGTTCCGCTCGCCGGAGGACCTTGCCGACATCTATGGCGCGATCGACCTCAACTGGGCCATCGACCTCCAGTTCCGCGGCGGCAATTCCGACTGGCTGCTGCCCTTCCGGATCTATGAGGGCGGCTATTTCAACGTCCCCGCCCTCGGCGCGAAGGGGCTCGCCACCGGGGCCAAGGTCGATGAGCTGGACCTTGGTTGGACGCTGGACGAACCCTATGCCGAGAGTCTCATCGAGTTCGTCCATCGGATCGTCCCGGAGGAGCTTGAGGCCAAACGCCGGCATTTGCAGGCGCTGCCGCGCAGCCAGTTCGCCGGCGACGACGACCTGGCGGCCATGTTCGCCGCCCTCGACCGGACAAAAACGTCCGCTTCCCTGTCCCGCCCCGACCGGGTCGAGGCCTGAGGTATCGGCCAGGCAAGGCACGCGCCATGACCATGACGGCTGCCGACGAAGCCCCCTATGTCCCCCGTGCCGGGTTGATTGGCAAGGCTATGCGGCTGCGCGCGCGGGCCTTCGCCCGCTATCCGCTGGCCATCCGCCTGGAGCGCCCGCTCGTCTCGGTCAGCTTCGACGATTTTCCCCGATCGGCGGCGACCGTTGCCCGCGAGGCGCTGGAGCGGCGGGGCTGGCGGGGAACCTACTATGCAAGCGCCGGGCTCGCCGGGCAGGTCAACCATCTCGGCCGCCTGTTCGCGGCCGAGGATATCGTGTCCCTGGAGGCGGCCGGGCACGAGATCGGATGCCACACCTTCAGCCATGGCGATGCCTCGCGGTCGCGCCCGTTCGATCTCATCGCCGATGTGGAGCGCAATTGCCTGGCGCTCGGGCAGATGGGGCTGACCCAGGCGCCGACCACCTTCGCCTTTCCCTACGGGCAGGCTTCGCCCGCCGCCAAGCGCGCCCTGATGACCCGTTACCGCGCGCTGCGCAGCGTGCGGCCTGGCATCAACCGGGACGGCGCCGATCGCGCGCTGCTGACGGTCGCTGCCCTGGAAGGCGGCGAGGCGGGCATCGCGCGCGCAATCGCGCTCATCGAGGCGGCCTGCCGAGAGCCCGGCTGGGTCATCCTCTACGGGCACGACGTGCGCGACGAACCGAGCCCGTGGGGCTGCACCCCGGCCGAACTGGAGCGCGTGCTCGCGGCTGTGGCGGCGTCGGACGCCGAGGTGTTGACCGTGCGGGGCGCGCTCGATCGCCTCGGCGCCTGAGGCAAAGCTCAGCCGGTCGCCCCGGCGGCGGATTGGGCCATCAGCGGGCGGCCGGCCAACCGCTTGAGCAGCGCCGTGAGGCGCGGGTAGTTCCGGAGCGCGATCTTCAGCCGCCAGGCCCGGCAGATCAGCCAGCCCTTGAGCGTGACCGGCACCCTGGTCTCGTAAAGCGGACGCCGCGTGGCGCCGACATCCTTCTTGTAGCGCTCGTCGCCGATGGTCAGGTCGAGATAGTCGAAGCCCCGCTCGGGGCATTCGCCCATCACGTCGAAGACAAGCTGCAGGCCCGGCATATAGTCGGCCCACTCCTCCATGGCGAAGCCCGCCATCAAATAATGAAAGGCGCCGCGATGGCCGACGCCAAGGAGCGCGGCGATGGTCTGCCCGTCCGCCTTGAGGGTAATGACGGCGACCCGCAAGCCGCCGCCGCTATGCGCGGCCAGCCCGTGATAGAAGTCGTGCCAGACCGGGTCCTTGAGGATCTCCGGCCGGCCCAGCGCGTCAAAGCGGGCGATCCGCAAGCCGACGAGTTCGTCGAAGGCGGAGGCCAGACGGTCGGCATCCAAGACCCATTCGACGGTCCGTTCGAATTTCTGGCCAAGCTCGTCCCGGCGTCTGACGGTCTTGTTGAACACGCGCCGATTGGCGTGCGGCGGGCGCTCGCCGCGCTGCCCGGCGGACAGCGCGATGCCCCACAGGCCGACCGGGAATTCTGCGAGGCCGGGAAGGCTCATCAGCGGATTACGCACCGCGCCGATGTCGGCGGGGATCTTGTCTATCCGCCAGACGTCGGCTTTCGGCAGGGCGGCGGTGACGGCCGCCATCAGGCTCTCCATGTCGGCGGCGCTGCGCAGGCTTTCCGGATCGAATACCGGCCCCACGAAGTCGCTCACCCCCATATCGGCGAAGGCGACTTCCCAGTAGCCCCGACACCGGGTGCGGCACAGCGGCAGGATGACGTCGATCCGCGACCCGCCGGGCTGGCGCGCCGTCACGATCAGGGGCTCGGCGGCCCCGTGCCGCGTCACCGCCTGATACCAGATCCTTGCCCAGTCGAAGCCTTGAAAGGCGGTGCAGGCCCCGCGCGCCTCCAGGGCGCGCCATTCCATCTCGAGCGGTTCAACCGCGTCGTGGATCTGGACCTCCCAGAGTGATCCGGGGTTCATTGTCGGGCTCCTTGTGGCTGCGCCGGCCGCTGCAATCCAAGCGCTTCGAGAACATCGGGCATCAGGACGCGGGACGGGTCGGTCTCGACCAGCCCGAAGGGCGAGAGATATTCCCACATCGCCCAGCCGAAGCCCTCGACCTCGGCGGCACGGCGCACCGCCCGTAGATAGTCGGCGCGGGATTTCCGGTCCGCCTCGGTCTCTTCAGGTGGGCGGATGGCGCCGAACTCCCCGAGAAGTATCCGCTCGCGCGCTATGCCGCGATCGTCGGCCCATTGCGACAGCCGGGCGAAGTCTTCGGCGATCTGGCCCGGCCAGCCGGCTTCGGCGAGATAGCGGTCGATCTCGGCCTGGGCGTCGCGGCGGATTGCCCGCGCCTCCTCCGCCGTGCCGTCATGGCGGCTTTCCAGAAGGGCGGTGACGGCGCTGTCGACCTCGGCCGGGTCGGTGCGATGGGGGGGAAACCGCAATCCGCCGACATGGGCGAGGATCGGCGTTGCCCAGGTGGCGCCCTGATGGGTGTAGGCAAAGGGCAGATAGTAGTGGACGTCGAAGAGCGTGTCGGGGTCGTCAGGGTATTCGGCAAGCTGCTCCAGCCCCCGAATTGTCGACCAGCAGCCCCCGGTGAGCACGATGGGCAGGTCGGTCAACGCGCGCACTCGCTTATGCAGCACCATCTGGAACTCGGCCCAGTCCGTGCCGTCCTCGATGACGCAGACCGATTGCGGCTCGTTCATCAGCCCGATCGCCGCGCCACGGTCCGGTGCCACGGCGTTCACCGCCTTGGTCAGATCCTCCAGCCAGACGGCGTAGTCCTCGAAGCTGGCCCGGCCGGGTTCCCCGTCATGTTCCGGCAGCCAGGCGGTGTCGCTGTGGGTGGGATGACCGCTCACGATGACGGCCAGGCCGGCGCCATTGGCGCGCGCGACGAACCGCGCCACGTCCTCAAACAATTCGGCGCGCCTGTCCGACCGAACGTGGTCGAAAGGCGACGGGTCGACCGGCAGCCGGATGAAGTCGAAGCCGACCTCGGCCAGCCGGTCGAACTCCTCGTCCTCGAATTGCGCCCGTGGCCCGCGAAAGGGCGGCCAGCCGGCGTCCTCGGGATAGGTGAAGACCGAGCTGACATTGATGCCGCGCTCGAATCCGTCCGCCTTTCCGGCGGCCTGCGGGGCGCCGGGTGTTGCCAGGAGGCCAATCGCGAGGGCGGCGGCCAGGATGGGGGCGCGGGTCGTCATGCGTTGCGCCGGGATAACAGCTCGCGGGTAAACAGCACGCAAAGCGGGGGGATGGCGAGGACGTAGCGCCGCCACAGGCGCCCCGGCTCGCTGGCCAGGCGGTGAAGCCATTCGAGGCCGAGGGTGCGCATGGCGCGCGGCGCGCGAGCCTTGCGACCGACGATGAATTCGAGGGCGGCGCCGATGCAGAAGGCTGTGCCGGTTGCCCCGCCGGCCTGCTGCACGGCGTGGGCGAGCCGTTCCGAGCGCGGCGAGCCCACCCCGAGGAAGACGAAGCGCCCGGGATTGTCCCGGATGAAGCGGACACATCTATCCATCTCCGCCGGATTATCCTCAAAGCCCATGGGCGGGCTGTAGCCGACGAAGTCATATTGCGGGAACCGGGCGGTCAGCTCGTCGATCAGGGCTTCGTCGGCGGTGATGCAGACCAGCCGGTCACCGGGCCGCAGGACCTTGTCGAAGATCTGCACTACCACGTCGGTGCCGTTGAGATGGGGCATCGGCAGCCCGGTCAGGCGGGCGAAGGCCCATATGGGGTGGCTGTCACACCAGGACATGAAGGCCGCCCGATAGGCCGGCAGAAGGTCGGCATGCCGCGACAGGCGAACGACGTGGTCGACATTCGGCGTTACCACATAGGCGAAGCGATCCTCGGCGGTGCGCCCGCGCAGGGCGGACAGCACCGCATCAAGGTCGGCCATGTCGAATGGCACGTCGAGGAAGTCCCGCCTGTCGAAGCCCCGGACTATCCCGGGCTCCGGCAGGCGCTCGACTTGTTCGGTCACCGCCATCTCGATGTCCCTCAACTGGCAAGTTGGGTGACTTTGGCCGGCTGCCGGACCTCCGGCATGGGATGGCTCGGCGCGGCCTGCGGCTCTAGCGTCGCCATGATCGGTGCCGAGCGCGCCACCAGCGCCTCCTCGAAATGGGCGATCGTGCGGGTGAGCCCGTCATGGATGCCGGTGGTCGGCTCCCAGCCGAGCTCGGCCTTGGCCACCGAGATGTCGGGGCGGCGCTTGCGCGGATCGTCCTGGGGCAGCGGCTTGCGGATGATCGGCGAGCTCGACCCCGTCATCTCGACGATCAGCTCGGCGAGCTGGCCGACTTCCAGCTCCACGGGATTGCCCAGATTGACCGGCCCGGAGAACTCGTCGCCGGTCTTCATCACGCGCATCAGCGCGTCGACCATGTCGTCGACATAGCAGAAGGAGCGCGTCTGGGTGCCGGCGCCGAACACCGTGATCGGCTTGTTCTGGAGCGCCTGCACGATAAAGGTCGACACCACCCGGCCGTCATTGGGGTGCATCCGGGGGCCGTAGGTGTTGAAGATGCGCACCGTCTTGGTCGGTAGGCCGTAATGGCTGCGATAGGCGAACATCAACGTCTCGGCGCAGCGCTTGGATTCGTCGTAGCAGGCGCGCGGGCCGATCGGGTTGACATTGCCCCAGTAGCCCTCGGTCTGCGGGTGCTGCTCGGGATCGCCATAGACCTCGCTGGTCGAGGTGTGGACGACGGGAGCGCGCAGCCGGCGGGCGAGTTCCAGGGTGTTCTCGGCGCCGAGATAGCTGGTCCGGATCGTGTGGATGGGATCGCGCTGATAGTGGATCGGCGAGGCCGGGCAGGCCAGGTTGAAGATGCCGTCGACCTCGAAGTCGAAGGGCTGGGTTACGTCGTGGCGGATGACCTCGAGATTGTCGGCATAGCGCGCCGCCGCCTGAAGGTTGCCGCGATGGCCGGTGAAGAAGCTGTCCAGGCAGATGACGTAATGGCCGTCCTCGAGCAGGCGCTCGCAGAGATGGCTGCCAATGAAGCCGGCACCGCCGGTGACCAGGAAGCGCTTCTGGGGGGCTACGAGATTCATGTCGGGATATCCTCTGCTTGAATTCACTGTTCGGGGGGTTAGGCGCGGGCGGTGATGTCGCGGATCCAGGCCAGCAGCGATCCGATCATCAGCCCGAAGATCAGGGCGGCGGCGAGCACGATGGCTGCCGGCGGGTAGGACGCCCGGTAGGGCAGCTCGGCACGGGCGAGGATGCGCGAGTTGTTGGAGGACAGGTTCTCCTGCTCGCTCGCCTGCTTGGTCCGGTTGAGGAAGGCCTCATAGACGGTCCGCGCGGCGTCGGCTTCGCGCTCCAGCTCGCGCATCGTGACCAGCGCCCGGTTAGCGCCGACGGTCACGCTTTCGAGCTGGTTGAGCCGCTGCTCCAGCGACTGCTCGTGGGCGCGGGCGACCTCGTATTCATGCTCGGCATTGCGGGCCAGCCGGGCCAACTCCACCTCGATCGTGCTTTCGATGCCGCGGCGCTCCGAGCGCAGACCGGTGACGCGGGGATGCCGGTCGCCATAGGTCGTCTCGGCCGAGGACAGCGCGCGGACGATCTCGCCATAGGAGCGGCGCAGATCGGCAATGACGTCCGAACCGATCGCCTCGGTGATCGAGTCGACCCCGCTTACGCCCTGCTCGGCGAGCCGGTTCAGGCGCTCATATCTGACGCGGGTCTCGGAGCTGCGCGTGCGCGCCTCGGTGAGGCGGTCATTGAGGTCACGGAGCTGCTGCTCGTTGACCATGAGGTTCTGGGCGCCGATCAGGCCGTGCTCTTCGCGGAACGCCTCGACCTTGCCTTCTGCCTCGCGGACGTCCTCGCGCAGCTCGTCCAGCCGCGCCGACAGCATCTCGGTCGTCTGGCGGGTGCTCTCGCGCGCCGAGTCCTGGACATCGGCGAGGTACGCCTCGGCGATCGCATCGGCGAGCTGCTGCGCCCGTTCGGGACGCTCGGAGAGCACGCTGACGTCGATGATGTAGGTGTTGCCGGTGCGCTTGACGTCGAGCCGCTTGCGCAGGGTTTCCAGCGCCGCCGATTCGGGCGACTGCTGGAGCCGGCCCGGCTCGACGCTAGCCTGGGCCCGGCTGCGGCCGATGCCGACCAGTATCGAGGTGAGGCCGCCGCCGCTCGGCCGGGCGAATTCGGGGTCGGCCGCCAGATTGGTCTCCTCGACCACCCGGCCGAGCACCGCATCCGACCTGATGATCTCGACCTGGCTGTCGACCAGCAGCGTGTCCGGCCCGACCGATGAGCTGCCGAGGCCGGTGGGCACGACCTCGGTCTGCAGGACCTGCTTGGGCCGCGGCTCGATCAGAACCTGCGCCTTGGAAGTGTAAAGCGGATCGGTGAAGGCCAGGAAGGCGACGCCAAGCAGCGTCGTGCCCACCGCGCTCGCCACGATCCAGGCCCGGCGACGCCACAGGGCTGTCGTCATCATGACGACAGCGGCAAGAAGCGTGTCGGGCTCGCGCCTGTCCGCCTGCCACCCCGGATTGACCCAGTCTGCTGTCTCGTTGCGACCCATAGCCATCGTCGGAACACTCCGCTGTCTCTACTTGAAACACTCCGTTCGGTTTTTGGCCGGTTGGAGTGCTACTGGCCCGCTGCTCCGCAAGCGGCGTGCCGTTTTGCCGCCGGGCGGTCTGGCAAGGCCGGATAACGGCGCGCCGTCTACGCGCGCGCGTATAGGGCAGTGCGGGCTCGGGGCGGCCGGCCCCTGAGCCAATCGGATCGCGCGCAGGCTGTAAGGAATCAGACCAGCTCGCCGGCGGGCGGGGTCGGGCCGGCTGGCACGGTTCTCGCTCAAGCGGCCGGGAACAGTTGCGATCAGCCATCGGCGTCCCGCGCGGGGACGGCGACGGCCTAGCTGCCCCGGAGCGAGCCCAATGACCCATTTCGCCTATTCCGTCCCCAGCCTGGAGCGGCACGCCGTGCGCCGGCTGTCCCTTGCCTGGCCCGTTGCCGGCCTCGGCGTCGCGGTTGTCGAGATGGCCGCGATCACCGGCCTTGCCTGGGCCACCGGCGCGGCTCATCAGGCACTGACGATCGAGGACGCGGCGCCGGTGGCCCCGGTTCTCGGCCTGTTCGTGGCCCTGGCCTTCGCGCTGGTGTCGTTCTCGCGCGGGCATTACAGCCTGGAGAAATTCCTCTCCGAGGCGCTGGTTGACCGGGTCCTGGTCGCCTGGCTGAGCGCTTGGCTTTTCGGGGTCGTCGCGCTGTTCCTCATGGACCGCGCCTATGAGGTGTCCCGCACCGGGATCATCGCCTTCGGCGTCGTTGGCCTTCTGGGAGTGACCGGTCTGCGCTTTGCGCTGCGGCGGCTGGTCCTTGCCGGGCTCGACCAGGGCTGGATCGCGGCCCGCCGCGTAATGCTGATCGGCAGCGCGGCGGAGATCGACGCTGTTTCGCAGCGCCTCGATCGGTCGCGGCACGGGCTGGCGGTGGTCGGGACGGTGAGCGACGACAATGCGGCGGCGGCCCGCGCGCGGGCCGTCGACGTGGCGCGGGCCCTGCGCCCCGACGGCATCGTCCTGCTGCTGCCGTGGTCGGACGGCAAGCGGATCGAGCGCTGGGTCGATGCCTTGATCGCGGTGCCGACGGCGATCCATCTGGCCCCGCCGCGCTATCTCGACCGGTTCCGTGGCCTGCCCCTGGGATGGCATTCGGCGCTGTCGGATCTGGTCCTGGTGCGCCCGCCCCTGCGCCGCAGCGAGCAACTGGCCAAGCGGCTGTTCGACCTTGCCGTGGCCGGCGCCGCCCTGGTGCTGCTGGGGCCGCTATTTTTCGTCGTGGGCCTGCTGATCCGCCTCGACAGCCCGGGGCCGGCGCTGTTCCGCCAGGCGCGTAACGGCTTCAATCACGACGTCTTCTACATCTACAAGTTCCGCACCATGCGCCCCGACGCCGAGGCGAACGGCTTTCAGCAGGCTCGGCCGGGCGATGCCCGTGTGACCCGCTTCGGGCGCTTCCTGCGGCGCTGGAACATCGACGAACTGCCCCAGATCCTCAACGTCATCCGCGGCGAGATGTCGATAGTCGGGCCGCGCCCCCACCCGCTCGCGCTCGATGGCGACTACGCCAAGCGGCTGGCGCATTACGCCTGCCGCCACAACATGAAGCCGGGCATCACCGGCTGGGCGCAGGTCAATGGCCATCGCGGGCCGACCGAGACCGAGGACAAGATGCGCGATCGGCTGGTGCATGACCTGCACTACATCGACAACTGGTCGCTCTGGCTCGACATCAAGATCATGCTCCTGACGGTTCTGTCGCCGCGCGCCTTCAAGAACGCCTGCTAGTGGAATGAATTTGACATTTGATATCCGGTCGGCGGCACGCGCTCGATCAAATGTCAAATTCGAAATTCCACTAGAAAACAACATCTTGCAAGTGGTTCTCTTGATTCCGACATTTGCCATAGCGGGTGCGGTGAAGGGATGCAAATGTCGGAATCGAACCACTAGCGTCGGATGCGTTCAGCTTGGAGCGCCTGCTTTCCGCGCCCCCCGGCTCGACGGGTGGGGCCCCCGGGGACTGGACGCCCGCCTTCGCGGGCGTGAGCGAGTGGGGCACCGACTGACCCCAGACCGGTGATTCCCGCGCAGGCGGGAATCCAGGGCTCAAATTCCGCCTCGGGCGGGGCCGAGCAAGGCAGGAACACGCCTCCCCCTACCGTCATTGCCGGCTCTGCCTCGGCGTGACGAAAGTCCATCGGCCGGCCGGGCGAGAAACCGAGACTCCATCGATTCAGGCCGCCCCAATCGAAAGCCTCTTCGAGCCGAGGGCGGTTAAGGTGCCCGCCATCCCGTCCGTCTGTCGAACGCCAGGAGGCTGGCCGATGCTCGAAGCTGTCAAAATGCAGGAGGGCGTGCTCGATCGCCTTTCCGACCGCCGCCTGCTGCGCCCCCTTGCCTATGTCGACGGCCAATGGTGTGCCGCCGCTTCCGCCGTCACCTCGTCGGTGAGCGATCCGGCCACCGGCGCGACGCTTGGCACGGTGCCCGATCTGGACGCCGCCGAGACCGGGCGCGCCGTCGCCGCGGCCCAGCGGGCGCTGACGGCCTGGCGGGCCCTGCTCCCGCAGGAGCGCGCCCGCATCTTGCGCGCCTGGCATGACGGCATGCTGGCCGCGCGGGAGGATCTTGCCCTCATCATGACCCTGGAGCAGGGCAAGCCCTATGCCGAGGCGCTGGGCGAGATCGCCTATGCGGCGAGCTTCATCGAGTGGTACGCCGAGGAGGCCAAGCGGCTCAACGGTGAGACGATCGCCAGTCATCTGCCCAATCGCCACATGACGGCGCGGCGTGAGCCGGTGGGCGTGGTGGCCTGCGTCACGCCGTGGAACTTTCCTTCCGCCATGATCACCCGCAAGGCGGCGGCCGCGCTGGCCGCCGGCTGCTCGGTCGTGGTGCGGCCGGCCAGCGAGACCCCGTTCTCTGCGCTGGCGCTGGCCGAGCTGGCCGACCGGGCCGGCCTGCCGGCCGGCGTCTTCAATGTGGTGACGGGCAATGCCCGGACCATCGTCGGGGAGCTGACGCGCAACCCGGCGGTGCGCGCCATCAGCTTCACCGGCTCGACCGAGATCGGGGCCCGGCTCATCGCCGAGAGCGCCCCGACAGTCAAGCGCCTGTCGATGGAGCTCGGCGGGCATGCGCCCTTCATCCTGTTCCCCGACGGCGACCTCGATGACGGCGTCGAGGCGGCGCTTGCGGCCAAGTTCCAGACCTCCGGGCAGGACTGTCTCGCCGCCAATCGGATCTACGTGCACCGCGATATCTACGAGCCCTTCCTGGCGCGCTATGCGGCGCGGATCGACGCGCTTTGCGTCGGCAACGGGCTGGACGACGGCGTCGAGATCGGCCCACTGATGCATGAGCGGGCGGTCGACAAATGCACCGCCCAGGTCGCCGACGCGCTGGCCAAGGGCGCGCGGCTGCTGGCCGGCGGCGAGGGCCACCCGGCCGGGCCGCTGTTCTATCGCCCGACGCTCATCGCCGACATGACGCCGGACATGCAGATTGCCCGCGAGGAAACCTTCGGGCCGGTGGCTGCCGTCGCCCCCTTCGACGATGAGGAGCAGGCTGTCGAGCTTGCCAACGACACCGAATACGGCCTCGTCGCCTATCTCTACACGCAGGATCACGGGCGCATCTGCCGCATGACCGACGCGCTCGATTACGGCATGGTCGCGGTCAACTGCGTGAAGATCACCGGCCACCCGGTGCCCTTTGGCGGGGTCAAGCAATCCGGCCTGGGGCGCGAGGGCGGCGCCTGGGGCATCGACGAGTTCACCGAGCTCAAATATGTCTGTGCCGCCTATCGTGCGGGGTGACAGGCTCGCTCTGAAGCCCCTTCTCACGCACGGCCAAGAATTGGAGTCAGTTCCATGAACCAGATGCGCATCAACGACCCGTCCGTTCTCGACCGGGCGCATGTCTTCCATCCCTCCACCCATATGGGCCAGCATGCCCGCGGCGAGACGCCCAACCGCATCGTCACCGGCGGCAAGGGCGTCTATATCGTCGACCGCGACGGCAAGGAGAGCCTCGACGCCTTTGCTGGCCTTTATTGCGTCAATGTCGGCTATGGGCGCACCGAGATCGCCGAGGCCATTCACGAGCAGGCCAGGCGGCTCGCCTATTACCACACCTATGTCGGCCACTCGAACGAGCAGATCATCCGCCTGTCCGAGCGCATCGTGCGGCTGGCGGGCATGGGCATGAGCCGGGTTTATTACGGCATGTCGGGCTCCGACGCCAACGAGACCAACGTCAAGATGGTCTGGTACTACAACAATGTGCTGGGGCGGCCGGAGAAGAAGAAGATCATCTCGCGCTGGCGCGGCTATCACGGGTCGGGCCTGATGACCGGGAGCCTTACCGGCCTGCCACTGTTCCACAATGCCTTCGATCTGCCGCTCGACCGCGTGCTCCACACCACCTGCCCGCATTACTGGCGCGAGGGCCGCGACGGGGAGAGCGAGCGCGACTTCGCCAAGCGTTGCGCCGCCGAGCTCGACGCGCTGATCGAGGCGGAAGGCCCGGAGACGGTGGCCGCCTTCATCGGCGAGCCAGTCATGGGCACCGGCGGCATCATCACGCCGCCGGAGGGCTACTGGGAGGAGATCCAGAAGGTCCTCAAGAAGCACGACGTCTTGCTGATCGCTGACGAGGTGGTCACTGCCTTCGGCCGCACCGGGCAGACCTTCGGCTCGCACACCTACGGCATCGAGCCCGATCTCATCACCATCGCCAAGGGGGTCTCGTCCGGCTATTTGCCGCTTTCCGGCGTCATCGTCTCCGACCGGGTGTGGAACGTGCTGGTCGACGGCTCCGACGAGATCGGCCCGCTCGGCCATGGCTGGACCTATTCCGCCCATCCGGTCTGCGCCGCGGCGGCCAATGCCAATCTCGACATCGTCGAGGCCGAGGATCTGACCGGCAATGCGCGCGATGTTGGCGGCTATCTCCAGGCGCGCCTGCGCGAGACCTTCGCCGGACACGATATTGTCGGCGAGGTGCGCGGCGTCGGGCTGCTGGCCGCGCTGGAATTCGCGACCGGGCCGGACCGGCGCACGCCTTTCGAAGCGGACCAGAAGGTCGGACCCCGAATCTCCGCGGCGATGCTGGACAATGGCGTCATCGCGCGCGCCCTGCCGCATGGCGACATTGTCGGCTTCGCCCCGCCGCTGGTAATCACGCACGAGGAAGTAGACACGGTCGTCGCCGCCGCCAAGAAGGCGGTCGACCAGGTCAGCGCCGAGCTCTAGACGAGCACCGCGCGCGTCCCGCCGACGCTCTTTGCGAGGGCGAGACGCTTGGCGGAATCTACTACTCAGCGTGCGCCATGTGATGGGCGCAGGTGGCTGCCGGATTGAACGGCTCCAGGGGCCCGTTCGGGTTGTCGCGGAACACCCAGACATGCTGGTCGTAATGGGGCGCGAAGCCATGCGCCTCATCGACCTCGGTGGCCGGATCGTCGACCATCCGGTCCCAGCTGCGTCCGAGCAGCATGGGCGGCTCGGTGTTGCCGGCCGCCTCCCAGGCCTCGATAAAGACCAGGTTCTCGACGGCGACCAGCGCGAGCGAGCCGTCCTCTTGCGGCTCGTAGATGAGAATGGACGGGTTCTCGAAATCGAGATTCATGCCGTTTCCGTTGACTCGCGGCTCGGTCTCTGTAATCCCAAGGAGATCCGGCCGAAAATAGTGAATGCCCATGACACCCAGATGGGCCGGTTGACCTACATTTTCTGCCATTTCGCACATATTATTCGGATCGGCGAGATATCCTTCCGCAAGCGCAACATTAACGTCCTTGAATCGTTCCGTGGCTGTGCGAATTGAATTCAGCGCCTGATCTATTTCAGTGGCCTGGGTTCTTTCCGCACTCATCGAAAGCCAGGAAAATGCGATCAATGCTGCCGCCACGGCGCTTTTGACACAGTACATCTTGACCTCCAACGCAACAGATTAGGCGCACTATACTGCCGCGTGGAGGAGTCTGTTTATCACGTTTTCGAGACGGCGTACTGCTCGCGCCGCTGCGGGCTAGACGCGTCCGCGTGCGATCGAGGGGATGGCTGAGCGTAACGCGATAGCTCAGGTGTTCCTGGCCTTTCGATCACGGCGCCTTCATTGCCGGATCACACGCGCTCAAATGAAGCGGACGGCCGGTATCCGGCCCCGAACCCGAGGCGAAGTCTCCCCGACAAGCGAGCGGATGGGCCGCTTCGCCCAGCCAAAGGAGATTTGAGCCATGAAATCGCTGTTCACCACCACCGCCGCCGCCCTCATCCTGTCCACCGGCATCGCTGCCGCCGACACTATCGGCGATCCGTCTGTCTTCGGCCTCGTCGAGGCCGGCAATGCGCAGGCCACGGTCGACCTTTCCGGTGCCGCCGGCTTCACTGGCAATCCGGGCCGCCCGGCCCCGGCCGCCCAGCGCCATTCCGAGATCGGCGACCTTGCCCTGTTCGGCTTGGTCGAGGCCGGCAACAACGTTGCGGTCGATATCGGCGGCGCGGTCGGCTTCACCGCAGATCATGGGTCCGCCACCTCCGGCATGACACGCGACCCGGCCAGCGGGCTTGACCGCACGTTCAGGTGAGGTGGACATGCCGGACCGCCTCCGGCGCCGGGAAACCACGCAAAACCAATCACTTGAACACCATGACCAGAGACGCGGCCAGGCGATGGGCTTCACTTCGGATCCGGAGCCAACAGATGCTCAGGATTGTGACAGCGAAGGCCCTCCTATGGCTCCTGCTTGTGGGCGGGAGTTCCTCCGCGGTTGCGGCAACCGGCCCCGATATCGGCGCCCCGCGTGTCGACAACGCCGTCGTCTTTATCGTCGACGTCTCACACAGCATGTCCGACTACGAAGTGAGCATCGCCCGCGAAAGCCATGCCGCCGCCATCACATCTTACGAGGTGCTTCAGGCCGTCGATAACGGTGCGCTCGGGCGCTCGGCCTTTGCCTATGTCGAGTTCGCAACACGCGCTGAGACTTTGATCGAGTGGACAATCATTGACTCGGCCACGTCGGCACAGGCCTTCGCTTACCGGATTCGAAACCAAGGCAACGACAGGCTCGGCGGACTCACGGCCATCGGGGAAGCTCTTCACGAGGCGGTCGCGCTGTTTCGAGCGCTCCCCTTCTCGGCAACCCGGCATGTGGTCGATGTCACAGGGGACGGGGCGAACAATTCAGGCCGCGGCATCGATGGGCCGCGCGGCGAGCTGCTCGATATGGACGTCATCATCAATGGCCTTCCGATGATCTTCAACACGCGTCACCCCGATCTCACCGGCTACTACGGGCAACGGATCATCGGCGGACCAGGCGCCTTCGTGCTTACCTTGGAGTTGATCTCGGACATGCCGATGATGATGCGCCAGAAGATCGTGATGGAACTGTTCTGAGGACAGCGCACACGCTCGGATCTCACACGACTACATCTCACACGACTACAAGGCGTAACGCCTTCGTGAGGCTCACCGCCTGTCGGCGTGAACCGCGAGCCGCTAGCCTGTTCTCCGCCCCCAATTTGAGGAGTTCCTATCGTAATGCCTTCACTCACGCCGCTATTTCCCCGGCAGGCCGTGCCGGAGCTTGCCGTTGAGACGCTCGATGGCGGAACCTGGCGCGTGCATGCGCGTGCGCCGCAGAATTTCTCGCTGATCGTCATCTATCGCGGGCTGCACTGCCCGATCTGCCGGGGATATCTCGCCGACTTGCAGCGCCAGCTGCCCGAGCTCGACAAGCGGGGTGTCGAAGCGATCGCGATCTCGAATGACGGAAAGGAGCGGGCTCAGCAGGCGCGCGAGGACTGGCGGCTCGATACGCTGAGGATCGGCTACGGCCTCGATCTTGCCACCGCGCGCCGCTGGGGGCTTTATATCTCCTCGGGCGTCGGGACGACGTCGGCCGGCATCGAGGAACCGCCGCTCTTCGTCGAGCCCGGCCTGTTCCTGGTGCGGCCCGACGGCACGCTCTACTTCGCGAGCGTCCAGACCATGCCCTTCGCGCGGCCGCATTTCGCCGACATTGTCAAGGCGCTCGACATGGTGCTGGCGCGCGACTATCCGGCCCGTGGCGAGGTCATGGACCTTTCCGAGGCCGCCGAGTAGCCGGAGCGGGGAGGATAACCATGGGCATCGATCTGACAGGGCTGCCGCAGGCGCGCCTCGACGAGATGGCGGCGGCCGGCGACGAGATCGTCGAATGCATGCGGGTTCTGAAGAAGGGCGGGCTCAACGTCGTCGGCGAGGTGCTCAAGGGTCAGGGCAAGTTCATCAAGATGGACCACTACCCGAAGGGCGACGTCTTTGACCGCGACAGCCACGCCCAGTATTATTATCACGCCCATCGCGACGGCGAGCACGGGCATTTCCACACCTTCCTGCGCCAGCCCGGCATGCCACCGGGCGTGGTGCCGATCCCGGAGGCGGCGGGGCGCAACTGGCCGGCGGGCGACAAGGCGCTGTCCCATCTCGTCGCCATCTCGATGGACCGCTACGGTCAGCCGATCCGGCTGTTCACCACCAATCGCTGGGTCACCGGAGAGGCCTGGCACAAGGCCGACGATGTCTGCGCCATGCTCGAGCGCTTCGTCATCGACCACGCCTACCCGTCCTGGCCGACCAACCGCTGGATCACCGCGATGATGCGGCTGTTCCGCCCGCAGATCGAGGCGCTGATCCACGAGCGCGACGCGCTGCTGGCCGACTGGGCGACCGAGCACCCTGATACCGACGTCTTCGAGGACCGCCGACTGGAGACCATCTCCGAGATCCCCGTCGATATCGAGGCCCAGCGCGCCGCCGTCAGGGCGGCCATGACAGCGCGAATGCCGGATCGCAAGTCGGAAGCCGACGCGCTATAGGCGGCTCGCCGGGCGCCCCGACGCGGCAGCCCGGAACGGCTTCAGAACGTTTCGCGCCATGGCCTGAGCTCGACCTCCCAGGTCCACGCACTGCGCTGCTGGCGGTGAAGGAACAGATAGGTTCGCGCGATCTCGTCGGGGACGAGCAAGCCGTCCTCGCCCCGCGCGGCGGCCCTCGGGTCGTTGGCCTGGCGAATGCCGCCATCGATGACGATGTGCCCGACATGTACGTTCTGCGGCTGCAGCTCGCGAGCCAGCGCCTGGGCAAGTCCCCGCAGCCCGAATTTGCCCATCGCGAAAGGAGCGGAGTTGGCATAGCCCTTCACACTCGCCGAGGCGCCGGTGAACAGGATCGTGCCGGCGCCACGCTCGACCATCCGCCGGGCTGCCTCGCGGGCGACCAGGAACCCGCCATAGCAGGTGATCGCCAATGCTTCGGCGACCCTATCCGGGTCGAGCTCGACGATGGGACCGCGCAGGCGGGCGCTCGGATTATAGACGACAATGTCCGGGACACCGATCTCGCGGTCGATGGCTTCGAACAGCGCTGCGACGTCGCGCGGCTCGGCAGCATTGCATTTATAGGCTCGCCCGCCCGTCGCGTCGGCAAGCTCGGCGAGCTTTGCCGGATCGCGCGCGGCAAGCACAACGGCCATCCCCTCTGCCGCGAAAAGACGGGCCAATGCCGCGCTTAGCCCCGACCCGGCGCCGACGATCAGGGCCGTCTCCCGGTCAGCCATTTGTGTTCTCCTGGATCGATCGAGGTGTGAGAGCGTTGCACGGTATCGTTATGCGGTCGACCCGCAACCGAGATCACCCTTAGCGTTTCAGCGGCGCCCCCGCCTTGGTCACGCATGGGCCTCTGCGCAGCGCCCGGCGGCGACCCGAAGCGTTGCCAGCAATCCGCCAGCGAGCAGAACGAAGGCGGCCGGAATCATCAGCCCCATCACCGTGACCACCGAGGTCGTCACCTGAAGTCCAAGCAGCACGAACAGGATCGGGGCGCAGCACGCGCTGCCGGCAAGCAGGCCCGGCAGCCCCGCGAGCACCCCGGTGGCCGGACTCAGGCCGCAGGCCGCCGAGCAGCGCCGCGCCACCCGCACCAGCGCGATCTGGATCCCCGTCAGCAGCCCGAGCGCGGCGCCGATCGCCAGATTGATCGGCGAGACGAGCCAGACCAGGAACGGCGCCTCGATGACCGCCACGGCCTCGAACTGGAACGGCGCGCGCTGGCGCAGGATGAGCTCGTGCCACCCGGTCACGGCAAAGCCGGAGATCGTTCGCATGGCGGCATCGATGGCCAGATCCCCCATAGCGACCAGGAAAATGGCGAGATAGACGAGCGCGACGGCCCAGCCGAGGCTCTGCCCGGCCGCCTCGCGCAGGACGGCGCGTGACGCCTCAGTCATGGACCGCGGACTCCGGATAGAAGGCAAGCCAGGCAAACCACATCGCCTCGAACGCATTGAGCGGCGCGGGCGCCGCGCCATTCGACCAGGCCACGGCATCGGGTCCTGTACCAGTCACCTGCGCCTCGCCATTTGCCGCCCCCCGGAAGATGTAACCGGTGTCGAGCGCCTCGTCATGGATCGCCGTGAAGGTCTCGCCGTTGACCGCAAGGGTGAGCTGCTTGTGCTCCCGCAGCGTTTCCAGCCGGAAGGCCACCGCCGCGTTGTCGGTCCGCGCCCCGACAAAGACCGATTTCGGCGGGTGGCGGTCGTCCTGATTCATCAGTGGAAAGATCGTCCGACTATCGGGGGCGTAATATCCCGAGCGCGGATTGTAGGCGCCATAGGGGTCGCGGTTGTAGTTGCGGGCAAAACCGGTCCGCGTCGACAGGACGGAGGTGTCGGGATGGGCCTCGCGCCAGCGTCCCCACGTCGTCCACACCATGGGGCGCTCGACCAGCGCCTGCCCGGCATGGGGGCCGCGTATACCCACCGCCAGCACCTGCGGGAACCAGGTATCGGTGTCGCGGTCGTACATCACGAGGTTGCTGTTGACGAGACGCCCCGAGACGCCGAATTCGGTCTCGCCGCGCTCGAACAGGATCGCCGTGCCGGTCAGCGGGCAATAGGTCACGGCGAGGCCGACCCCGCCGACCACGTCATTGACGATCTCGTGCCAGACGAGAATGCGCTGGGGATAGGCGCGGGCCTGGCCGCCTTCCACGACGCCGAACACGATGTCGTTGGGATGGAGATAGTCGTCGGCTTCGTCCGGGGCCCAG
>SKQW01000242.1 GCA_007118805.1 Rhodobiaceae bacterium | reverse complement strand
GATGGCGTTGTAAACCGCGGAAAGCCAGAGATTCTGGTCCATCGCCCGGCGCCCCCGGCGTGCGATGTCGAGCCCGGAAACGATGGGCGAGAGGCGCTCGCCGAGGAAGACGGCGTCGGCCGCCGCCTGGCTGAGATGGACCGCGGTGACCGGCGACATCGAGACATGCGCCGCGGCAAGCGCCGGGGCGTCGTTGAGTCCGTCGCCGACCATGAGCGTCCTGCAGCCGGACAGCTTAAGCTCCTGAAGCATCGTGATCTTCTCGGTCGGAGTGAGGCCTGCGCGCCATTCCGTCACACCAATGCGCTCGGCAATGTCGGCCACCGCCTCGGCGCGGTCGCCGGACAGGATCACGATGCGCAGACCGCGCCGCCGCAGGGCCTCGGCGACCGTGACTGCATCGCCGCGCAGGCGCTGACTCACCTCGATTGCCACTGGTGCGTGGTCGCCGATCCGGAACCAGATCAGCGACTGGGCAGGACCGGGATTCGCCTTGCGCGCGGCGTCATAGTCCACCGCGCAGAAGCGCGCGCTGCCCAGCCGCAGCAGGTTGCCGCCGACCTCGGCCCGCACGCCCCGCCCCGGCTCCTCGACGGCGCCCGGCAAGGGCGCCCGGCCCGCCGCGTGGGCGCGCAGGGCCGCGGCGATGGGATGCCGGCTCGACAGGGCCAGGCGGACCGCCAGGTCGAAGAAATCGGGCGGCAGCGTGTCGCCATTGGCCACCTGCGGCTCCGGACTGGTCAGGGTGCCGGTCTTGTCGAAGACCACCGTATCCACCTCGGCGAGACGCTCGATGGCCTCGCCGGCATTGAGTAGCAGCCCGGCGCGGAACATCAGGCCGCTGGCAACAACCTGCACCGCCGGCACGGCAAGGCCGAGGGCGCAGGGGCAGGTGATGATCAATAGCGCGATAGCCGTGGTCAAGGCGCTCTGCCATCCGACGCCGAAGGCAAGCCAGCCGAGGAAGGTCAGCGCAGCCGCGCCATGAACCAGCGGGGCATAGTACTGCACGGCGCGGTCGGCCAGTGCCAGTCGCGCGGAGCGGGCGTCCTGGGCAGCGGCGAGCAGCTTCTCCACCTCGTCGAGCAGCGTGCCGTCCGCCGCCGCGCTTGCCCTGATCGTCAGGGCACCGTCGGCGTTCAGCGTGCCGGCATAGACGCTGTCGCCCGGCCCGACGCGAGCCAGCGCGGTCTCGCCGGTGACCAGGCTCTGGTCGATTTCCGAGTGTCCGCTATCGACGGTGCCGTCGACCGACAGGCGTTCGCCAGGCGCCACCAGCACCCGGTCGCCCGGTTCGACCGCTGACAGCGGCACGAGCCGCGTATCCCCGCCGGGCATGAGCTTGAGCGCGGTTTCGCCTTTAAGCGCTGCGAGGTTTTCCGCATGGGCGCGCGTGCGCCGGCGCATCTCCATGTTCAGATAGCGGCCGATCAACAGGAAGAACAGCAGCATGACCGCGGCATCGAAATAGGCGTGCCGACCGCCGGCAAAGGTTTCCGCGATCGACATGCCGACAGCCAGCAGGACGCCGAGCGTGATAGGCACGTCCATGTTGACCCGACCGGCCCGGATCGCGCCGAAGGCGGAGCGGAAGAAGGGTTGCCCGGAATAAGCCACAACCGGGATCGCGATCAGGGCCGAAATCCAGTGAAAGAGATCGCGGATCTCCGGCGTGATATCGGTGACATTGCCCGACCACACCGCGACCGAGAGCAGCATGATATTGGCGGTCGCAAAGCCGGCCACGGCCATCGCCCGGAGAAGCGCACTGGATTCGCGCGACTCGGCGGCGCTGGCCGCACCCGGATCGAAGGGATGGGCTGGGAAGCCGAGGCCCGCGAGCCGGTCGACTACATCCTCAGGACGAAGGACGCCGGCCTGCCAGTCGACGGCAAGCCGCCGGTTGGTGAAGTTGAGCCGCGCCCGCGTGATCCCCGGCACGGCGGCAAGCCCGGACTCGATCTTGCGCATGCAGCCGGCGCAGGTCACTCCCTCGACGGCGAGCTCCATGTGCCAGGTCGCCTCGCCGACGGGCGTGACGAATGCCGACAGATCGCGCGGTACGTGGCCCACCCGGCTACCTCACAACAAGGGCGTTCTGCGAGCGATAGGCCCGGCCTGCGCCAGTCCGCACATCCAGCAGCACCTGCCAGCGGCCCGCCGCCAACTCGGCAAAAGCGCCGGTATATCTTCCGCTATCCTGCTCGCGAAGCGTTACCGCCCGGTCACCATCGGGACCGACAGGGCTGATCATGCGCACGCTGACATCGATGCCGTGGACCGGTGCGCCGGCGGCATCGACAATCAGGGCCTCGACATCGGCGCCGGCACCGTTGCGGGCGATATCGAGGTCAACCGCCCAGCCGAGCTCACGCTGCGCCCGGGCCGCATCGATTTCGGCCTGCCAGTTGCCGCTGGAGCGCCAGGCGCTGTCGACCACGATCCCGGTATGGGTGGATGTCGCCTGCCAGATCATGAAGGCGTTGACCGAAGCAATGACGCCGAAAAAGCCGACGAACACCGCCAGCACCGTTCTACCGGTGATCCTGCGTTCGCCGGATGGGTTCGCCTGTGTCATGGCAGCCTCATGGGGTGTTTGCCGGAGCGGGGGCGCGGAAGAAGTCGGCGGCGGCTTCCCGCTCCCCCGTATCCGGATCGGTGATGTGAAAGGTGACGGGCGTCGACGCAGCCAGGTCGGACCCCGGCGGCACGCTGACCAGCGCGCGAAGCTCGCGGGTCGTATCCGGACCGACGGTGACCAGATGGCCATCCGCTCTCTGTGTCGCGGCGCCCACGACCTCGAGCCGCGCCCCCGGCGGGCCATCGAGCGACAGGACCAGCTCGCGCGGCGCGTTGTGCTTGTTGATGAGACGGACGGTGTAGCCGTTGCGCAAACCGCCGTCGCTGAGCTGGACATAGACGGGGTTGCGGTCGTGAATGACGCTGACCCCCAGCATGTCGCGAGCGAGCAGGGACCACAGCATCATGCTTCCGACCAGGGCAATGACGACCGCATAGATCACCGTGCGCGGGCGCACGAAGCGCCAGAGTTCGGGCAAGCCCTCACGCCGGCGTTCAATGTTGATGTCGTTGTCATAGGCGATCAGCCCGGTGGGCCGCCCGATCCGCGCCATCACGTTGTCGCAGGCGTCGATGCACAGCCCGCACTGGATGCATTCGAGCTGGGCGCCATCGCGGATGTCGATGCCGGTCGGACACACGGCGACACACTGGTAGCAGTCGATGCAGTCGCCTGCGGGCTCACCCGCGGCCCGCAGCTTCGTCGCCTCCTTGAGCGACACGCGCGGCTCGCCGCGATCGTAGCGGTAGGCGACATTGAGCGCCCACTCGTCAGTCAACGCGGCCTGGATGCGCGGCCACGGGCACATATAGGTGCAGACCTGCTCGCGCGCGAAGCCGGCCAGCAGATAGGTTGTGAAGGTGAGTATGCCGATCCACATCCACGCCATCATCGGCGCCTGGAAGGTGGCGAGTTCGTAGACCAGCGTCGGCGCGTCGGCGAAATAAAGGACCCAAGCGCCGCCGGTCCACCAGGCGATGAGCAGCCAGATCCCGTGCTTGGTCGCGGCCAGGCGGACATGCCGGGCCGTCCAAGGCTCGCTCGCCTGCTTCATGCGCTCGCGCCGATCGCCCTCGACCCAGCGCTCGACGGCATAGAACAGATCGGTCCACACCGTCTGCGGGCAGAGATAGCCGCACCATACCCGGCCGGCGAGCGCGTTCATCAGGAACAGCGTCAGGGCCGCCAGGATCAACAGGCCGGTGAAGTAGTAGACCTCCTGCGGCCACAGCTCGATGAAGAAGAAGTAGAAACGACGCCCCGGAAAATCGACGAGAACGGCCTGGTTCGGTGCATCGGGCCCCCGGTCCCACCGCACAAAGGGCAGGAGATAGTATATACCGAGGGTGACCCCCATTACCGCCCATTTGATGTTGCGGAAGCGGCCGGAAACGCTTTGCGGATAGACCTTCTTCTGCGGCGCATACAGCGGCGGGGGCGTTCCAGCCCCGCTCGTTCCGCCGGTAGACGTATCGGCGCGTATGGTCATCCGAACTCTGTCCTTGGCCGCGGCTACTCGCCGCCGCCGAGCGAATGCACATAGACGGCAAGCGCCTTGGTGGTGACCGGATCGAGCCGCCCCTCCCAGGCTGGCATCACCGAGGCGCGCCCCTCGCGAACCGAGGTCACGATGGTCTCCACATCAGCGCCGTAGAGCCAGATATTGTTGCTGAGGTCGGGCGCCCCGAGATCGCGGCTACCCTCCCCGGCCGGCCCGTGGCAGGCGGCGCAGTAGTCGGCGTAGACGGTAGCGCCGAGATCGAGGTCGGCGCCCTCGGCGACCTCGAGACCCGACAGGCCACGCACATAGGCCGCGACCGCCCGCATCTCTTCGATATCGAGTATTCCGTCGCGACCGAAGGCCGGCATGTCACCGAGGCGAGTCTGCGGATGATCGGAGCGAATGCCGTAGAGTATCGATTCTTGGATGTCTTCCAGCGTGCCGCCCCACAACCAGTTGTCGTCATTGAGGTTGGGATAGCCGGGGGCGCCGGCGCCGCCGGCGCCGTGGCATCCGGCGCAATTATCGCCGAAGGCGCCGCGGCCGCTAGCCATCGCAAATTCCAGCAGGGCCGGCGTTTCGACCACCTCGTCGAGCGAGGCCTCGATAAGCCTGCCCCCGCGCTCTCTGCGCAGCGCCTCGAGCGCTTCTATCCGCTCCACCACGACGGCGCGGTCGGAATGCCCGAGCAGGCCGCGCGTATGGTCGTTGATCAGCGGCCAGGACGGCATGAGGATCCAGTAGCCGACCGCCCAGATGATGGTGGCGTACAGGACCCAGAGCCACCAGCGCGGCAAGGGGTTGTTGAGTTCCTTTAGCCCGTCCCACTCGTGCCCGGTCGTCTCGACGCCGGAGATCTCGTCGATATCCTTCTTGTCGGCCATCGCGTCAGTCCTCGTCCAGCGGCCTACGGGCGGCGTCCTCGAAGCGCTTCTTGTTGCCGGGCCAGAGCGCATAGACGAGAACGGCGGCGAAGATGACGACGAAATAGATCAGCCCCCAGGTCTGGGCGGCGTGTGCAAGGGTTTCGTACATCGGTGTCACCTCAGATTGATGTCGGCCTGCCCGTCATAGAGGTCGAAGTCGACCAGCGTGCCGAGCATCTGCATGTAGGCGATCAGCGCGTCCATCTCGGTGACCCGGCGCGGATCGCCATCGAATGCGCGCACGGCGACACCGGGATAGCGCTCCGCGAAATCCGCCGCGGCGGGATGGTCCGGACTGGCCTGAGCAAACACGTCGACGGCGGCGTTCTCGACCATCTCGTCGCTATAGGGCACCCCGAGCCGTTGATGGATTTCAAGACTGCGCTGGATCTCGCGTCCCGTGATCGGCGCATCGGCGAGGAAGGGATAGGCCGGCATGATCGACGACGGCACCACCGACTGCGGATCAATCAGGTGGTCGCGGTGCCATTCATCGGAATACTTGCCCCCGACACGGGCCAAGTCCGGCCCGGTGCGCTTCGAGCCCCATTGGAAGGGATGGTCATACATGGACTCAGCGGCCAGGCTGTAATGGCCGTAGCGGTCGACCTCGTCGCGCAACACCCGGATCTGCTGACTGTGGCAGTTGTAGCAGCCCTCGCGGATGTAGATGTTGCGCCCCTTCAGTTCGAGCGGCGTGTAGGGCCGCATCCCCTCGACATCCTCAATGGTGGACTTGAGGTAGAAGTTGGGAACGAGTTCGACTAGGCCGCCGATCGAGACCACGATCAGGATGCCGACGGTGAGGAAGATCGAGTTGCGCTCGAAGGCGCGGTGTTTTTCCCACATGACGTCTCTCCTCACTCCGCCGGCTGCGCCGCGAGCGTGCGCGGCGCGGCCTCCTCGGCCGGTTCGCCGTGGCGCGCGGTCATCCAGAGATTCCAGACCATGATGAGCGAGCCGATGACGAACAGGGCACCGCCCAACGCCCGGATCAGGTAGTACGGGAACATCGCGTCGATGCTTTCGACGAAGGAGTATTCCAGAAAGCCGAGCTCGGTGTAGGCGCGCCACATCAGGCCCTGCATGATGCCGGCGACCCACATGGCGGTGATGTAGAGAACGATACCGATGGTCGCGATCCAGAAGTGCCACTCCACCGCACGCAGCGAATAGAGCCGCTTCTTCTCCCAGAGCCATGGCACAAGGCAGTAGATTGCGCCGAAGGAGATGAAGCCAACCCAGCCGAGCGCGCCGGAATGCACGTGGCCGATCGTCCAGTCGGTGTAATGGGACAGCGAGTTGACCGCGCGGATCGACATCAGCGGCCCCTCGAAGGTGGCCATGCCGTAGAAGGCGACGGAGACCACCATCATGCGCAGGACGGGGTCGGTCCTCAGCCGGTCCCACGCGCCGGACAGCGTCATGATGCCATTGATCATGCCGCCCCAACTCGGCATCCACAGCATGATCGAGAAGGTCATGCCGAGGGTCTGCGCCCATTGCGGCACCGAGGTGTAGTGCAGATGGTGCGGACCGGCCCAGATATAAAGGAAGATAAGCGACCAGAAGTGGATGATCGACAGGCGGTAGGAATAGACCGGCCGCTCGGCGCGCTTGGGAATGAAGTAATACATGATCCCGAGAAAGCCGGCGGTGAGGAAGAAGCCGACCGCGTTGTGGCCGTACCACCACTGGGTCATGGCGTCCTGCACGCCGGCCCAGACGATGTATGACTTCGAACTCGTCAGCGACACCGGGATGGCCAGATTGTTGACCACGTGCAGCATCGCGATTGTCACGATGAAGGCCAGGAAGAACCAGTTCGCAACGTAGATGTGCGGTTCCTTGCGCTTCCACAGCGTGCCGAGGAAGACCAGGAGATAGATCACCCAGACGATGGTCAGCCAGAGATCGGCATACCATTCCGGCTCGGCATATTCCTTCGACTGCGTGACGCCGAGGACGTAGCCCGAAGCGGCGATGACGATGAAGGCGTTGTAGCCCCACACCACCAACCACGGCCACATGCCACCGGCGAGCCGGGCCCGACAGGTGCGCTGGACGACATAGAACGACGTGGCAATTAGCACGTTGCCGCCGAAGGCGAAGATCACCGCCGAGGTATGGACCGGCCGCAGGCGGCCAAAGGTGGTCCAGGGCAGATCGAGATTCAGGGCCGGAAAGGTCATCTGCAGGGCGATGAACAGCCCAGCGGCGAAGCCGACGACCCCCCAGAACGCCCCAAGCGCCGTGGCCAGCTTGACCGGCCCCATATGGTAGTTCGGCTTGCCGCCGATCTCGTCGGGCGGCGTGCCGCGGCGCTCGGAGGCATGGACGATCAGCGCGAATGCACCAGCTACGCTGGCGACCAGCCCGAACCAGGCATGGATCTCCATGGCCGGGTCCTGGGTCTTGGCGACGATCAGGAGACAGGCCACGGCTGTCCAGAACAGCAACGCGAACACCCCGGCTTCGTCGTTGCCAAGCAGCTTGTCGGCTGGTTTGTCGGTCATTCGGATAGGCCCCCGATCAGTTCCTTTGGCAGCGGTGCGCACGCGGCTGCACGAAGACAGCCCTCCCCCCGCTGCGCGGCATTGACATGGATCAAGATCGCGGCCTCGGGCGCGTGCGGTGCGGCATCTGACCGCGGCGGGAAACGACGCCTTGGCGTCCAGCGGCGCCGGCGCCGGCTTGACCGGTCGCCCGCCGCCTCCCTACGCTGTCGGCTACCTGACCCCCTTCATGAGGCAGGCGCGAGAAGCAAAGGGCCCCGCAAGACCATGACCGATCGATCGAATTTGCCCCGCGTCACTTATTCCAATCTGGGCGTGGTCGATTTCGCGCCGCTGCACGAGGCGCTCGACGAGGCGATCCCCTCCTTCAAGGCGAACCGCCTCGGCCAGGACTGGCCGAATGTCGTCGGCGGCGCGCCCAGCG
>SKQW01000301.1 GCA_007118805.1 Rhodobiaceae bacterium | reverse complement strand
GAAGATCATTGGATAGAGGTGCTGTCATCAGATGCTGGCCTCCTTTCCAGCCAGCATCTTGAATCACAAAATCAACAGAACCGGAATCCCTCTCGATTCAGTCAATCAATGAACCGCTCTAAACGCGCCTGTGCCGGGTAGTCGTCGTGGCGCATGGGCTCTTCGATCCAGAGCAGTCCGTAGCTGTCCAGCGCTGCACCACGCAGAAACGCCTCTTCGGGCGAAAGTGCTTGGTTGTAGTCGACCATGAGACCAATGCCTTCTGGCAGCACGCCAAGCACCGCCTCGACGGCGGCGATGTCATCGGCAAGCGTCGGATGACCGAGACGCAGCTTCACGGCAGCCAAATTCCTATCCTCGATCATCCGCAATGCCTCGTCGGCCAGCGGGGCAGGAGCCATCAGTCCCAACCCCCGACTGTCGTAGGCTGAGATCGCGCGGGGCTTGCCTCCAAGCAGGTCGCTCAGTGGCACATTCCGGGCGTTCGCCTGAGCATCCCACAGCGCGATGTCGAGCACCGACAAGGCCATTCGGACAGTCCCGGTGACACCAAGAAGTCGATAGCGTCGTTCCAGAAGATCGGCGACAGGAACAGGCGCTGCGGCGGATCCGCAGATCAGTTCGACGGCTTCGCCCAGAAGTGACGCGATTGCTACAGCGCCCGCGTCAGTATAGGCGAACGCGTATGCACGCCCGACAACACCTTGATCTGTCAGGATGTCGACAAGAACAATAGGCACCGTGCTGACCACGTCGGCGCTGGTTCCCAATGTGAAACGTAGGGGCACCTTTACGATACGAGCACCGACCGATCGGATCGTCAGGTCACTGTGGGTCGCTGCGCCCGGCATTTCGGTTTGCAATTGCGTGCACCGTGAGGATTACGGACGGTGGCTGATGAAAACGCACATGGACGACCATAGGCTACCAGAGTGCAGCCCGTATGCGAATGGCCGAGGACCGGGTGCTGCCTTGGCCGGAAGCGACCTGCGAGAGGGTTGCTGGCACTGCCCGACCGGATGATTGATCCAGAGTAGGTTTGACGTCAGTCCCTTCCCCTCCGCCAACAGCGTTCAGGACAACACTCTCCGCGGCCGTTGCCGGTATCAAGAACCCCACGGAACTGCGGGATTTCGGCGGCATGGCTGCTGACCAAGCCGGCGCCGGGTGACTGCCTTTCGTTCTCTCTTTGGCCGTTTTTCTCCGAAGCTCCTGACTGCGGCCGTTTGGTACGGAACGGGTAACATAATGATGCGGATGGGCTTTTTGCGGCTCGAGCCGACGCACTTTTCGACGTGATCGTTACATGAGCGGTGGAACCCGCTTTCGAAAGCAATCATGTCTTCTGAGATGGACATTAAGTAGCGGTAGTCACGAGCGTCGTTTCGAAGGGCAGGTTCGCCAGGCAGTGCCGGTACTTGCGAAGCAAGTCGGCCTGGTTATCACCGCCGATAAACAAGTAAGCCAGCGCGTAACTGTAGCTGTCTTGTTCGGGGATGGAGGACAAGCGCGTGCCCTCCCCGACGAGTGGCAGAATCTCGACACCGGGAATGTCAGCCGCGAGCGCGGCGATCTCCTCCTCGCTCGGGACACGGGTCACGATCGCGTCGACGAAGCTGCGAAGGTAAAACTTTGCAGCACAACGAAAAGGGCCCTTGCGCCGCAATAGACCCGGAGGGCGTCCGAGCGCAATCTCCACCATGACCTGATGATTGCTGGCACCGTCGACCTTCTCAAGCAATGGGGCGTGAGACTGTGAAATCCGTGTGTTGATCTCAAGAAGCCACAAGGTATCGTCGCCCGGCCTCCAAAAAAACTCGACGTTGAACGGCGCGTCGTCCAGGCCGACATGGGTCAGGACCCTGGTCGCGATCTCGACCATCCGCCGGTGCAGCCTCTGCGGCAGGGCCGAGGGATACTGATAGCGAAAGAACGTCGTCCGGTTTCTATGGCGAATTGAGTCGACCACTCCGTAGGCGTGCACTTCGCCCTTGTGGACGTAACCTTCGAGGGTGCATTGCCGCCCGGTGAGAATGGATTCCGCGATGAAATGATAGGCGTCGACATCTGCCACCCCAGGGGGCAGGTCGCTGTACTCCATCAGATAGTTGAAGGGCTCGGCGAGCCGCGGCAGCGCCTGCTGGATAAGCGGCAGAGCCCGGTGGAAGTCCTCCGCCCGGTTGATGCGGAATCCAAGGTGAGAGCCACCCGACTTCACCGGCTTGATCCAGAAGGGATAGGCCAAAGCAATCCCCTCCAAAGCGCGTGAATCAAATGGATCGAAGATGGTAAACTGTGGAATATGCTCAGGGATCACCTCTGCCTGGATCAAGCGACTCCAGTACTTGTGCTGGCATTTCAACACGCTTTTCAGGCTCGGGCTGCGCAGGCTGAACTTCGCACACAAGATCGGCAGCATCAGTCCTACCGGTATGTCGATGTAACCCACGATGGCGTCGATCGAGCCGGAAAAGGCGGTGAGCTCCGCCTCGGCGCGACTCATCAGCGTGCCTATGTCGTAAGTCTCCGGCTCGCCGACATCCTCGGGCCTGAGCAACCCGTGGAACGCGCAGATCTCGGCAAGGGGCAGGGCTTCGAGTTTTGCCCGATTAAACGCGTCCAGGCCCAGGACAAAGACATTGTGGCTCATCCTTGGGCAACTCCTCGTGAGCCGACGCGGATCGAAGTCATGATTAAGTGTGTCTCGCCGGAATTAGTGCCTGGACGCGGCGATAACAAGCCGGCCACCGACGTGCTCGCCGACACCGAGCGATCGTGGCGGAGATCGAACCGCGCACGGCTATATCAATTACAACTACTGCGCTGGCATGGGAGCCGCTAAGATCCAGTGACGCGTAGCTGCGGCTCCTTAACCAGATCGACTCCGTGGCGATGGTGCAAATCCGCTGCGAAGGAGCACGGCGCCTTGCGCATCGGCCATTCCAGGACAGCTTCGGCTTCGGGCTGGCTTGGGTTGTCCCTGAGCGCGCGCAATTCGGCGGCGCTGTTGCGAACGGGTCGCCGCTGCCTCAAACTGCGCACCCTCGACATCGAACCGACCTCGTCCGACACGGCATGAAAACGATCACCGAGTTTCCCTGCGAAGTAGAGGAGATAGAGAATGTCTTTATCCCGATGCGTGATGGCGTGCATCTCGCCGCGCGCATCTGGCGGCCGAAATCGGCGCCCCAAGCGCCGGTGCCGGCGATTCTCGAATACATCCCCTATCGCAAGCGCTTTGGAACCGCGATGCGCGACGCCGTTACTCACGGCTATCTCGCTGGCCACGGCTATGCCTGCGTCCGCGTCGATCTGCGCGGCAGCGGCGAGTCCGCAGGGGTGCTGCGGGACGAGTATCAGCAAAGTGAGCTCAATGACGGTGTGGAGGTTGTTACCTGGCTGGCGGAGCAGCCCTGGTGCGACGGCCAGGTCGGCATGATGGGTATCTCGTGGGGCGGGTTCAACGCGCTGCAAATCGCGGCCCTTCGGCCTCCGGCGCTCAAGGCGATCGTCACAGTGGCGTCCACCGACGACCGGTATTCGGACGATGTCCACCACATGGGCGGCTGTCTGTTGGGCGATAACCTGTCCTGGGCCTCAGTAATGTTTTCCTCCAATACGTTGCCGCCAGATCCCGCGCTGGTGGGCGAGCGCTGGCGAGAAATGTGGCTTGAGCGTCTTGAGCACAGCGGATTGTGGCTCGATGCCTGGCTGCGCCATCAGCGTCGCGACGCCTACTGGGCCCATGGCTCGGTGTGCGAGAACTACGAGGCCATCCAATGTGCGGTCTACGCCGTCAGCGGATGGGCCGATGGCTATTCCAACGCCGTCTTCCGGCTTGTCGAACGCTTGTCGTGCCCCCGCAAGGGTCTGATCGGGCCATGGGGCCATAGATATCCCCATTTCGGCGAGCCGGGACCCGCGATCGGCTTCCTGCAGGAAATGCTGAGATGGTGGGACCACTGGCTCAAAGGCCGGGACACCGGCATCATGCATGAGCCGAGGTTGCGGGTTTGGATGCAGGACAGCGTTCCGCCAACGACCAGTTATCCGCGGCGACCCGGCCGCTGGGTAGCCACGAAGACATGGCCGTCGCCGGAGACGGCTACGCGACGCTACCGCTTGGCGTGGCACCGGCTCGTCGAAGAGACGGTCAAGATCACCGAAGAGACCGTGAACATCCAGTCGCCGCTGACGGTCGGGCTGTTCGCCGGCAAATGGTGCTCCTACGCGGAGGGGCCGGATCTTGCCCACGACCAGCGCGAGGAGGATGGTGGTGCGCTGGTCTTCCAGACCAAGCCCCTACAGGAGCCCCTTGAGATTCTCGGCTCACCCTGCGTCGAGCTTGACCTTGCCTCTGACAGGCCGGTTGCGATGATCGCAGCACGGCTGTCCGACGTCGCTCCTGATGGCAAGGCCACGCGCGTGAGCTACGGGCTCCTTAATCTGACCCATCGCGACAGCAGTGAACATCCGAGCGCCCTGGTGCCTCACCGGAGGTACCGCGTTATTGTCCATCTGAACGGCTGCGGCCAGCATTTCCCGGCCGGACACCACATCCGTCTGTCTCTTTCTACCTCCTACTGGCCTCTTGCCTGGCCGCCGCCCGAGCCCGCGCAACTCAAAATCGGGCTGGGTACGAGCCAGCTCGTTCTGCCAGCCTATCGCCCTGTGGAGGGTGCGGCAGCTTTGCCGCCCTTCGAAGAGGCCGAGGGTGCCGCGCCGCCCAGGCGCACGATGATCGAGCCCGAACACCATAATTGGCTTGTTCACCGCGACTTGGCCAAGGATGAGTCGACGCTCGAGGTCATAGATGACCGCGGGGTCTACAGGTTTGATGATATCGGTCTGACGGTGCGCGACAAGGCTCGCGAGCTGTACCGCATGCGCGGCGACGATTTTGATTCCGTGCGTGGAGAAACCCATTGGGAGCGCGGCCTCGCTCGTGGTGAGTGGAACGTGCGGAGCGTGACCCGCACCGTGCTCACCTCCACTGCGGAATGCTTCGAGATCGAAGCTAACCTGGATGCCTATGAAGGCGAACGGCGCATATTCAGCCGCGATTGGCATAACCGGATTCCTCGCGACTTCGTGTGAGCTCGGGCCGTCTGCATCAAAATTGTTCAACTTGCCAGCATTATGGGGGGAGCGCACCCCTCCAGTTCAAACGGTTGGAGGATGAGGACCGTTTCGATCAGAGCAATCTCTCCCATCCCAAGAGCATAATCTCCGGGGGCGTGACGGCCGCGTCGCCACTTAACGGCATAACGCGCGCCTCTGCTCTTCCCACTCAACCGGGAATGGCTTGAGTAGAACCGGTAACGTTAGCCCGGGCGGCTGCCGACCGTCCAGGATCGCTTCGACGACGTCCGGGGCAAGCAGCGTCAGACGCAGGATGCGGCTGATGTAAGAAGCGTTGATCTTCTCGGCCGCGGCGATCTCCTCGATGGTAGCGTAGACGCCGGTTTCGAGAAGCTGGCGCCAGCGGTGCGCCCTGGCGAGCGCCTTGACCATTGCGTTGTCGATCCGCGCCCGCGGCGGGGCCCAGGCATCGTTGCCGTCCGGCGAGATCACCAGCTTGCGGCCGCCGCGCTTTCGGAACTCGAACGGAATGCGAACAGTGATGGTCTCGTCATCCGCGCTGAAACTCGGATCCGCCATCACGCAGCCCTCCGGGATTCAGTCTCGCCCGCGTGCAGCTCGGCCATAAGGCGCCCGAGCCCCGCAGTCCGCAGCCGAATCTCGACGCTGTCCTCCGCGACATCGACGCGTTCGACGAGGAGCTGGACGAGTCGTGCCCGCTCGGCCGGGAACAGCTCGTCCCACAGCGGATCGAAGCGCTCAATCGCCTCGCGCACGTCGATCTCGCTCAGGTTCTCGATTTCGGTTCGCGCAGCCCGCCATGTTGCGACGATGATCTCGGGCGCGCGCAGAAGCGCCCGCAGCTGGTCGACGACGGCGGCCTCGATCTCGGCCGCCGAGATGCGCCCCACCGGGCACGAGCCGGGGCCATCCTTCAGAACGGCCTGGCTGACATAGTAGCGGTAGAGCCGCCCACCCTTGCGGGTATGAGACGGCGACAGGGTATGGCCGGTGGGCCCATAGATCAGCCCCTTCAGCAAGGCCGGCGTCTGAGCGCGGGTGCGCGCTGCCCGGGTCCTCGGGCTCTCCGCCAGGATGGCGTGCACCCTGTCCCACAAGGCTAGGTCGATAATCGCCTCATGCTCGCCGGGATAGCCGATGCCCTTGTGGACCGCTTCGCCGATGTAGACGCGGTTGTTAAGCAGCTTGTACAGGAAGCCCTTGTTGACCGGCTTCCCGCGCTTCGTTGTGACGCCTTCGGCCGCAAGCTCCTGCGCGAGTTTGGTCGCCGAGCCCCCCTTGGCGAATCGCTCGAAGATCATGCGCACGGTTGCCGCCTCGGCCTCGTTCACGACGAGCTTTCGGTCCGTGACGTCGTAGCCGAGCGGTGGGTGGCCGCCCATCCACATACCTTTCTTGCGGCTGGCCGCGAATTTGTCGCGGATCCGCTCCCCGATCACCTCGCGCTCGAACTGGGCAAAGGAGAGCAGGATGTTGAGCGTCAGCCGCCCCATCGAGGTCGTGGTGTTGAATGACTGGGTGACCGAGACGAAGGTGACGTTGTGCCGGTCGAACACCTCGACGAGCTTGGCGAAGTCCATGAGGCTGCGGCTCAGCCGGTCGATCTTGTAGACGACCACCACGTCGATCAGCCCGGCCTCGATAGAGGCGATAAGCCGCTGCAGTGCCGGTCGATCCAGCGTGCCGCCGGAAAAGCCGCCGTCGTCGTAGCGGTCGCCAATCGGCACCCAGCCCTCCGCCTTCTGGCTGGCGATGAACGCTTCGCAGGCCTCGCGCTGAGCGTGGAGCGAGTTGAACTCCTGGTCGAGCCCTTCCTCGCTCGACTTGCGGGTGTAGACGGCGCAGCGCCGCTTGCGCGCGACCGGCTTCTTCATGTCTTGGCTCCCGGCCGGCGCACCCCAAAAAAGGTCCAGCCATTCCACCGCGTGCCGGTGATCGCCCGGGCGATGGCAGACAGGCTCTTGTAGGGCCGACCCTGCCACTCGTAGCCGTCGACCAGCACGGTCACCGTGTGCTCGACGCCCTGCCATTCGCGGATCAGCCTGGTGCCGGCGATCGGCCGCTCGTGATCGGCCCGCTTCCTGCGAATGTCGGCGCGACCACCGTCGAGCCGTTCGCCCAGCGCATCGAGCCGCTCGATCGTCTCGGGCTTGAGCCCGCCATAGCTCAGTTCCTGGATGCGATAGGCGAGCCGGCTTTCCAGATAGCGCCGATTGAAGGCAGGTGGCTCGATCTCGAACAGCTCGCGCCACTGCTGCTTCAACTCGGGCGTCGTCATCGTCTTCAGCGCGGCCAGGCGCGCCAGCGTCGGATCAGGTTTCGTCATGCGTGTCTCTCCGCTTGGGTGCGGTTCGCATGACGGCATTGGTCGGGCGACAAGTGAAGGCAACTTTCTCTCACGTTTCCAGATACTTGGCTTGACTCGCGCGCCTTCAGGCGAACGAGGCCGGCGGCAAGGATTGACGCAATCTCCGCCAGCCGCTCGGCCGCCGACATGTGATCGGGATCGACAGGATTCATACAAGGGCTCCCCAGCTTGAGGCCGGTTCTGCCCTTATTTACGGATCGAACCCCGAATCCTTCTCACGGGGTATGGTGCGAGGGCAGCCTTCCGGTGCGGTCAAGCGCGGCCGCGGTGCCGGTGCATGGCATCGACAGCAGCACCTCCGGCAGGAGCCAGTTCTTCGACTCTGCCGGCGCCCAGCCACTCGTTCAGCTTTGACCAGCGTCGCCGGCCCGACGCGTTCTTGACGGCGATGGCCACCGCCTTCTTCTGGCCAACCAGGACCACCAGCCGCTTGCCCCGTGTCACGCCGGTATAAAGCAGGTTCCGCTGCAGCATGGCGTAGTGCT
>SKQW01000395.1 GCA_007118805.1 Rhodobiaceae bacterium | reverse complement strand
TTCACGCCGTGCCGGCGGGTCACCTCGATCAGGCCGATCTCCGCCTTGTAGAGCTCCCAGCACGAGGTGACGAAGCCGCCGTCCTTGTTGCTGTCGGAATAGCCGAGCATGACCTCCTGGATGCTGCCGCGGCTGTCGACGAGCTGGCGGTAAGCAGGCAGCGAGAGCAGCTCGTCCATGAGCTGCGTCGAGCGGCGCAAATCGTCGATCGTCTCGAAGAGGGGCACGATGTTGAGGGCGCTCCCCCGGCCCGGGCGCACGAGCCCGGCCTCCTTCGCCAGCAGCGCCACCTCCAGGAGATCGGACACCGACTCGGTCATCGAGACGATGCAGTTCTCGATGGCGTGGGCGCCGTAATTCGCCCGCAGCGCGCTCGCCGCCCGCAGGATATCGAGCTCCGAGGCAGTCTCGTCCGACCATTCGAAATAGGCGGCGGTGAGGGGGCGGCGGGTTTCGAGTTCGCGCGTCAGCAGCGCAACCCTGTCCCCCTCCGGCAGCTCTGCGTAGTTGGTGCCCGGGGCCACCGCCTCGAAGATCTCCGAGACCGTGCGCTCATGCACCTTCGAATTCTGCCGCAGATCGACCGTTGCCAGATGGAATCCGAAGCAGCTCACGGCGCGCCGCAGGTTGCGCAGGCGCCCTTGCGCCAGAATCCCGGCACCATTGGCCGTGAGCGACTGCGACATGATGTCGAGGTCATCGAGAAGGCCTTGCGGACCGGCATAGCCGGGCACGTCCGGCTCGGCACCGGACTCGACGCCGTCCAGCGCCGTCGCGGTGGCGGCGAGGCGGTCGGCGATCCACGAAATCGCCAGGCGATAGGGCTCGTTGCGGCGATGCGGATCGCGGCTGCGCGAGCGCGCGGCCAGGGCCCGCAGGTCGTCGCTCACATCGACCATGAAGTCGCTGACCGGCAGCTCTTCCGACAGTTGCCGCAATTGGTCGAGATAGAACCCGATCGCCTTGCCGCTCTGCAGGCGGAACGCCTCGCGCAGCGTCGCCGCCGTCACGAAGGGATTGCCGTCGCGGTCGCCGCCGATCCAGCTGCCCACCCGGAAGAATGGCGGCAGGTCGGGCGGACCGGTCTCGGCATCGGCGGCGGCGAGCCATGCTTCGATACGCCCGTAGAGTCGCGGTAGCTCGCGCAGGAAGGCGTAATCCCAGGACGCCAGGCCGTTGGCAATCTCGTCGCGCACGGTCAGCTTGGTGCGCCGCAGCAGGGGCGTCTGCCACAGCGCCAGCACGGCGCGGCGCAGCTCCGCCTCGCGCTCGGCAACCTCTTCGCGTGTCAGCTCCAGGCGATCGAGCTCGTCGAGCAGCCGCGCGATGGCCAGCTCCCGGCCGATCGTCGAGGCCCGCCTGACCTCGGTGGGGTGCGCGGTGATGACCGGGCTGATCAGCGCCTCGTCGAAGAAGGCGCGCAGCTCCTTCGCCCCGAAGCCCTGCGCCTCGGCATGGGCAAGCGTGTGAGCGAGGGTCCCCGCCTTTGCCGGCGATCCTGCCAGGGCGTGGGCGCGGGTGCGGCGGATGTGATGCTGGTCCTCGGCGATGTTCGCCAGGTGGGAGAAGTAGCTGAAGGCGCGGATGATGGCGACGGCCTGTTCCTGGCTCAGTCGGCCGAGGATGCCCTCCAGTTCGATCTGGGCCTGCGCATCCTCGCTGCGGTGGAAGCCAACCGAGGTCTGGCGGATCGCCTCGACGATGTCGTAGACCCCTTCGCCCTCCTGCTCGCGCACCGTATCGCCCAGAATGCGCCCGAGGAGCCGGATGTCGTCGCGCAGCGGCAGGTCCTTTTCCGGCGCCGCGTCATCTCCGCCATCGATTCGGGCCATGTTGAGGTGCTCGGTCATTCGCGATGCCTTCGGCGCCACCAGCCGGCTGTTCCACGCACCGGCAGGCCATTCCCGTCGGGAGGATATTATCCGGCATCGGGCCATGCCGGCGATCGGTCAGGAGCGAGCCGAAAAACGGATCCCGGAGCGGTCGAGCGCCCACCGCGCAGTGTTGCGGGGAGGTATAGCAACTTCCATGACGACAGCAAGCGCGATGGGCGGACAGCCGATGGGAGGTTGGCTCGTCGCCCTGTTCCTCACCGACGACGCCGGATACGCCTCAACCCGAATGCCGGCCAACCGTCGCTTCGGCGCGGCGGGCATGCAGGATCGGCTCGGTATAGCCGCTGGGCTGCGTGATGGCCTCGAAAACGAGCTCGCAAGCTGCCGCTGATGCACGCCTCGGCAAGCCAGGACCATGCCGTGGGACTGTCCCGCTCGGAGCTTCCCTAGGACCGGCGCGCCCCTCGCCTTGCATGCCTCGGGCGCGGCGGGCTATGGTTGATTGCGAAATCGAGTTTCGCAATTCAGCATTCGGCGTCAAACACCAATAAATGCGCCGAAATTGGGATCACACGGAGGAAACGCCCATGATGCTCGATAGACAATCGCGGATTCGTGTGCTGATGGCCGGTGCCGTCATTGTCGGCTTTTCCGGCATGGCTGCGGCCCAGGATGCCGGCGACATCGATTTGCCGTCCACCGTCGCCTGGACCGCCTACGACACCGGGTCCGGCGGCTACAATCAGGCGGTCGCGATCGGCTCGGCGCTCAAGAACGTCCTTGATGTCGATCTGCGCGTGCTGCCCGGCCGCAACGACATCGCCCGCCAGATCCCCCTGCGCGAGGGGCGGGTCCAGTTCTCGGCGACCGGTATCGGCGCGACCTATTTCTCGCAGGAAGGCGTGTTCGAGTTCGGCGAGCGCGAATGGGGCCCCCAGGAGGTGCGGGTCCTCATCGCCTCCAACGACGACGGCAATCTGGGCATCGGCGCGGCAGCAGATACTGGCGCCAGAACCGTGGAGGATCTGCGGGGCAAGCGGGTCGCCTGGGTGGTCGGCGCGCCGGCGCTGAATCAGAACATTACTGCGATGCTTGGCTTTGCCGACATGACCTGGGACGATGTGGAACGTGTCGAGTTCCCCGGATTCGGTGCGTCCTGGGAAGGCATCATGAATAACCAGGTGGACGCGGCGTTCGCCTCGACCACGTCCGGCATGGCCTATCAGCTCGAAGCAAACCCGCGCGGGCTGGTCTGGATCGAGTTTCCGCACGACGATGAGGAGGGCTGGGCGAGACTGAACCAGAGCGCCCCGTTCTTCGCGCCGTTCATGGCCACCGAGGGCGCCGGCCTTTCGGAGGACAATCCTCACGAAGGCGCCGCCTATCCCTATCCGGTGCTGCTCGCCTATGTCGATCAGGACGAGGACCTCGTCTACAACATGACCAAGGCCATGGTCGAGCTGTTCCCGGAATATGAAGGCGATGCGCCGGGCGTGAACGGCTGGGCGCTCGACCGCCAGAACTTCGAGTGGGCGGTTCCCTACCATGACGGCGCGATCCGCTACTACGAGGAGATCGGGGAGTGGAGCGAGGCCGCCCAGGACCACAATGACATGCTGATCGAGCGCCAGCGTGTGCTGAAAGAAGCCTGGGAAGAGGCCATGGCCGAGGACATCGCCGACGATGACGAGTTCATGGACCGCTGGATGCATCTGCGCGCCGAGCGGCTCGAGGAAGCCGGCATGGATCCGGTCTACTATCCGGACTCCTGATCCGTCGGGATCGGCTTACAACTCCTGACGCGACCACGCGCGGGCGGTGCCAGATGGGGCCGCCCGCGCCGCGCCCGACAAATCGGGCCTTTCTTCTCCAATAGGATCAGCCGGGAGGGTCCGAGGGGATGACGGAACGCGAGGCGACGGGCCCCCGGGCCGATCCCCTGCCGGGACAGGCCGCGGCCCCGCAGGATCAGCTTCGCGACCAGCTTCGCCAGCGTGTCCTGCCGACGCCTCTGCGGTGGTTCGTGGCGCTGGTCACCCTCGTCGCCATCTTCTTTGCGGTCAATCAGCTCTTCAATCTGCGCCTGATCGGCGTGACGCTGCTCGACCCGCAATATCTCTACATCCTCGCCCTGCTGTTTCTGTGTATGACGTTCCTGTTGTTCCCCGCCCACAGGAACGCGCCGCTCGACCATGTGCCCTGGTACGACATCGCCCTGTCGCTCGCCGCGGTCGTGGTCGTCGGCTACTTCGTCGCGACCAGCGAGCGCGCGCTCATGCTGGGCTGGGAATACAGCGCCCCCGTTACCGCCTTCTACTTCAGCGTTGCGTTCTGGCTGCTGATACTGGAAGGCGCCCGGCGCACCGGCGGCTGGGTGATCTTCTTTGTCATCCTGTTCTTCTCGCTATACCCGACATTCGCCGACCGGATGCCCGGGCCGATCTCGAGCTTTCCCTCCCCCTTCTACGACACGGTGGTCTTTCACGTGGTGTCGAGCGAGAGTGCGCTCGGCATTCCCATGCGGGCCTTCGGTCAGCTCGTCATCGGGTTCATCCTGTTCGGCGCGACGCTGCAATTCACCGGCGGTGGCAGGTTCTTCAACGACCTCGCCTTTGCGCTGGTCGGCCGGTTCCGGGGCGGTGCCGCCAAGGTGGCGATCTTCGCCTCGGGCTTCATGGGCTCGATGTCGGGCAGCGTGATCTCCAACGTGCTGACCACCGGGACCGTGACCATCCCGGCCATGAAGCGGGCCGGCTTCTCGCCCCGCTACGCGGCGGGCACCGAGGCCTGCGCCTCGACAGGCGGGGTGCTGATGCCGCCGGTGATGGGCGCCACCGCCTTCATCATGGCGTCCTTTCTCGGCCGGCCCTATGCCGAGATCGTGCTGGCTGCGGCTATCCCCTCAATTCTCTACTATTTCGGCATCTTCGTTCAGCTCGACGCCTATGCCGGGCGAAACAAGCTGAAGGGGATGCCCGCCGCCGAGCTGCCGACGGTCCGCCACACCCTGCGGACCGGCTGGCCCTACATCGTTGTTTTCGCCGTCCTCATCTTCTTCATGATGGTGCGTCGCCAGGAGACCATTGCCCCCTTCTATGCGACCGCGCTCTTGCTGCTGATCAATCAGATCCTCCCGGAGAAGCGCTTTGACCTGCAGGGCTTTGTCAGGCTCCTCGCCAATGTCGGACGCGCCCTGTCCGAGCTCGTGGCGCTGCTGCTCGGCGTGGGGCTCGTGGTCGGCGCCTTCTCGGCGACCGGACTCGCCGGCACGCTGGTCAACGATCTCGTATTCCTTGCCGGCAATGCCGCCCTGCCGCTTCTTCTGATGGGGGCGATCACCGCCTTCATCTTCGGCATGGGGATGACGGTCACCGCCTGCTACATATTCCTCGCCGTGGTGCTGGCCCCGGCCCTCATCAGGGTTGGCCTCGACCCGCTGGCGGTGCATCTGTTCATCCTCTATTGGGGCATGGTCTCGTTCATCACTCCGCCGGTCGCGCTCGGTGCCTTCGCCGCTGCCACCGTGGCCGGAACCAGCCCGATGGGCGCCAGCCTCGCCTCGGTACGGCTCGGCAGCATCATCTACCTCGTGCCCTTCTTCTTCGTCCTCAATCCGGCCCTGATCGGCCAGGGCACGCCGGTCGAGGTGTTGGTCGTCTTCATCACCGCCCTGATGGGCGTCTTCTTCATCGGCTCGGCGTTGCAGGGCTACGTCACCGGCCTGGGGCCGATGCGCGAGGGCGTCGCCGGGTTCGCGGTGAAGACGAGCCTGTTCATCGCGGGCCTGTTTTTCGCCTCGCCCGGCTATGTCGGTTTGGGCCTCGGCCACCTGCACATGTCGGCGATCGGCTTGGCACTCGCCGTGCCCGCCTTGCTCGATACCTGGCGGATCGCCGACCGAAACCGCGAATCGACACCGGCAAAGGACGATGCCCGGGCCTGACCCGCTGTTGTCCGGTTTGCTCCAACCAGGGCCGTCGCTGCAAAGCCGTGGATGCCCACGAGACGCGCGGGGGGTGGCGGGCGTCTACCCGCCGGATTTGGGCGGCGGTGGACGGCGGCCGAAATCGGGCGCGTCGATCTCCTGGCCGGCCTCGATGATGCCGCGGCGGATGGCCCGGGTGCGCGTGAACAGCTCGTAGAGCCTGTCGCCCTCGCCATAGCGGATCTGGCGCTGCAGCGCCGTCAGATCCTCCGTGAAGCGGCCCAGCATCTCGAGCACCGCCTCGCGATTGTGCAGGAAGACGTCGCGCCACATGGTGGGATCGGATGCCGCGATGCGGGTGAAGTCGCGGAAGCCGCCGGCGGAGAACTTCATCACCTCCGACTCGGTCACCTGCTCCAGATGGGCGGCGGTGCCGACGATGTTGTAGGCGATGAGGTGAGGCACGTGGCTGGTGATGGCGAGCACCAGGTCGTGATGCTCCGGGGTCATCACCTCGACCTCGCTGCCGCAGCCGCGCCAGAAGCCGATGGTGCGTGCAATCGCCTCGGCCTCGGTGCCATTGGGCGGGGTGACGATGCACCAGCGATTGTCGAACAGCTCGGCAAAGCCGGCCTCCGGCCCGGAATGCTCGGTTCCAGCCACCGGGTGGGCGGGCACGAAATCCACGCCTTCGGGCAGGTGGGGCACGACCTGCTGGACCACCGAGCCCTTGACCGAGCCGACATCGGAGACGATGGCGCCCGGCTTGAGCGCCGGACCGATGGCCTTTGCGACGCCTTCATAGGCGCCGACCGGCACGCAGATGATGACGAGATCGGAATCGCGGGCCGCCTCCGCCGGATCGGTCGAATAGCTGTCGCCGAGCTCCAGCGTCTCGGCGCGGGCCAGCGTGTCGGGGGTGCGGGTCTGAACGGCGATGTGGCGCGCCAATCCCCGCGCCCGCGCCACGCGCGCGATCGACGAGCCAATCAGGCCGATCCCGATCAGCCCGAGCCGCTCGACCTCTGGCTCAGCCATGTTTCGGCCCTGCCTCCATGAACGCTTTGAGCGCCGCCACCGCCAGATGGTTGGCTTCCTCGGTCCCCACCGACATGCGCAGGCAGTCGGGCAGCCCGTAATTCTCAAGCCGGCGCAGATAGAGGCCGCGCTCGATCAGGAAGGCGTCGGCGTCGGCCGCCCGCCGCCCGTCGGCCTCGGGAAAGTGGAGGAGCAGAAAGTTGCCGACGCTGGGCGTCACATCGATGCCGAGCTTGCCGATCTCGGCGGAGAGCCAGGGCAGCCAGCGCTCGTTATGGGCGACGGCGGCCTCGGTGAAGGCGGTGTCGCGCAAGGCCGCCACGCCGGCGGCGAGGGCCGGGGCGCTGACATTGAACGGCCCGCGGATACGATTGACGACATCGGCGACGTGGCCCGGGCAATAGGCCCATCCGAGCCGCAGGCCGGCCAGGCCATAGGCCTTCGAGAAGGTCCGCGTCATCACGACATTCTCGCTGGTGGCGACCAGCTCGATGCCCGCCTCGTAGTCGTTGCGCCGGACATATTCGGCATAGGCGGCGTCGATCACGAGCAGCGCGTCGTCGGGCAGGCCGGCATGCAGGCGCCTGAGTTCGTCGATCGGCAGATAGGTGCCGGTCGGATTGTTGGGATTGGCGAGGAAGACGAGCCGGGTGCGCTCGGTGACCGCGCCGAGGATGGCATCGACATCGGCGGTCAGCTCCCGCTCGGGCGCGACCACCGGTGTCGCCCCGGCGGCGAGAATGGCGATGCGATAGACCAGGAAACCGTGGGTGGTGTAGATCGCCTCATCGCCCGGCCGCAGATAGGCTTGGGCGAGCAGTCCCAGGAGTTCGTCGGAGCCGTTACCGCAGACGATGCGCGAGACGTCGAGGCCGTAGCGCGCGCCAAGCGCCTGGCGCAGCTCGCCGGCGCCGCCGTCGGGATAGAATTCGAGGCGGTCGGCGACCGACCTGTAGGCCTCGACCGCCTCCGGGCTGGCCCCGAGCGGGGTTTCGTTGGAGGACAGCTTGAATATCTTGCCGTCGGCGCCGGCCTTGCCCTTTCCGGGTGTATAGGCCTCGATGTCGAGAATGCCGGGGCGGGGCTGCGGAATGGTGCGGCTTGCGGTCATGAGTCCTTCAAAAGCTTTGCGAGGGCGCGGAACAGTAATCCCCGACGGGACGGATGCCGGACAGCACCAGGCCGGCCGCG
>SKQW01000328.1 GCA_007118805.1 Rhodobiaceae bacterium | reverse complement strand
CGGCCATCCCGAATGGGGCAGCGATCCGCGCTTTGCCACCTTCAGCCAGCGTCTCGAGCAGCGCCCGCTGATCCAGGACATGCTCGACGGCGCGCTTGCCGCCAAGACCACGGCGCAATGGTTGGCGCTGTTCGGCGGGCGGGTGCCCGCGGCGCCGGTGCTCGACGTGAAACAGGCCCTCGACAACCCCTTTCTGGCCGAGCGCGGCGGCATCCAGAACCTTGAGCATCCCGAGGCCGGGGCCTTCCGCCTTCTCGCCAACCCGATCCGGGTTGACGGCGCGGACACGCCCGCCCGTCCCGCACCCGACCTCGGCGCCGATACCGACGACCTCCTCGACGAGCTCGGCTTCGACGAGGATGGACGTGCGCGCCTGCGCAAGGCCGGGATCGTGTGACCGGTGATGAAACGCCCGCGACAGAGCGTTGCGAAGGCGCCGCGTGCCAGATACCTTTTTTCGGCGACCGCGCCCGCCAATCCGGCGGGCATTCAAACATGTGGGTCGCACAACATGCCCGAAGGGCAATAATTCGGAGGGTGACGTGGTGAAATCCAGATCAAATTGCGCCTCGCGGGCGCTGCTTGTCGGCGTTCTCGCCATGGGGACGCCCCTGTTGGCCCTTGGCGCGAGCGCACCGGCGGCGGCCGAGTCCGCCGTCGAGTCGGTCAAGGTCGGGGCGCTGTTCCCGCAATCGGGCGACCTTGCTTTCGGGGCCGCCGATGCCCTGGAAGGCGTCCAGATCGCCGTCGAGCTGTTCAACGAGACCAACCAGCACGGCATCGAGGTCGAGCTGGTGACCGCCGACGCGCCGGACCCGGCCGGAGGCGCGGCGGGCGTCCGGCAACTGGTCACCGGCGACAATGTGGATGTGATCGTCGGCACCTATGCCTCGGCCATCGCCTCGGCCGCCGCCCCCGCCGCGGAGCGGCTTGGCATTCCCTATATCGAGACGACCGCCTTTGCCGAAGGGGTGACCCGCAATACCGGCAATGTCATCCGCACGACGATTTCCTCGGGCGCGCTGGGCGCCTCGGCCATGGACTTCGTGCTCACCGGGCTGGCCGAGCAGCTCGGAGTCGCCGAGGACGAGATGCGGGTGGCGCTGCTCTATACGGACGACGAATTCGGCGTGTCGATCGCCGAGGCGGCCCTTGAGCGGCTCAACGACGCGGCGGCAACCCTGGTGATCGAGGAAAGCTATCCCGCCGCGACGACCCGCGATCTGTCGTCGGTCCTGCTGCGTATCCAGCAGGAGGAGCCCCATGCCGTGGTGCATATTGCCCAGGTCCCCGATGCCACGCTGTTCTGGCGCCAGGCCCAGCAGCTCGACGTTCACATCCCGGCGGTGATCGGGGCCGGCGGCGGCTACGGCCAGAGCGAGTTCGCCGAGGCGCTGGGTCCCAACGTCAACGGCATCTTCAACGTGGTGCCGCCGACCTCAGGCTCGATCAATGTTGAGGCGCTGTCATCCGAGGCGCAGGACCTGCTGGCCGGGCTCCAGAGCGGGCTCGAGGAACGTGGCTGGGATCAGGGCCCGTATACTGACTGGGCCTTCATGGGCACCTGGGTGTTCCTGGACCAGATCGTGCCCCAAGCGGCGTCCCTGTCGGTCGATGACCTGATGGCCGCGGCCGCCGAGGTCGATGTCGACGCCTTAGACTCCATCACCGGTTTCGGCTTCAAGTTCATTCCGGCCGGGGAGGACAATTCCGGCCAGAACGAGCGGGCGATCCCGGTTGTCCAGCAATGGCAGGACGGCCGCCTCGTGGTCACTTTCCCGGAAGAACTCGCCGTGTCGCAGTTCATCGACACGCCGCTTCCGACCTGGGAGGAACGCACCGAGCCGATCGCCGAGTGACCTGATGGCAAGAGCAACAGGCATGCCGTTGGTGTCAGCTTAGCGGCATCGAAGTTCGGCCCCGGCCGTCGGGTCGGGGCCGCTACCGTCCGGCCCGAGATACGCCTCCAGTGCTCATATGCAGCTGACCCTGCAGATCATCGCCAACGGCCTGCTGCTGGGCGGGCTCTATGCGCTTCTCGCCATCGGGCTCACCCTCATATTCGGCGTGTTGCGGGTGGTCAATTTCGCTCATGCCGAGTTCATGATGCTGGGCATGTTCGGCGTCTACTGGATCTGGCGCCTGACCGGCATCGACCCCTATCTCGCCACGATCATCATCATTCCACTGCTCTTCGCCTTCGGTCTGCTGTGCGACCGGCTGATCATCCAGCGCACCATCGGCGCGCCGGAGGTCACCGTCGTCTTCGCCACGCTGGGCCTGTCCATCCTGCTCCAGAACGCCGCCCTGACGGCGTGGACGGCCGACATCCGATCGGTGACCACCCACTATACCGGCATGGTCCTCACGCCCGGCGGGCTGCGCATCAGCGTGCCCATGCTGATCTCATTCGCGGTCGCCATGCTGGCCGCCCTCGGCCTTTGGCTGTTCCTGTCGCGGACGTTCTACGGCAAGGCGATCCAGGCCGTGGCGCAGAACCGGGAAGCGGCGGTGCTGATGGGGATCAATGTCCGCCGCGTCTATATGTGGACCTTCACCGTGGCGGTCACGGCCGCCGGCGTCATGGGCGGGCTCATCGCGCCGCTCTACAGCATCTACCCCCGGATCGGGATGTCCTTCATCGTCACGGTGTTCGTGATCGTCGTGCTCGGCGGCCTCGGCTCGGTGTCGGGCGCCGTGCTGGCAGCCCTGCTAATCGGGCTGGTCGAGGCGTCGGCGGGCTATCTCATCGGGACCGCCTGGGCCGAGCTGTCCTACTTCCTGATCTTTCTGGCGGTGCTCATCGTGCGCCCGCAGGGCTTCTTCGGAAGGCGCGGCGCCGAAGTGTTCGGGGGGCGGTGATGCGCTTCAGGCCTGCACAAGAGGGCTGGCTACCGCTGGCCGCGGGCCTGACCGTCTTCATCCTGCTGCTCCTGGTGCCGCTCGTCGTCACCGACGTGTTCTGGCTCGGGCTTGGCATCACCGTACTCATGTGGGCGGCGCTCGCCACCGCGTGGAACATATCCGGCGGCCTGGCCGGCGGGCTGTCGCTCGGCCATGCCGCCTTCTTCGGGATCGGCGCCTACACCTCGACGCTGCTCTATCTGCGGCTCGATATCAGCCCCTGGATCGGCCTGTTCGCCGGCGGCGCGATCGCGGGGTTGGCGGGCGCTGTGCTGGGGGCGATCACGCTGCGCCTGCGTGGCCCGTTCTTCGTGCTCGCCACGCTGGCCTTCGGCATCGTGATCCACATCATCGCCGTCAACTGGCGCGACCTGACCCGCGGCTCGGCCGGCCTGGTGCTGCCCTTCGGTGGCGGCCCGGCCAACATGCTGTTCGCCGGCCTGGAGCCCTATTGGTATATCGGGCTCGGGCTGCTGGCGCTGACCATCGCGGTGACGCTCGCCATTCAGCGCTCGCGGCTCGGCTATTATCTGATTGCCTTGCGCGAGGACGAGGATGCCGCGCGCTGCCTCGGGGTGAGGGTCGTGCAGTGCAAGGTACTGGCCTCTGCCATCTCCGCCATGCTGACCGCCTTCGCCGGCACCTTCTATGCCGCCTACATCCAATATATCGACCCGGCCAGCACCACCCAGTTCGAGATCTCCGTTCAGATCGCCCTCGTCGCCATCGTCGGCGGAGTCGGCACGACGCTCGGCCCGGCGGTCGGTGCGCTCATCGTCATCCCGATCGGCGAGATTTCCCGGGCCTGGCTCGGCGGGGGGCCGGCCCTCATGGTCTACGGCGTCCTGCTCATCGTCATCGTGCTGGCCGCGCCCCGCGGCGTGATCGGCGCGCTGGAGTGGCTCGCCGGCCGGCTGCCCAGGCGCCAGAAGGCCTCGCGCCATGCTTGAGGTGCGCAGAGTCACGGTGGACTTCCAGGGCCTGCGCGCCGTCGACGAGGCATCGTTCCGCATCGAGGCGGGCGAGATCGCCGCCCTGATCGGGCCGAACGGCGCCGGCAAGACCACGCTGTTCAACGTCGTCTCCGGCATGATCCGACCGACAAGCGGCGAGGTCCTGTTCGAGGGACGGGACTTGAGCCGGCTCGGCCCGGCCGACCGAAGCCGGATGGGGATCGGGCGCACATTTCAGATCGTCAAGCCGTTCGGCGGCCTGACGGTGCGCGACAATGTCGTGGTCGGCGCCCTGACCCGCGGTCAGTCGGTCGCCGAGGCGCACGGAACGGCGCTCGCCACCCTCGAACGGCTGAATATGGGCCATCTCGCCGACGCGCGTGCCGCCAGCCTGCCCCTGGCGCTGCGCAAGCGCCTGGAAGTGGCGCGCGCCCTGGCCACCACGCCGCGACTGCTGCTCCTTGACGAGATCATGGGCGGCCTCAATCCGACCGAAGTCAACGAGGCGCTGGCGCTGATATCGGAATTGCGCCAGGAGGGCCTTACCTTTCTCATCATCGAGCACAACATGCAGGCGATCATGCAGATCGCCGAAAGGGTGGTCGTTCTGAACCAGGGATGCATCATCGCCCAGGGCACCCCGGCCGAGGTCACCCAGGACCGGCAGGTTATCGCCGTCTATCTGGGAGAGCCGCTTGAGTCTGCTTGAGGTCAAGGAGCTGAGTGTCGCCTATGGCGACATGGTCGCGCTGGAGGGCGTCTCCATCGAGGTCGCCGTTGGGGAGGCGGTGACGGTCCTCGGCGCCAATGCCGCCGGTAAGTCGACACTCCTTCGCGCGATCTCCGGCCTTACGCCGCCGCGCGCCGGCGAGGTCGGCTTTGCGGGGGAACGTATCGATCAGGTGCCGGCCCACGAGCGGATCGAGCGCGGGCTCGTCCTCGTTCCGGAGGGGCGCATGGTGTTTCCCTTCCTGTCGGTGGAGGACAATCTGCGCCTCGGCGCGTTCTCCGCGAAGGCCAGGGCGGATTGGGAGACGACGCTGGAGCGCGTCTACACCATGTTTCCCCGGCTGCCGGAACGGCGCCGGCAGATGGCCGGTTCGCTGTCGGGCGGCGAGCAGCAGATGCTGGCGTTGGGCCGGGGCCTGATGGGGCTGCCGCGCCTGCTCATGCTCGACGAGCCCTCCCTGGGGCTGGCGCCGCTCCTGGTGCGCGAGGTCATGGACCAGATCGCGGCCATTCGCGAAGAGGGCGTCACCATTCTCATCGTCGAGCAGAATGTTCACCAGACCCTGAAGCTGGCGGACCGCGGCTATGTGCTGGAGAATGGTCGCCTGACCCTGTCGGGCACGGCCACCGAACTGGCGGCCTCCGACGAGGTCAGGCGCGCCTATCTCGGCATGTGACCGGGAACCGTCGGCGGTCCAGGCGGCGCTGCCAAGACGAAGACAGACCATGGCGGCTAGAAGTCACCAGAGTGGTGGGTTTGAGGTTCGTTACCAAGATCGGAGCAAGCGCAGAAAAACGTCAAATCCAAATCCCTACGGTAATTGTTGCAAATCTCAACGATCTCGGATTAGAAAGGCTGTTTGGATGTGCAATAGGTAAGTTTAGTTAATATATGATGATTCATCAATGCTTACGTATGCAGTACGAAATCAGCGCAGACGTTGATTTTCAACTTTGGACTGAGGTATTCGGTTGAGGATAATCTGGACCTGAATCGGTTGCCGCCTGCGACTGCTCTGGCCGATGCCGGCGTTCGCCGGGCTGGAATAGGTTTAACAGTTGCCTGATACAGCCCATTCGGCTAGCATCGCCGCTGATGATGGAAGTGATCCGGGGAATGGCGGCACGAAATTGTTTGCCGCGCTGCTGTCTCCTCGACGTCCGGCCCCTGATTCAACCGTACTGACGTCCAGAAATTCACTCCAACTTCCGCGACAGGACCTAAGCTGAAGGGTCCGCTTGGTCGAGTTGAAGCCGATGACGGGTCTGTTGCGTGTTGTGCTGCGCGTTTCGGTCATGGCCGCCTCGGCCGGAATCCTCAGTGTCGCGGCCGCCGCCCAACCGCTAGGCGAGGAGGGGGTCGCCATCGATCTCGCCGAGGCAACACCGCCGCCGCTGCCCGGCAGCCGGTCCGTCTCGCCGCCGCCGCTGCCCGCCGGGTCGGCCAAGGGTGGTCCACCGCCCCTCCCGCAAGCGTCCGGCCCAGTGCTGCCCCCGTCGCTACCGCAATCGGGACCCCCGGCCCTTCCGCCGCGCGCCGCCGAGTCGTCGCCGGCGCCCGGCGACATGCTGCGCCTCGTGCGCCATGATTTTCAGGATATCAACGGTTGGGGCCAGCCGGTCGAGGCGTATTCCATGCTCCTGCCGCACGACTGGCGCGTTGCCGGCGCGGTGCGCTGGACTGGTGCGCCAGGAACGCCGCCCTGCACCGCCACACGGGATGCGCAACTCTATCTGGAGGCGGAAAGCCCCGACGGACTGTGGGGCCTCTACATCCTTCCGGCGCCCAAGGTGGAGTGGCTGGAGGTTCAGGAAACCGCAACACCGCTGGTCCCCGGGATGCCGCCGGCATCAGTTCATTTCGCCCCGGTGCTCGAACAAGCGATGCAGGCCGCGCACCGGCCGGGCAGCGTCTGCCGTGTAACTGCCAACACGTCGGCGGAGGGACTGGCCGAAGAAGCCTTCCTGCCGACGATACGCCCCGGCGCCCGGATCGTCGCGCGCAAGGACCTGCCGGAACTCCGCCGACAACTTCAGGAGCAGATGGCGCCGACACAAGTCCAGCTCGATGGGATGATGACCGGCGCCTTCGCGATGACGTATCGTCTCGCGCTCGATACCCCCGCCGGGCCGATCGAGGAAGAGCACCTTTTCTTGGCTTCGGGCCTTCTTTCCCAGGTTCCGCTCGCCGGGGGCGGCTCTTTCTCCACGGTCGAGATCAGTGGTCTGCCGGTCTTGGCATCGCGCTATCCCGCAGGCCACCGGGAGGACGCGCAGGCCCTACTCGGCACCATGGCCGCAACCCTGCGCTCCAATCCGCGCTGGGACGCGGCAATGGCCGCCCATCGCGCCGAGATGACCCGCACGGCAGTCAAGGGCGCGGAGGAGCGCAGCCGCATCTGGGTGGAGACCAGCCGGGAGATATCGGACATGCAGATGGAGGGCTGGCGCAATCGCCAGGAGTCGGCCGACCGGATGATGGCGCTGACCAGCGACCAGATCCGCGAGGTGCAGCCGATGCGCGATCCCCTCACCGGCCGCGACTACGAGCTTCCCAACCACTATTCGAGCTTCTACACCAATCCGCAGGGCGAGATCCTCATGTCGACGGATCCCACCTTCCGGGCAAACGACCTGTTTCCGCACGAAAGCTGGACCCGCCTCGAGGACAATCCGCGCTAGGGCCCAAACTCTGGGCGGATCGTTTCGTGGCATTCGATCTTGGGGGGTATAAAGACCATGACCGGCCGTTTCCTCGCCGCCCTCGCTGGCGCCATGCTGCTTGTCGGCTCCGCGCTGGCGCAAGGTGAACCGCCGCCTCTGCCGGCCGCGCCGCCGCCGCTCGAACAGGTCGCGGAATGGTACGTCGCCGTCGACGGTGCGCCCGAGGGGCCGATGACGCTCGATGAGGCTCTCGCCCGCGACGTGTCTCCCGATACCCTGGTGTGGCGCGACGGCATGGATGAGTGGCGTCCGGCCGGCGAGGTCGCCGAATTCGCAGCGGCGGCACCGGCGCAGGAGGAGACAGCGGACGACCGGGAATACTATGTAGACGCGAGCGGCGCGATCGAAGGTCCCGTCGGCCGCGAGGTCATTGAAACGCGCATCGCCGCCGGCGACCTTCGGCACGAGACGCTGATCTGGTTCGAGGGGCTCGAAGAGTGGACGCCTCTCGGCGAGACGCATCTTGAGGCGCTCCTTGTCGGGCCCGAACCGATGGACGGCACCGCGGCGGCACAGCCGCCCGAGAGCGGCGAGCCGTCGGCGGACGCGCCGGTTTCCCCGCCTCGTCCCACCGATCCCGCGGCCGCCCTCGTGGGAAGCTGGCAAGGCCGCATCCAGCAGCCCATCGACGGGATGCCCCAACCCGTCGACATCGATGTGACCCTGACCTTCGCAGATGGCGGCGCCCTGTCGGGCAGTGGCAGCGGCCTTCTCGACCTGCGCGAGCATGGCATGGCGGAGCCGGTAACGCTCAACATATCACTAGATGGCACCTGGAGCGCGGAAGCCATGGACGGAAACCGCCTGCGCCTGCGCTCGAACGGCACCATTCGG
>SKQW01000331.1 GCA_007118805.1 Rhodobiaceae bacterium | reverse complement strand
GGCTCCGCCCTCTACGTAAACTGGTCCTCGGATGAACGAACCCGCGACGGCGACGGCATCGGCCTCGGCGCGGGCATGGTGCTGTTCTTTTGAGGGCTGCGCGCGAGGGCATCCTTCGTTGTGCCCACGCGTCCGAGGTCACTACATCTCCACCTCGGAGAGGGAAGTGACCACGCCGAAGTCAGTCCCAAGGGCGTCGAAGTGGCGGCGGCCGCATTCGATCTTTTGGTTTTCCTTGGCGCGGCGCTCTTCGCTGTCGAGCGTGCTTTTGGTTTCGCGCACGAAGTAAAGCCGTTCTTCCCGTTCGGTCACAAAGGCCCAGTCGGGATTGTAGGGGCCGATAGGGGTGTCGATCTTGAACCAGCGCGGCAGTTTTACGAAGAACTTCACATGCTCGTTGTTGTCCAACTCGGCCGCGAAGCGCTTTTCCACCTCGGACTCGAACTCGATGGCGTCATAAAGCGACTTGTCGCGGTTGCGGACTTCGTAGAGCCGATTGAGGTAGTATTTGATCTTCTTGTCGGCCTCGTTTTCGATCCGCTGCATCTCCCAGACCTCGCCGTCGCGCTTTTCATAGCGAAGACCGTCGAGCATCAGCGCGTGCAGCGCATAGCGGATCTCGCGCGCGGCCAGCGCCATGAAGTGCTGCGGATTGTCGCGGAAATCGCCTATCCGGCCTGAATCGCGAAGAATCGCGGTCAAGGTCGAGCGCGTCAGCTCCGTCTCCTTTTGCAGGTAGGACAGGATGTCCGGCACTCCGTCCGGCGCGATCCGTTTGCGTTGAATGGGAACCGTCGTCGCCGTCGTCCCGACTCCCGCAAGCGTCAACGCAACATCCGCCTTGGTCGCGCTCATTTGCAGCCAGTGGACAGGTTCCATGGCTTTCAGGCGGTTCGCGGCCTTCTCAATCAGGTCGTTGGTGTCGAAGGCGACGCGGTAGCTGGTCTTCTGGCCGATCCGTTCCCACAGTTCGCGAAAGTCCTCGCGCAGGTGGACGCGCTTGTTGAACGTCAGCGACCGCTTCTTATGGGCGTTGGAGACGCGGGTTTTGAGCAGATAGCCGCGCATCTGATCGACGATGGCCGGGCGTAGCTCCGCGAACTCGGGCGCGGTTTGCAGCCGGAAATCCAGCCTGTCGGGGGCGAAGCGGTCCAGGATATACCCCTTGTCGTCCAGATAGCCTTGGGCGCGGAGATCCTGCCAGATGCGCTCGGACTCCTCCTGGCCTATCGTTGTTTCGCCGCCGTCTTCGGCACGGCGGAGCAGCCGCGCGAAGCCATGGCGCTCGATCCGCCCGAAGACAATGCCGAGGTCCTTTTCGTACTCGCTCTGAAGCGCCGCCGCGAAGTCCTCGTAGCGCTCCCCCGCGATCACGGTGAGGCGGTTCAAGTGGTCGTCGTGCACGCGCTCGCCGTGGCGGTTGACCGGCAGGCGCAGGCCGCGCCCGATCTGCTGGCGGCGTTCAAGTTCCGAGCCGACTTCGCGTAGGGTACAGATTTGAAAGACGTTGGGATTGTCCCACCCCTCGCGCAGCGCCGTGTGGCTGAAGATGAAGCGCAGCGGCTCGTCCGGGTCGAGCAGGCGTTCCTTGTCGCGCATGATCAGCGCATAGGTATCCTCGTCGGCCTGGGTGGTGCCGCGCGTGTCCCTGGACTGGCCCTTTTTGTCCTGGGAGAAGTAGCCGTTGTGAAGCTGCTCCACCGCGAAGGGGAGCAGGTCCTTGAACATCGGCTGTTCGCTCAACTCCCGGTAGGCTTCCTCGAACCATTGACCGATGCGCCCGAGCCCGGTGCTGCCGTCGGGGTTGTAGACGCGGTAGTTCGCCACCTTGTCGATGAAGAACAGCGTCAGCACCTTGACGCCGCGCCCCTGCAAGGCGCGCTCCTTGCGCAGATGCTGTTCCACGGTTTCGCGGACCATCGCCTTCATGACGTCCTGCGCGCCGCCGCCGATGTCCTGCCCCGGCTCCAGGAAGCGGCCCTGGTTGAACTCCACCGTTTCGTAGCCGGGCGTGGTGTCGATGTTCTCGACCACGAAGCCCTGGGCATAGGGGAAGTGTTCGCCGGAAAGCTGATAGAGATCCTTCCCCTTGCTGACCCAGACCTTGGCGGCCTTCGGCCCTGCGGGTCCGTTCTTGTGGATTTCCAGCCGCGCCCGGATACCCTTGGTGTTGTCGGTTTCGAGCAGCTTCACGTAGGCCCCGGAATAGTCCTCGTCGGCGCGGATCGAGGCGACCTCGATGCGCTTCACCAGCCGCTGGTCATAGGCTTCGATTGGGCCGAGGCGGTAGAGCAGGTTGTAGGGGTTGCGGTGGGTCGCGCTGTAACGCAGCGTCAGCGCCGGATTGAGCTGAGCGATGGCGCGCCGCGATTTCACCGTGGTGTCCACGCTTTGCGGCTCGTCGATGATGACGATGGGCCTAGCGGCCTGGATGAACTCGATGGGCTTGCCGCCCATGCGGTCGTTGTCGCGGTAGATGACGTTGAGCTTCTTCAGCGCCGCCTCGTCCAGACTCTCCGCCTCCGGCGCTCCGTCGCCGACATCCTTCTGGAACGCCTGGATGTTGATGACCATGATCTGGATGTGGTTGGAGTCCGAAAACTGCCGCACCGTCACCAGCCGGTTGGAATCGTAGACGAAGTGGTTGAAGGGAACGCGGTCGTAGAGCGCCTGGAAGTGCGCGCGCATCATCTCGATGCTTTTCAGCACGCCCTCGCGGATCGCCACGCTGGGCACCACGACGATGAACTTCTTGAAGCCGTAGCGCTTGTTCAACGCGAAGATGGAGCGCAGATAAACGTAGGTCTTGCCGGTCCCGGTCTCCATCTCGATGGAAAAATCGCGCCCTTGCAGCTCCGCCGTCTTCTCGATCCCGTTACGCTCCTGGATCGCCCGCGTGTTGGCGAGCAACCGCGCGTCGCTCAAGCTGACATCGTTCCCCACCCCTTGCGTCGTCAGGGTCGCCCCGCCGGGCACCGTGCTGCTCACCGAAAACCCGCTCTGCCCCTGCCCCTGCCCGTCGAACAGATCGACTACGGCGTCCACGGCGGCGGTCTGGTGCGGCAGGGCGGAATCGAATTTCAGTTTCATCGTGGGGCACTTTCGGGAGTTGCGGTTGGAGACGGGGAGCTTACCGCAGGTGGATGGCGGAGGGAATCGGCGCAGGCTGAAACCCTGTTGCGAAGGCTACCCTGGCCGCTCCGCCATGAAGCTGCTTGGCGAAACGGCGGTTTCGGGGAAGGCGGCGAGGACTTTTTTGTCCATCGTGACGAGTTTGATGCTGAAATTTTGCGCCAGCGCGACGAACTCACAGTCATAGGCCGAGCAGGGGCTGCGGTCCACGAGCGCCAGCACGTCGCGCGCGGCCACCTCGAACTCCTTGTCTTGAAACAAGGCTTCCGCCTCCGCCTGAAGGCTCACCGCGTCGTCCAGGGTTATCAGGGATTTGCGCAGATAAAGGGCAAGGACGTTGCGCAGCTCGCTCCGCCACAGAACCGGCGCGATCCAATCGGGGTCGGCGCGGAACAGACGCTCCGTCAGCGCGGTGTGCGGCGAGGGCAACAGGAGATAGGCGATCACGTTGGTGTCGGCGACGATCACGGGCGGCCTTCATCTATCGCGGCGAGAACATCGTCCGGGCTGACGGCCCGCGGGTCGATCCGGGGACGTGCGCCGCGAATGCGCTCCAGCCGGTCTTCGGCGGTGATCCGCCTTGGCCCCAGGACGGTCTCCAGGCAATGAATCGCTTCACTGTTGACGGAGCGGCGGCGGGCCTTGGCCTGACGCTTCAAACGCTCATAAAGGTCGTCCGGGACGTTCTTGAGCGTAATCGTGGTCATGCCTTGCTCCCTGGTTTGGCTGGCGACTGCATTATGGAACCAATATGGTTCCATCGCCGTGAATTTGCAACGCGCTCCCGCCCGGCCCTCACGCGATTCGGGGAAGCCGAACGGCACGAGGTTTCCCGTTCCCACGCCGGTGGCGCTTCAGATACCCGCCTCTCGCGCCAAGGCTCCGACGAGCAGCGCGGGGGCTTGTTTTAGGCCCTCCATGCCGAGGGACTTTATGTGGCCGACGATCTTGGACTTGAGCGTATCGTTGCGCATTCCTTCCAAAAGCTGGTGCCCCTGCCACGTCAAGGACAGCACGGCGTAGGTGGGCGGTCCCGAAAGTGGCCGACTCACGCTCGCGTCGATCATTCCGGCGTCGTGGAGCACCTTGGCGTGATAGAGAACCGTGTCGCCGTCGATACTCCCAAGCGCCGCCGCCTGTCCGGAGAGCATGACAGGGCGGTATCCGTTCGTGTTCTCTTCCAGGTGAGCGAGGAGCTTTTCCAGTACGTCGAAGTCCAGCTTCATGCGTCTCTCCCTTGAGCGCCGGGGGCAAAATCGACGGGGGCGTGGGGGTGGAAGCGAATTTCAGTCTTATTCTGCTGCGTCGGCCTCGCGAACCGAGTCATGGTCAAGGAAAGCGTTTAGCCTTTCCGCGACCAGTTCACGCCGCGCGGAAAGGAACTCTTCATACCTATCAGTGTTCCATAAATCCCTGTTTGTTGGAATGCATTGTTTAACGAGTGCAGCCTCTCCACAATGTTCAACAATGTCCGGCAAATAAATATGCGTTTCTTTCTTTCCCAGTTTACGATTGGTGCGGCCACTTATGAATGCGAAGTTGCATATGTCATTGATTTTGTCTGTGGGCAGGTTTTTTTCATTCTCCAGAATGGTTTTAGGAAATATGTGATGGAACTGAAGGACGTGCTGTGAGCCCGAATGTTTGAGGGAAATCACGAGTTGATCCCGCCAATCCATAGCTTGATCCGCCCTGAATGCCAAAAACATCGTTTTGAAATACGCGCTCCGGCTATTTCTGTTTTCTAGATCGGACGGAAGGATTTCAAGTCGCCCCACCTGAGTCCGTAGCGCATTCAGCAAGCTTTGAACGTCACCAGTGCGCCGAATCGCGTTCAGATCCTGGTCGAGGAACGTTTCCGTGGAGCCGCGAGAATAGCGCGCCTTTGTATTTGCCGCCAAGACCCAAAACCGTAGCCTCTTCTCATCATTTCTCGTTAATTCATAATTCTTGTGGTGGCCAAAATTTGCTACGGTTATGACAATGAAAGGCGAGGAGAGTAACGCTGGATTGTCTATGCCGGCGTTGCTGCGCAAGAAATTCAGCGCAAAATCCATTCCTTTTTTTGCATCATTCCAAGCGCTTTCCAGGTGCTCTTTGCTCAGCCTTGATACGGTTTTGAAACGCGATTGGCCGGTTGCAAAGGCGATGAGATTTTTCAGATGAATTGCAAGGCCGAGATTGAAACCCTGATGTTTACACGATTCCTCAAACTTTTGGAAAGTTTCAAGAGAGTTTCTCCACGTTGCCGTGATCTGCGCGAGCGCAAGATCGGAGCTTCTCAGTTTTGCGCCCAGAGAGTTTACTCGAACAAATATTTCGGTAACCTCCTCATACGAAATGCTTCGATCTAAGATATTAACCCGATAGCTGTAGTTTTTAATATCCCTCAGCTTTTTCAGCCGTGCTGTGTATTTGTCGTAACGGTGATCCTCCATCGACGTGATACCTGCATCGCGTAGAAACCGTGTGTCGCTGCTTTCATTGAAGACCGCTGTGATCGACACCCAATTTGGCCTGCGCGCGAGTTTTTCCGTGTGAACGACGAATGCCATGCTATCGAAGCGTTTTTGTAACTCGTCTTCATCGGCTTCCGTCGTGTCGTCGGTCTCGCTCCCGGAGCGTTCGTGCTTATCGACTTCCGTTATAACGGTGAGGTCCTCTGGATGGTCCAGGTTGAAGAGTATGTCTATTGGCCTCGTGCGACCTCGAACGTAAACGGGCTTGCCGCGCAATATTGCCGAAAGCGAGGTGAGCCGTTGCTGGCCGTCCAGAAGAAGCTGATAGGTTTGTCTGGCATTCTCTTCCTGCGCAACGGCGAAGTCGCGCGTCGCCACCGGCTCATCGGTTTCCCAAGTCAGAATCGTGCCGGAAGGGTACCCGCGATAAAGCGAATCGAGGAGATCGCGAACCCGGGTCGCCTGCCAGACGTATTGGCGCTGCATCTCGGGCAGGCGGAGTTCGCCGCGCTCAATCTTTGCCACCAACTCGTCAATTTTAAGGTCTTGTTGTCCCATAATTGTCTCCCCCTAGACGGTGTGGAATTCGATGGCGGATTCGGTGTTGCGGGCGCGGGTTTTGAAGGTTTGGGCGGCGTTGGTTTTCAGTTGGTCGTTGCCCTGGAAACCGGCGTCGAGGCAGATGACGCGGCTGGGTTCCCGCTCGGCGAGGGCGGTCATCAGGTCTTGGGTCAACTCCCGCTCCAGGCAGATCAGCAAGGTGCCATTGCGGACGGAGAAGACCTCCTTGCCCGCGATCTCCAGCCGCTCCATCGGCTCGGTCAGGGGATAGCCCGCCTTCAACAGGAGTTCGAAGAGCATGGACTCCGCCGTCGCGCCGGGCAGGATGGGATCGGTGTGCTGCTCCATCCGCCGCAGAATCAGGTCGTCGTCCAGATTGCGCGGATCGTCGTCCCACACCTTGAAGTTCGAGCGGTCGAGCCGGAACGCGCGGAAGCCATAATCATTAGCAAGGCATTCCCCCTGAACCGGCTTAGCGCGCCTTATTCTTTCTTTCGCAACCTCAGAAATATTTGAAAACCCGGCTTGTCCTGGTTCGGACTGTATATCGATTTTCTCCGGAAGCTGCACCGCCACGTATCGGGCATGTGTGCCGTTCTCGGCATTGTATTGATAAGTTGCTTCAGCAATAGGCGCCGAACCCGCAAAGAAATCCAGAGCGATTCCGTCTCCAACAGCCGATATGTGCATTATCCGCTTTATTAAGTCGACTGGTTTAGGGGTGTCATAAACGGATACCCCATCGAAAAGATTTATCAAGTTCTTTTTAGCAGAATCAGTAGTTCCAACTTCGTCAGAGAGCCATAGCGTATGGGGAGTTAGTCCTTTTTCTTCTTCTTTCAAAAAGTACTTTAGCCTAGGGGAATTGTCTCCGTTCGAGCCAAACCACACCCGATTGTCGGCGACAAGCGCGCCCAAACGATTTTTAGTAACGGTCCAGCATCTTCCGGCAGGCGGGTCCACCCTTCGTCCGCTAGGTAGTTCGATTGTATAGAACTGTGCTTTTGTCCCATGTCCCGATTGGGCGTTTAGCGACACTGACTGCCAAGCGCCACGAGGATCATCGTCCGGGTTCTTGTAACGTGCGCGCACTTCATCTGTTAAGGGAAGTGAGTTACGAACGGATTCAAATTTGTTTTTCTCTTTTGAGAAACACACAATGTAATCATGATTCGTGGAGAATACTTTTCTGTTTTCTCGTGTTTTCCTCTTTTGCCACACAAAAACGCTAATAAAATTTTCTTGTCCAAAAATGTTGTCGCAAATCGACAACAGATTTTGAAGCTCGTTGTCATCTATTGAAATCCAAATCGAACCATCTTCTCTCAAAAGATTCTTCGCCAGATACAGACGCGGATACATCATATTGAGCCAGCGGGAGTGGAAGCGTCCGTTGCGGTCCGTGTTGGTGGTGAAGAGGTTGCCCGCGTCGTCCTTCTGCCCGGAATAGAGCAGGTAGGTGTCCAGGTTCTCCGAGAACTTGTCGGGGTAGATGAACTCGTTGCCGGTGTTGTACGGCGGGTCGATGTAGATCATCTTGACCTTGCCGAAATAGGCTTTCTGGAGCAGTTTCAGCGCCTCCAGGTTATCGCCCTCGATAAAGACGTTTTGCGTCGTCTCCCAATCCACCGACTCCTCGCGGCAGGGTTTCAGCGTGGCGATGCTGGGGGCCTGGATGGTCTTCATGCAGGCGGCCTTGCCCGGCCAGTCGAGCCCGAAGCGCTCGCGCCCCGGCTCCACCCACTCGCCCAGCACGCGCTTGAGCTGGTCGAAGTCGACCGCGTCCTCCGCCATGATCTCTGGGAAGGTTTCGGCGAGACATTTCTTCAACTGCTCGCGCTTCTCCCCGGCGATGTCCATTGAGGTGAGCGGCAGCTTTTTCGGCGCGTCGCCGGGCGTGTCGGTCATGCGGCGTCCTTTGGGTCCGAGGCGGGGGTTGGGGGATTGGATGGGTTGGCGGTTTCACGCAGAGTTGGGCCACCCTCACCCTGTCCCTCTCCCCCACCGGGGAGAGGGGACGAAAATGACTTCT
>SKQW01000005.1 GCA_007118805.1 Rhodobiaceae bacterium | reverse complement strand
TGATCCCGCGCGCCTTCTCCTCCGGCGCCGCGTCAATCTGGTCATACGCGCGATACTCGCCAAAAAACTTCGTGATCGCCGCCGTCAGCGTCGTCTTGCCGTGATCGACATGGCCGATCGTCCCTATGTTCACGTGCGGCTTCGTCCGCTCAAACTTCGCTTTGGCCATCGTCGTCAGGTCCTCGAAATCTCGTTCTTCTCCACGTGCCCATATGTCGGGCGGCGCATCCCGGGCTCCGCGATCACCAGCAACGCCCGTGGAGCGGGTGAGGGGAATCGAACCCCCGTCGTCAGCTTGGAAGGCTGCTGCTCTACCATTGAGCTACACCCGCATCTCCCGTTGCGTGCGACGCCGCCTTAGCCGATCCGGCACCGCCTCTGTTCCATGCCCCAGACCGGCTGTTGGTGGAGGGGGTTGGATTCGAACCAACGTAGGCTAAGCCAACGGGTTTACAGCCCGTCCCCTTTAACCACTCGGGCACCCCTCCGACAGCCGTCTCGTGAGACTAGGACACAGCAACCCGCCGCCGCAACCGCTTGGCGCCGCGCGCATGCTTTATGGGAATGAAAACCACCGATGTCAACCGCAACCCGCCACCCTAGGTCCCAACCGTCGGGCGACGCCGGAACGTCAGATAGCAGGGCCGGCGCCCTTCCCGCAAGGCCTTGGCCTCGTAGCGCGTGCCCGGCCAGCCCGGCCAGGGGCAGCGCCAGTCGGCCGCCTGCTCCGCGGTCCATTCGAATGCGCGGTGCGCGGCCAGGTGGCGCAAGGTCCAGTCGGCATAATCAGGCCAGTCCGTGGCAAACCGCAACTCGGCGCCCGGGCGCATGACGCGGGCCAGTGCGTCGGCATTGTTGGGGTTGACGAAGCGGCGCTTCCAGTGGCGGCGCTTGGGCCACGGATCGGGATAGAGAAGCCAGACCCGGCCGAGTGCCGCATCGGGCAACCAGTCCAGCACCTCCCCGGCATCGCCAACATGGATAACGATGTTGCCAAACCCGTGTTCTTCCACGGCGACGAGCAGCTTTGCGACCCCGTTGATGAACGGCTCGCAGCCGACAAATCCAGTATTGGGCGCTGCGGCTGCGGCTGCGGCGAGATGCTCGCCACCGCCAAACCCGATCTCGAGATGCACGTCGTCAACCGGACGGCTGAACAAATCGGCCAGCCGGGGCGGCGGCGGGCGATCGAGCGCGACCGCCAGGCGTGGCAGCAGCGTCGCCAGCAACCCCGACTGACGACGGCGCAGCCGCGGCCCTTTCTGGCGGCCATGGACATGCCGGCGCTCCGGTAACGGGCCAGTTCCCTGCAAGTCGGCCCTCAGCTAAAGGCGCTCTTGAGGGTGTCCACCAGATCAGTCCTCTCCCACGAGAACCCGCCATCCGGCTCCGGCTGCCGGCCGAAATGCCCGTACGCGGCGGTGCGCGCATAGATGGGCCGTGACAGCTTGAGATGTTCACGGAGGCCGCGCGGGCTCAGGTCGACACTTTCGCTCAGCACCGTCTCGAGCTTCAGCTCATCGACACGTGCCGTGCCGTGACAGTCCACATAGAGGGACAACGGCCTGGCGACGCCGATTGCATAGGACACCTGGATCGTGCAGCGCTCGGCCAGCCCGGCCGCTACGACATTCTTCGCCAAGTAGCGGCAGGCATAGGCGGCGGAACGGTCCACCTTGGTGGGGTCCTTGCCCGAGAATGCGCCGCCCCCATGGGGCGCCGCGCCGCCATAGGTATCCACGATAATCTTGCGCCCGGTCAGGCCGCAGTCACCATGCGGCCCGCCGATGACGAACCGACCCGTCGGATTGACGTAGAACACGTCTTCGGGACACATCCAGCCGTCAGGAAGCACTTCCACCACATAGGGGCGCACGATCTCGCGCACGTCGTCAGTCGACAAGCCCTCGTCGTGCTGGGTCGAAACGACGATCGAGGCTGCCCCGACTGGAACGCCGTCGACGTAACGCAATGTCACCTGGCTCTTGGAATCCGGCTCAAGCCCAGGCTGGGCACCGGAGTGGCGTGCCTCGGCCAGGGACTTGAGGATATTGTGCGCATAATAGATCGGTGCCGGCATCAGCGCCGGCGTCTCCGTGCAGGCATAGCCGAACATGATGCCCTGATCGCCGGCGCCCTCGTCCTTGGCGCCTGTCGCATCGACGCCTCTGGCAATGTCCGGGGACTGGGAATGTACGAGCACCTCCACACGCGCTGTTTTCCAGTGAAATCCGTCCTGCTCGTAGCCGATGTCGCGCACCGCGGCCCGCGCGACCTCCTCCAGATGACCATGGGTAATGCTGTCCGGGCCGCGGACCTCTCCAGCCAGCACAATCCGGTTCGTAGTCACCAGCGTTTCAACTGCAACGCGGGAGCCGGGATCGGCGGCGAGATAGGCATCTACAGCCGCATCGGAGATGCGATCGCAGATCTTATCGGGATGCCCCTCGGAAACCGATTCGCTGGTGAACAGATGCTCGCTGCGCGCCACGTAACCACGGGCCCCCACCACGGGAGTGCGCGACGGCTCAAGCGTCGCCGCCGACCGCTCACTTCTGTCAGCCGCTCAGCCACCCGTCAAGCGGCCGAAGCGCTCGGTCTTCTATTTTGACGCGTCCGACCCATCAGCCAGCGTGCGGACCAGTTCAACGACCTTCCGGCGCACGCGCGCATCGCGAATCTTCATGAACGCCTTGTTGAGCTGTAGCCCTTCGGTGCTCGACAAGAAATCGACGACATATCCCTGCGACTGGCCCTCGGCCATGCCCGAAGCGGGCTTCTCCCCCTGCCCGGCCAGTTCCTCATAGAAATACGAGACCGGAACACCCAAGACCTGGGCGATCTTGAACAGGCGGCTGGCTCCGATTCGATTTGTCCCCTTCTCGTATTTCTGCACCTGCTGGAAGGTGATCCCCAAACTCTCGCCCAGTTTCTCCTGGCTCATGCCGAGCAGGACGCGGCGCATCCGCACGCGTGCCCCGACATGGACATCAATGGGATTGGAAGCCTTGCGCGTATTCATCTTGCCTTGCTTGCTGATGGCCGGACCGCAATCAACCTTGGAACCCTTCACGTCGGCGCTACGTCCCTTGCCGATGATCTGCCTCGGAGAATGGTCGGGCGTTTTTGAAACACTGTTCCTATAAATGAACCCCTAACGCCATTCGTTCCTCAAGGCAATGATTGCACAGAACGACATTATGATCGCAAGAGGCCAGTGCCCCCATCGCGCAAACACGGTCGGCTCAAGCGGCTTGGGCAGCCCGGCATCGATCACGCCACGCCCGCCCAGACCCAGCGAGTGCGTCACCCGGCCGTAAGCGTCGATGACCGCTGAAATCCCGGTGTTGGCCGCACGCACAACCGGCAACCCCTCCTCCACCGCACGCAGACGCGCCTGCCGCAAGTGTTGCCACGGACCTGGACTGTCGCCGAACCAGCCGTCATTGGTCACATTCAGCATGAAGTCCGGGCGGTCGTCGCTGCTGATCACGGCGCCGGGAAAGATCACCTCGTAGCAGATCAGCGGCTGGAAGCGTGGCGCCGAGCCGGCTCGTATCGGGGTGCGCTGGCGGCCCGGGCTGAAGCCGCCGGCGACACGGGTAAGCTGCTGCAGCCCGATGGTCTCGAGCGTGTCCTGAAACGGCAGAAACTCGCCAAAGGGCACAAGCCTGACCTTGTCGTAAACCGCGCCAATCCTGCCCCGGTGATCGATTGCCTTGATCGAATTGTAGACCCGGTAACCGCGTCGGTCGGTGTCGTCCATCTCGATTCGTTGAATGCCCGTCACAAGCGTGGTTCGCTGCGGCAGGAGCGCGGCGATCGCCCGCAAGGCCTCGGGCTCGTAGTCGAACACGAACGGCAGTGCCGATTCGGGCCAGACGAGTAGGTCGATATCACCAATACCCATCGCGTCGGGGGAGGCCGCCGTATCGCTGAGTTCCAGATAGGTTGTGAAGATGGGACTGCGATTCTCCGGCAGCCACTTCGTCTCCTGAGCGATCGACGGCTGGACTATCCGCAGATTGAAGTCCTCCACCGTCCCCATCTCGCTATCCGCCAAACGCGCGGCGCCGTATCCGACCACGGCGACGAACAGCGCCGCCCCGAGCAACGGAACGGCGAGCCGTGCACGCCGGCTTCCCGCCCCAGACAGCGCGGCGGGGCTAGCGAAGATCAACGCGGCGAGCAGCGTGAGCCCATAGACCCCGAGGAGCGAGGCGACCTGCATCAATACCGGAGTGGCCGTCAGCGCATAGCCCAGCGTGTTCCAGCCGAACCCCGTCAAGGCATGCCCGCGCAGTAGTTCCGACAGGGTCAGGCCGACTGCAAAGGCGAAGATCCGCCGCGGTCCCGACCCCCACAGCGAGCGGGCAATCGCCATCCCGGCGGCCGTGAAGACGGCAAGGCCCGCCGGAAGCGCCACCACGGCGAACGGCATCATCCAGCCGAATATATCCGCCTCCACGAGAAATGCCGCACCGACCCAGTAAAGGCCGAGCAGAAAGTAGCCAAAGCCGAAAGCCCACCCCACCCCGGCGGCAGCGCCGATGGCAGCAAGGCGCCCCCACCGCAGGCCCGGTGTCGTACCGTCGATCAGCCACACCAGAACCGGCAGCGACAGCAGGAGAACCGGGAATAGATTGAAAGGCGGCAGCGCAAGCGCCGCCAACAGGCCGGCGACGAAGGCGACGAGCAGCCGGCGCCACCCCCACAGGACAATGAAGCGGCTGGCGATCCCGTCTAGCATCGAGCGAGCAAGTCAGGCGGCATCGGAGCGCGGCGAGCGGCCCTCGGCCTGGGGCTCGGCGGCAGCACGTCGATGGATGCGCACGCGCTTGACCCGTCGCGGATCGGCATCGAGCACCTCGAACTCGAACCCGCCGGGAAACGCAACCAGTTCGCCCCGAACCGGGACCCGCCCGGCACGGCTTGAGATCAGGCCGCCCAGCGTGTCGATCTCCTCCACCAGATCGCCAATATCTAAGCCGTCGCCGATCGCCGTCGACAGCTCTTCCAAGGGAACCCGCGCATCAGCGATGAACCCCCCGTCCTCGGTCGGCACCATCATGGGCGCCGCCTCCTCGTCGTGCTCGTCCTCGATATCGCCGACGATCTGCTCCACAAGGTCCTCGATGGACACAAGACCATCGGTGCCGCCGTATTCGTCTACCACGATAGCCAGATGCATTCGGGTCGCTTGCATCTTGACCAGCAGATCGCCGGCCGGCATCGACGGCGGCACAAACAGCACGTCGCGGACGAGATCGGTCTTCTCTACCGGGGTCTTCAGCGCCACCTTGCGCAGCTCTAGGCCGTTGGAGGGCGGCGTGCGCCGGTTGGCCCGCTCGTCATCCGTCAGTTCAGCCTGCGCGGTGATCCAGCCCATCAAGTCCTTGATGTGGACCATGCCCACCGGTTCGTCGAGCGATTCGCGGTAGACGGGAAGCCGCGAATGGCCCGCTGCCCGGAACTCCTTCAAAAGGTCACCGATCAAGGCCGAGATCTCGACCGCGTCGATGTCGGCCCGTGGCACCATCACATCGTCCACCCGCAGATCGCGCAGGTGGAGCACGTTGCGCAGCATCAGGCGCTCATTGGGCGACAGCGCGTCGGACAGCGCCCTGGCATCCTGATCGAGGACGCCCTCGAGGCTCTCGCGCAGCGTCGACTGGCGCGCGCCGAACAGCATTTTCAGTTTCTGAAGGAGGCCGTCGCGCGGCTGGTCGGGCGCGCGCTCGGCCGGTCTACTGGCAGGGTCCTCCGCGGACGCTTGATGATCGTCTGGCATCGTCAGGTCGGTCATTGGTTGGTCAGTGCGGCCCTGCCCTCGCCGTAAGGCTCAGGGATACCGAGCTCGCGCAGGATTTCGCTCTCCATTGCTTCCATGCGGGCCGCTTCCGCGTCGCCCTGATGATCGTAACCGAAAAGATGAAGCAAACCATGCAGCGCCAGATGCGCGAAATGATCACTCACCGGCTTGCCTTCGGCCCCAGCTTCCCGCCGCAGCGTTTCCGACGACAGGACGACATCGCCAAGATGCGCCGCTTCCCCGGCACCATCACCCGAGGGAAATGACAACACGTCGGTCGCCCGATCGACACCGCGGAACCTCCTGTTCAAATCGTGCACCATGGCGTCATCCGCAAGGGCCACAACCGCCGAGCCGTGGGCGCCGGGTTCACGGCGCTCCAACTCGGCTGCAAGATCGGCAAGAATGGCGTCGACGGGAATGTCGCACCACTCACCCGCCTCAATCAGCCATTCGATCCGGAAACGCGCCCCGGGGACCGTCATTGCCTAGGCTCCGCCGCCCTCGGCCCGCTCATAGGCGTTGACGATGCGCTGGACTAGCTCGTTACGTACGACATCGGCCTCGCCGAACCTAACTTGGCCGATCCCGTCTACCTCACGCAGAATCGCCACCGCTTCGTCGAGCCCCGAGCGCTGCCCCCCCGGCAGATCGACCTGGCTCGGGTCGCCGGTCACGATCATCTTTGAGTTCTCCCCAAGGCGGGTCAGAAACATCTTCATCTGCATCGAAGTGCAGTTCTGAGCCTCATCCAGAATCACCGCCGCGTGCGACAGCGTCCTGCCCCGCATAAAGGCAAGCGGCGCAATCTCGATGGTGCCATTGACCAGCCCGCGCTCCACCCTGTCCGGTGGCATCATGTCATAGAGCGCGTCGTAAAGCGGTCGCAGATAGGGATCGACCTTCTCGCGCATATCGCCGGGCAGGAAACCAAGCCGTTCGCCGGCCTCGACGGCCGGACGGGACAGGATGACGCGGTCGACGAGCCCGCGCTCCAGCAGTGATGCACAATAGGCAACCGCAAGGTAGGTCTTGCCCGTCCCTGCGGGGCCCGTCCCGAAAACAAGATCGCAACGATTCATCTCGCGCAGGTAGAGGTCCTGTTTGGGCGTGCGCGCGGTCACGGTTCGCTTACGCGTAGCGACCTGCGCCAGCGCGCCGAGGCCAGGCAGATTATCCTGTCGCTCGGCGACGGCCGTCGACACGCGCACCGCCCCGTCGACATCGCCCAGGGTCACGTCCTGCCCGCGCTTCAGGCGCTGATAGAGGCTTTCCAGAACCTCCACGGCATGGGTGCAGGCTTCTGCCGAACCGCGCACGGTTACGTGATTGCCGCGCGCACTCGCCTGCACGCCCAGCCGCTGTTCGATCAGCGCCAGGTGCTGGTCGTATTGTCCGTAGAGTTCGCTGGCCAGACGGTTGTCGTCAAAGTCAATGACGCGTTCGACCTGTTCAGCTGCAGCGCCACCTTGGGCGGCGGTCCGGCGCCCGGCAAGGGAGGCGTCGCTCAAAAGCGTGACTCCATGACCACCGGATTAGCCTCATCCCGGACCTGCGGAAGGCGACCGAACAGGCTGTTCGGTCCCGCCTCCTCGATGACCACCTCTATCACCTCACCGAGCAGCGCCGCATCCGCATCCACGTTTACCGGTTGGAGATACGGCGACCGGCCGACAAGTTGGCCGACCTTGCGTCCCGGGCGCTCCAACAAGACGGGCAGGCGAGTGCCGACGCAACCTTCGTTAAAGTTGTGCTGCTGGTGCCGCAGGAGCGCCTGGAGGCGGTTCAGACGCTCGCCTCTGACCTCGTCCGGCACCTGATCCTCCATGGTCGCGCCCGGCGTTCCCGGGCGCGGGCTGTATTTGAACGAAAAGGCCTGAGCGTAGCCGACGTCGCGCACCAGCTCCATCGTATCCTCAAAATCCACCTCGTCTTCGCCGGGAAATCCGACGATAAAGTCGCCCGACAGGGCGATGTCAGGACGCGCTTTGCGAATGCGATCCACAAGGCGCAGATAGTCGCTGCGACGGTGACGCCGGTTCATCAGCGCCAGAACCCGGTCGCAGCCAGACTGCACCGGAAGATGGAGAAAGGGCATGAGCTGCGGTACGTCGCGATGCGCAGCAATCAGCTCATCATCCATGTCGCGGGGATGGCTCGTCGTATAGCGCAGCCGCTCCAGCCCGTCGATCCCGGCAAGGGCATGAAGGAGCCGTCCCAGCCCCCACTCGCCGCCGCCGGGCGCGGCACCATGCCAGGCATTGACGTTCTGCCCCAGCAAAGTGATCTCCCGCGTCCCCAATTCCACGAGACGGCGCGCCTCGTCCATGATGGCCGCGGCAGGGCGCGACACCTCGGCCCCCCGTGTGTAGGGCACAACGCAGAAGGTGCAGAACTTGTCGCACCCTTCCTGGATGGTAAGGAAGGCGGTAGGCCCGGCGGTCCGGATACGCTCGGGCGACGCGCCGGGCAGATGATCGAACTTGTCCTCGGCAGGAAAATCGGTGTCAACGACCGCCTCGCCGCGTTGTGCGCGGCCGACAAGAGCAGGCAAGCGATGGTAGGCCTGTGGACCGAAAACGAGATCGACAACGGGAGCCCGGCGCACGATCTCCTCGCCTTCTGCCTGGGCAACGCAGCCGGCAACCGCGATTAATGTCTCCTGCCCGGCGCCGCGGCGCGCCTGTTTGATCCCGCGCATCCGGCCAACCTCGGAATAGACCTTCTCGGCCGCTTTCTCGCGGATATGGCACGTGTTGAGGATTATGAGATCGGCGTCGTCAGGCGTCTCGGTACGGACGAAACCCGCCGGGGCAAGCGCGTCGGCCATGCGCCCCGAATCGTAGACGTTCATCTGACATCCGAACGTCTTGACGAACAGCTTCTTGCTACTGGCAGTCATGCGGAAAGACTGAACTTCATTGGAACGGCCCGGTCGCCCGGCGTCCTGCCGCTATGACCGGTCACCACCTTGCGTTCGACCACGCGCGCTCGCCGCCTCTTTGCCATCGCTGGTTTCAAGGTTTACTCCATAACCCGTCTGCCATGCCACGAAAAGTGCTTAAGCTGTCATTTGCCCCGAGATGAGCGCCGTTGCCATACTCCGCACGGCGGTTTCGGCACAGGCCGCCACGGCTTTGCGCTCCCGCGTCGTGGCCAGTGAAATCGGGTCGCCCAACGCAATCTCGACATCGATGGTTCCCGCGCTCAACAAATGCCACACATGGGGGCCCATATCGAGGTCGCCATGCCATGCGACGACCGGCCTGTGCTGTCGCCCCATTGGCAGCCCGTTGAGGCGGACATAGGTCAGGGCGAGCGGTTGAACCAGAAGCGGCATCGGCGAGTCGTTGTCGTTCGGCGCATCATGCACCGCCCCGATCAGGGCGCTGCGGAAGGGCAGTACCCGGTTTCCGTCGCTCGACGTGCCCTCAGGGAACAATACCATGACGTCCCCGGCAGCCAGCCGTTCAGCAATCTCGCGCTTGGCCTCACCGGTGCGACTGCGCCGCTCGCGGTCGACGAATATCGTGCGCTGAAGCTTGGCAAGCCAGCCGACCACCGGCCACCCGGCAACCTCGCGCTTGGCGATAAACGACAGCGGGGTGACGGTGCTGAGCACCGGGATATCGAGCCAGGAACAGTGATTGGCCACGATCAGCAGCGGTCGCGTCTCGGCCAGCTGACCATGGACCCTGATCCGGACCCCGACCATCCAGCAAACGAACCGGTGATACAGCACCGGAAGGCGCTTGGCGGCGGGAGAGCCGACACCGAGCAGTATTGCCTGCGCAAGCATGCCAAACGGCGTCACCAGCCCGATGACACAGAGTATGAAGACAGCCCGCAAGGTCCCCACCGGAGACGGCCTTACGTTTCGTCCTCGCCCAGCGGCACGGCATAGAGCTCGAGCCGATGGTCGACGAGCCGGAATCCGAGCCGGCGGGCAATCGCCTCCTGCAGCCGTTCAATCTCCTCGTCGCGAAACTCGATCACCCGACCACTTTTAACATCGATGAGATGGTCGTGGTGCTCGTCCGGCACCTGCTCGTAGCGCGCGCGGCCGTCACGAAAGTCGTGGCGTGCAATAATGCCGGAATCCTCGAACAGCCGCACCGTGCGATAGACCGTCGCAATCGAAATCCCGGGATCGACAGCCGAAGCCCGGCGATAGAGCTCCTCGACATCGGGATGGTCGGCGGATTCGGACAGGACGCGTGCGATGACCCGGCGCTGCTCGGTCATCCGCATACCGTGAGCAAGACACAGATCTTCGATAGGGTTGTCGGTCTCTGTCGTCATCGGTTCCGATCGGTCCGGCATCCTCTGCCACACACCGGCATCCTATGAAGCGTCCATCGAGGCGTCCACAACGGCTGCTCGGACGAGGATCAGCGCATCCCCCGCCGGCCCTGCGCCGTAATAGCCCGATCTTCGCCCCGCGTCGACAAATCCGAGCCCACGATAGAGCATCAACGCCGGGGCGTTGTCGGCTTGCACCTCAAGAAAAACCCGCTCACTCCCGCGATTTCGAGATTCATCCAATCCCTTTTGAACTAGGGCGCGAGCGACCCCACGGCGACGCATCTCTGGCGCCACCGCCAGGACCAACAACTCAGCCTCATCAGCCACGGCACGCAGGAGTGAAACACCGAACAGGCCGCCGGCACACTCGACTGCATGGCCGAAGACTTGGGGCTGCGAGAGATGCGAGTTCCACGCCGCGGGCGACCAGGGCCGCGCCATGATCCGCGCATCGAGCGCTGCGGCCTGCGCGGCATCCGCCAGGACGAGCGGCCGCACGGTCAGGTCTGACGCCAATTCGGTCATTGCCGAGGAATGGCCGCGCCATCCTGTGGGCGGGCATCGGGAGGGCGCAGATAAAGCGGGGCGGGCCGGGTATCGGCGTCCGCCTTGACCGCCAAGCGCGCCACGGCGCCCGGGCGCGGCGCCGCGTCATGCCCGAGGCAAGCGAGATTGCGCCCGACGGCTTGCGCTTGCCTCGCGCACAGTTCGGCCGCGCTACCGACGACCGACGCGACGCTGCCAGGCAGTTCAGCGATGACAGCGGCGACCGGTGCCACCCGGGCCGGCCCGAGTTCCACGCCGTCCGCGGTGAAGGCCTGTGCGTAAATCTCGCCCCGGCGTGCATCGAGCGCCACAAGCACCGGCCGGTCGTCAAATCCCGCCATCCGTGCCGTCTCGGCCATCGCGGCCAGCGTCGTCACCCCGACCGCGCGTCGGCCGGTGGCCAGCGCCAGGCCTCGAATCGCCGAGATCCCCACGCGTATACCGGTAAAGGTGCCCGGTCCGATGGTCACGGCGAAGCGGTCGATCTCGCTGAGTGACCGGCCGGACTCAGCAAGCAGACCCTGAAGGAGTGGCATCAGGGCCTCGGCATGGCCGCGCAGCATGGGCTTGATCCGCTCAACTGCCGAAGCCTCGCCACGCGCCGTGTCCAGCACTGCCGCGGAGCACGCCGCAAGAGCCGTATCGACGGCAAGGGTGATCATGGACACACGACCCCGGTAGCAGCGCGACAGGGATGGCGCGCCGTTCTCCTGCCTGGCAGCGGCATGGTGCGGTCGGTCGCCTCAGACCGGACGGACTTCCTGGACGTCCGGCACGAAGTGGCGCAACAGGTTCTCGATGCCGTGCTTGAGGGTTGCCGTCGACGACGGGCAGCCGGCGCAAGCGCCCCGCATGTGCAGGAAAACGACCCCATCGCGATAGCCACGGAAGGTTATGTCCCCGCCATCCGAGGCAACCGCCGGACGCACGCGCGTTTCCAGCAACTCCTTGATCGTCGCTACAGCCTCGGCATCGACCTCCTCGAAGAACTCGTCCGCGCCGTCGGCCGCCGAGCCGCCCTGCCCGGCCAGCAGCGGCTGACCCGTCAGATAATGCTCCATGATCGCGCCAAGGATCGCCGGCTTGAGATGCTGCCATTCGCGCCCCTCCTGCGTGACCGCGATGAAGTCTGCGCCATAGAAGACGCCGGTCACGCCATCGATTTCGAACAGGCGCTGAGCAAGCGGGGACCGCGCCGCCTCATCCGGCGAGCGAATGTCCAGCGTATCGCCCGGCAGCACCTCGCGCCCGGGGATGAACTTCATGGTCGCCGGATTGGGCGTGGCTTCGGTCTGGATGAACATGGTCAGCTACCTCGTGCCGGGATGCACCCGCGCCGCCGCAAAACACGGACAGCCCGCGCAGGCACTGTTTAGAAACATTCTATCATCTGGGACTATCTCGGCAAACCGTCAATAGTCCCGCCTCATGCGACCGCCTGAATTTCCTCATCGCTCATCGATCCCGGGATCACGGTAATCGGGATTGGAAAACTGGACGAGCCGCGACCCACGAAGGAAGAAACGAGCGGCCCCGGCCCCTCCTTGCCCGTGCCGGCGGCGAGCACCAGGATCGCTATATCCTCGTCCTCCTCAATGAGCGTCAGGATCTCTTCCGAGCGCGTCCCTTCGCGAATCACCATCTGCGGCTCGATATTGGCCCACTTCCGCGCCTTCTCGGCGAACTCGCCCACGACCCGGCGCGCCTCATCCTGCGCCTCGGCCCGCATGATGGTCTCGACACCGAGCCAATGCTGGAAATCGCCAGGCACGATCACGAAGAGCATAACAAGGGCGCCGCGGGTATGGAGTGCCCGCAAGGAGGCAAAATACACCGCGCGCTCGCATTCGGGCGTATCGTCGATAACGACGAGGAACTTGCGCCGGTGGCCCGGCTCGCTGGAGCGCCGCTTGCGTGTCATGGCGTCGGCATGCTGCCACCGCGCTTCCCGGCCGGCAAGCAATGCTTCACAATTGGACCTTTCATGAAGCTGCTGAGACTTACCGGCGCAGGAGGCCGACAATGTCCTTCACGGCGTCCATGTTGGGGCGGGCGATCGCCTGCGCGCGTTCGGCCCCCTTCGTGAGAATGGCATCGATCTGGTCCGGCTCGCTCATCAGGCGGCGCATTTCCGCATTTATCGGCGACAGCTTGCTGACCGCGGCCTCGACGAGCACCTCCTTGAAGCGCGAGAACGGTCCGGAGAACTCGGCAAGGACATCGTCCGTCGACCGGCCGGTAAGCGCGGCGAAAATGCCGACGAGGTTCGACGCCTCGGGCCGGTCTGCCAGGCCATCGATCTCGGTGGGCAAGGGCTCGGGATCGGTCCGAGCCTTGCGGAATTTCAGCGCGATGGTGTCGGCATCGTCTGTCAGGTTGATCCGCGAATAGTCTGAGCTGTCCGATTTCGACATCTTCTTGGTGCCGTCACGCAGGCTCATGACACGGGTCGCCGGTCCGGTAATCAGGGGCTCGGTCAGAGGAAAGAACGCCTCGCCATGCCCGTTGGCCGCGATAGACTCGGCGAAGTCGTGATTGAACTTTGCGGCAATGTCGCGCGCCAGCTCGAGATGCTGTTTCTGATCCTCGCCGACCGGAACATGGGTTGCCCGATAGACCAGGATGTCGGCCGCCATCAGGTTGGGATAGGCGAACAGCCCCACCGATGCGTTCTCACGATCCTTGCCGGCCTTCTCCTTGAACTGGGTCATCCGGCTGAGCCAGCCCAGGCGCGCAACGCAGTTGAACACCCAGGCAAGCTCTGCATGCTCGCCGACTTGGCTCTGGTTGAAGACGATGTGACGCTCCGGGTCGATGCCCGAGGCAATGAAGGCCGCCGTCACCTGCCGGGTGGCCGTCCGCAGGCCCTCCGGCCCGCCCCAGACCGAAAGCGGCACGGTGATGGCATGGAGATCGACCACGCAGTAGATGCAGTCATAGCTGTCCTGCAGTTCGACGAAACGCGTGATGGCGCCTAGATAGTTGCCGAGATGCAGATTGCCGGTCGGCTGAACGCCGGAAAACACGCGCTGGGGCAACGCCATTATTGAACACTCCGAAGGGTAATGCGCCGGCCTTATGGCCGATGGAGGGTGCGGTTTCAAGTCGACGGGGCCGAGCGGCCGAAGGCGCGGGCGAGATCGGCCCGCGTCAGCACGCCGGTGGCGACAGCAACGAGCGAATAGACCGCAATGCCGCCGACGACGAGCGGCAGCATGACGATGATCGGGCCATGGGGCATATCGGCTAGGGGCCGCAGTAGCCATTCGCCGACAAGCAGTCCGGCGACCATCCACGCCCCGGCATGGAGCGCGAGGACGGTGCGCCGCCGCAGACGGGCGTCGGGGACAAGCACGCTGTCGCGCCAGAGATGCTGTGCCAGCAGCCCTGCGTTCAGCCATCCAGCGACACTGGTCGCCGCTGCGATGCCGACATGGCCGAAAAATGGAAACAGGGCGATGCTAAGCACAATATTGGCGAGCGCATTGGCGCCGGCATAATACATCGGCGTCTTGGTATCCTCCCGCGCGAAGAAGGCTGGCGTGAGCACCTTGTTCAGCATGAAGGCAGGCAACCCGAACGCAAAGGCCGCCAGTGCCGCTGCCGTCGCGGCGGTGTCGTCGGGTCCGAAGGCACCGCGTTCGAACAACCCCGCAATAATGGGACCGGGCACGGCGATCAGCGCGAGGGCGGCGGGGATAGTGAGCGCGAGGGCGAATTCCAGCGACCGATTTTGGGCGTTCATCACCCCATCGCCATCCCCGGCCCGCAAGCGCCGCGACAACTCCGGCAGCAGAACGACGCCGACCGCGATCCCGATCGTCCCCAACGGAAGCTGGTAGATCCGGTCGGCATAGTAGAGGTAGGACACCGCGCCAGGCGCCAGGGAAGCGATGATTGTGCCAACCACCACATTGACCTGGGTGATGCCGCCGGCGATCACGCCGGGAATGCCAAGCTGAACAAGCCGGCGCACACCCGGCGTCAAGCGTGGCCGACGCAACGACAGTCCCATGCCGACCCTGCGCGCAGCGATCACCAGCAACACGAGTTGAAGCACGCCGGCAACGAAGACCCCCGAAGCCAGGACGATCCCGGCCTGAGGGCTTTCCTCAAGTGCCAACATATAGGTCGCCACCAGGGCGCCGATCATCACGGCATTCAGAAGCGCCGGGGCGAAGGCGGCGACCGCGAATCGGCCCAGCGCGTTCAGCACACCGGATAGAAGGGCCACGAGGGAGATAAACAGCAGATAGGGAAATGCGATCCGCGTGAGCAGCACCGCCAGATCAAACTTCTCGGGATCGGCGACGAAACCCGGCGCCAGCAGCAGCATGACGAGCGGCATCGCGATCTCGGCAAGGGCCGTCAAGACGAGCAGCACGAACAACAAGCCCGCCAGGGCCTCTTCAGCGAAGCGTCGGGCCTGACGTGCGCCGTCCCCTTCCAAAGCCTTGGAAAACAGCGGCACGAAGGCAGCGTTGAAAGCCCCTTCGGCGAAAATCCGGCGGAAGAGATTGGGCAGGCGGAACGCCACGAAAAAAGCATCGGCCACAGGACCGGTGCCTAGGGCAGCCGCGGTCAGGATGTCACGGATGAAACCGAGCACGCGGCTGACCACAGTGCCGCCGCCCACGGTCGCAAAATGCCGGATCAGCGCCATAAGGTCCGCCCCGAGGATTCGCGTCGCGCGACCTTATCGACAACGTAGCCGGGCGTCATCGTCGGCATGTCGCCGCACCTTGTCGATTCTTAATGGAACTGATCGCCGCGCAAGCGTGTTTTCGACGCAGAAGCGAACCAAACCCCGAACGGAGGATCATCATGAGGTTCTTCCCGCCAGGACGCGCCCTCGCCCTGACTGCGGGCGCCTCTTTCGCATTCGCCGCTTCAATGGCGAGCGCGCAGGATTTGGCTCCACCTCCAGCACCGACCGACGCTGAGATTCAGGCCGAGATGGATGCGCAGGGGCAGGCCGAATTCGAAGCACAGGTCCCCGCCGAGCCGCAGCCGGGCGACGAGTTCGCTCAGGACGCGCAGTTCCAGGAGCCACGCATGGCCGCCTCACCGGAGCTGGCGCAGATCATTCCGCCCGACTGCTTCGACGCGGCAGGCAGTTTCTCGGTCGACATGAACCCCGCAGTGTGCGGCGTCTTTGAAGGCGCGCCAGGCACCGAAGGCGGAATCGGCCCGACGGGTACCATCACGCAGACCGAGACCCAGCCCGGCGTTCCGATGGAAGCTCCGGCTGACGGCATGGCTGCGGCACCGTCACCGCCCGATGCGCCGGCTCAGGCCGAGCAGACCCCGGTCGAGGATGAAGAGTGGCTCATTGAGGAAGAGACACCGCCGGGAGCCCCGCAGACCGGCTACTGAGCGCAGCTTGCCACGTAGGCAACCCGGCCCCGTTCGATTTCGGGGTCGGGGTTACGCTGCCTCCCTCGCCGCTTGTTCCAGCACACCGTGAAGCCGCCGGCGGATGGCGGCCCGGCGATTGCCATTGGTGACCTTCTGGCCAGTCAGGTCGGTAACGTAAAAGACGTCCACCGCGCGTTCTCCGAATGTGACTACATGCGCCGACCCGATATTGAGGTTCAGGCGCGCCAGGGCCTGTGTCAGGTCATAGAGCAAGCCCGGTCGATCCAGTCCGGTGACCTCGACCACAGTATACCGATCGGACCAAGAGTTATTCACTAGCACGTTCGGCTCTACCGAGAAGGCACGGATACGTCCGCGTGGCGGGCCACGCCGCGAGCTCACAGCCTCTCCCAGACGCACCCGCCCGACCAAGGTATCCTCGATGAGTTGGCCTATTCGAGCGGCACGGCGCCGCTCGTCTTCGTCATCGGGCAATTCGCGCGAGATGAAGATCGTGTCGAGCGCGAAACCGTCCGTGGTGGTGAAGATCTGGGCATCGACAATATTGGCATCGGCCGCGGCGCAGGCGCCGGCGATGATCGACAGCAGCCGGGGATGATCTGGGGCAAACACCGTGATCTCGGTTATATCGCGGAACGCATCGGTTTCCACCCGCGTGGCCAGCGTGCGGCCCTGCAGCGCGATCTCCCGCAGGAACTGGGCGTGGACAACGCGCCGTTGCAGATCCGTGCGCAGCCAATAGGCCGGATAGTGCCGGGCGCAAAGGGCATCGAACTCGCCTTGCGGCCAGTCGGCCAGCGCTTCGCGCAATTCCGCCTGCGCCTCGGCGACCCGCACCTGGCGATGCATCTGGCTGTGACCGCCCGCAAGGACCGGCTCGGTTTCGTAGTATAGCGTGCGCAGGAGCTGTCCTTTCCAGCCGTTCCAGACGCCGGGCCCGACGGCCCGGATGTCCGCCACGGTCAGAATCAGAAGCAGCTTGAGGCGCTCCAGGTTCTGAACGGTGGCCGCGAAATCCTCTATGGTCTTGCGGTCAGCAAGATCACGCGACTGGGCAATGCGGCTCATCACCAGATGATGCTCCACGAGCCAGGCGACGGTCTCCACTTCGGCCGGCGACAGGCCGAAACGCCGCGCCAGGCGCCGCGCCACCCGCGCTCCGGCGATGGAGTGATCCTCTGGGCGCCCTTTGGCAATATCGTGCAGGAAGACGGCCACGTAGAGCGCCTCCCGGCTTTTGATTGTATGGATGATCTCGTTGGCCAGTGGATGGTCCTCAGAGAGCCGCCCCTGCTCGATCGCTGCCAGCAACCCGACCGAGCGGATCAGGTGCTCGTCCACCGTGTAGTGGTGATACATGTTGAACTGGACGAGCGCGACGATCCTGCCGAAGTCGGGAATGAACTTGCCAAGGACGCCGGCTTCGTTCATCCGCCGCAGGACAATTTCGGGGTCGTTGGCCGAGGTGAGGATCTGCATGAAGAGGCGATTTGCCTCCGCATCCTCCCGTAACCGGGCATTGATCAACTTGAGCGACCGTCGCGCGATCTTGAGCGCGTCGGGGTGAAAGGCAAGGTTGTATTTGTCGGCAAGAAAGAACAGCCGGATCATATTGACCGGATCGCGAGCATAGACATCTTCGTCCGCGATATTGAGGCGACCGGCTTCAACAACGAAGTCTGGATTATCGCTCAGCGGACCCTGCTTGCGCCGGCGCAGGCGTTGCAGGGTGCGTGACAGCACATGGGCGCGCTTGACGTGGCGGAGTTCCAGCGCACTGCAGAAAATGCGCGTCAGATCGCCCACTTCCTTTGCAATGAGGAAGTAGTGCTTCATGAACCGCTCGACCTCGCGGGCACCGGGATGCGGCGTGTAGCTCAACCGCAGCGCCATGTCCCGCTGCAACTCAAAGCTCAGCCGCTCCTCGGCCCGGCCTGTCATGAAATGCAGGTGGCAGCGCACCGCCCACAGAAAGTCCTCGCACCGGCGGAAGGTCCTGAATTCGGCGCGGTCAAACACGCCGGCGCCGACGAGCTCGGCGCCGCTTTCGACACGATAGAAATACTTGCCGATCCAGAACAGCGTCTGAAGGTCCCGCAGCCCCCCCTTCCCGTCCTTCACGTTCGGCTCGACGACATAGCGCGACTCGCCGGTGCGGGCGTGACGGGTGTCGCGCTCGGCAAGCTTGGCCTCGATGAATTCCGCTCCACTCCCCTTGACCACCTCAAGATCGAACCGGGACCTGAGATCAGAGAACAGTGGCTGATCGCCGCAGACATAGCGCGCGTCGAGGATCGAGGTGCGAATCGTCATGTCCTTGCGGGACAAACGCAGACAGTCCGCCACAGTGCGCACCGCGTGGCCAACTTTCACCTCGCAATCCCACAGCGCATATAGGACGTGCTCCACGACCGTCTCGGCCCAGGCATTCTTGCGGTCCGGCATAAGGAACAGCAGATCGACGTCGGAGCTTGGCGCCATGGTGCCGCGGCCATAGCCACCGACAGCGACTACCGACAGCCGCTCTCCGGAGGATGGATTGTCAGCCGGCGACAACCGGCTGATCGCGAACCGGAAAACCGCCTCAACGATGATATCCTGCAGCTCCGCTATACGCCGCGCACAGGCCAGCCCTTTGCCGTCGGTTGACAGATGCGCCTCGATGGCGGCGAGACCATCGCGTCGCACAGCCTTAAGGCACTCCAGCATGGCCGGGCGGTAGGCAGCCCCCTTGGCGTCGTGGAGCGCCACAAGGTGCTCATACAGGCTGTCGGCATCGGTGGGCTGGGCGTAGGGGCGCTCGGGTCGGTTCATGGCGACCCGTCCTGGGCAGCGTAGTGCTTGAGCGCATACAGCGCCTCCAGAGCCTCGCGCGGGGTCATGTCATCGGGATTGAGCGCGGCAACCCTTTCCTTCAGCGCGGAGGTAGCCGGCGCGGGGCTTGGCGCCTGGGCAGGGGGCCGCGCCGAGAACAGGGGCAAGTCGTCAACGAGGCCAGCGGAACCGGAGTCCGCACGTTCTGCCTCCAATCGGTCGAGCACCTCCCGCGCCCGCGCCACCACAGTCTCTGGCAACCCGGCAAGCTTGGCAACCTGGATACCGTAGGATCGGTCGGCCGCGCCGGGCACGACCTCGTGCAGGAAGATCACCTCGCCCTTCCATTCCTTCACCCTGACCGTGGCATTGGTCAGGCGTGGCAGCGTTTCGGCCAGAGCCGTGAGCTCATGGAAATGGGTCGCAAACAGCGCGCGGCAACGATTGACCTCGTGCAGGTGCTCCACCGTCGCCCAGGCAATCGACAGGCCATCAAACGTCGCCGTGCCCCGCCCGATTTCGTCGAGGATCACAAGCGCTCGCGGCCCGGCCTGGTTGAGGATCGCGGCGGTTTCCACCATCTCGACCATGAAGGTCGAACGTCCGCGGGCGAGGTCGTCCGCCGCGCCGACCCGGCTGAACAGCCGATCGACGATCCCGATACGGGCGCGGTCCGCCGGAATGAAGGCCCCCGCCTGGGCGAGGATAGCGATCAGGGCGTTCTGCCTGAGATAGGTCGACTTCCCGGCCATGTTGGGCCCGGTGACCAGCATGATCCTGCCCGCATCGCTCCCCTCGGGCGGACCAAGCTCGGCCTCGTTGGCGACAAAGGGTGTCCCGTCGCCCCCACGCAGGGCGCGCTCGACCACCGGGTGGCGGCCACCGGAGATCTCGAACGCCAGATCGTCGGAAATCTCAGGACGCACATGGCGCTCGGAAACGGCTAATTCGGCGAGGCCGGCGTAGACGTCGAGCGCACCGAGTGCGGCCGCCGCGCGATCGAGCGCAGTGCCGGCGGCGGTGACCTGCGCAACCAGTTCGTCGAAGATCTCGCTCTCAAGCGCCGCTACGCGATCGGCGGCAGTCGCAATCCGGGCCTCAAGATCAGCCAGCTCAGCGGTGGAAAAACGCACCTGGTTGGCCAGCGTTTGCCGGTGAAAGAACGTCTCTTCGAGCGGCGCGGTGGTCATCCTTTCCGAATGCTGCGCGGTCACTTCGACGAAGTAGCCCAACACGTTGTTGTGCCGCACCTTCAATGTGCGCACACCGGTCAGCTCCTGATATTTCGCCTGGAGTTCGGCGATCACCTTGCGGCTCTCATCACGCAGACCGCGGGCGGAATCGAGGTCCTCGCAGAAGCCGGACCGCACGAAACCGCCGTCGCGCCTTTGCACCGGAGGCGTTTCGATCAGTGCCTCGGCAAGCCGCCGACCCAGATCGGCATCGGCGGCGTTGAGATCGGCGACAATGGCGGACAGGGCTCCGGGCAGGTCGCTCCCCAGCCGGGCGCCGAGATCGTGCGAGACGGAAATGCCATCGCGAACCGCCCCGAGATCGCGCGGCCCGCCGCGCCCGAGTGTGAGACGCGTGCGCGCCCTCGCAATGTCGGGCACCCCTTTGAGTGCATCGCGGATCTCGCCGCGCAACGCCTCGTCCTCGATCAGCCATCCCACTGCATCATGGCGGTCGCGGATGGCACCAGCGTCGGTGAGCGGGGCGGCAATGCGGCGCGACAATTCGCGCGCGCCCGCCGCCGTCATGGTGCGGTCGATCGCGGCAAGCAGGCTACCCTGCCGCGCTCCGGATAGCGTCGACAGAAGCTCAAGATTGGCGCGCGTCGCCGGATCGATCGCCATGACGGTGCCCGTCATCTCCCGGCTCGGCACCGAAAGGGGCGGACGGCTGCCGCGCTGGGTGCGCTCGACGTAAGCGACGATGGCGCCGGCGGCGGCGCATTCGGCCCGCGTCATCCCACCGAAGCTGTCGAGCGTCGCCACCCCGAAATAGTCGCGCAGACGGCGCTCGGCGCTCGTCGAATCGAAGCTCGCCGCCGGCAACGGTGTCACGGCGGCAGGCTGGCTCTGCCACAAGCCCCGCAACTGGGGATCATCGTAAAGCACATCGGAGACCAGGACCTCGCCGGGTTCCAGCCGCGCCAGCGCACCGGCGGCATCCGTTGCGTCGGTCTCCATCACCTGAAACTCGCCGGTCGAAATGTCCGCCCAGGCGATCGCCATGCGGCCATCGTCGGCGCGGACACGGGCCGCGGCGGCGAGATAGTTGTTGCGCCGTGATTCGAGCAGCGTCTCCTCGGTCAGCGTGCCCGGCGTCACAAGCCGCACCACGTCGCGCTCGACCACCGCCTTGGCGCCGCGCTTCCTCGCCGCTGCCGGATCCTCAAGCTGCTCGCAGACCGCAACGCGGAACCCGGCCGCAATCAGCCGCTGAAGGTACTCGTCGGCAGTGTGGACCGGGACACCGGCCATCGGAATATCGACACCCTGATGCTTGCCCCGCGTGGTCAGAGTGATGCCGAGGGCGCGCGCCGCCGCCTGTGCGTCCTCGAAGAACAGCTCATAGAAGTCGCCCATCCGGTAGAACAGCAAACATCCGGGATTGGCCGCTTTAATGTCGAGATACTGCCGCATCATCGGAGTCACCCGCGACTCGTCGGCGGCAAGCGACTCGGCGCTCTGGGACAAGGCGGGATCGGGGCGGGCGGTCATGGCGCGACCCTAGCAGAAGCCTGTGCGGGTTTCATCGTTGCCTTGCCTCAACAACGGCAAACATAGGCAAACCCTTTGATTCGCTGGCGAGTCCAGTGTTTGCTCAACACCGCTCCTGCTTTTGACACAACGCATGTCATCCCATCGCCATCTGGAAGCCGACCGCCACCGCACCAGCTTGAGCCCCCGGCCAGCCGCCGATAGTCTGGCCACTTCGGCTCTGCGATGCTCTACAAGCCCAAATAACAGCCAACCCAAGGGGGAACCCGCTAATGGCAACCGACTCCGAACCTGCCGGCGAGCGGCCAAGCTTCACAGACCAGGATGCGTTGAATTTCCACGCACAGGGCCGCCCCGGCAAGCTCGAGATCACCCCGACCAAGCCCATGGCGACCCAGCGCGACCTTTCGCTCGCCTACTCGCCCGGGGTCGCCGTGCCGGTGCGCGCCATTGCCGCCGATCCCGACCGGGCCTTTGACTATACGACCCGCGGCAATCTCGTGGCGGTGATCACCAATGGCACGGCGATACTTGGGCTCGGCAATCTCGGCGCCCTTGCCGCCAAGCCGGTGATGGAAGGAAAGGCGGTCCTGTTCAAGCGCTTCGCCGATGTGGACTCGGTCGACCTCGAAGTCTCCACCGAGGATCCGGACGAGTTCGTCAACAGCGTCAGGTTTCTTGGCAGCACCTTTGGCGGGATCAATCTGGAAGACATTCGCGCGCCGGAATGCTTCGTCATCGAGGAACGCCTGCGCGAGCTCCTGGACATCCCGGTGTTTCACGACGATCAGCACGGCACGGCGATCATCGCCATTGCCGGCCTGATCAACGCGCTCGACCTGACCGGCCGGGAAATCGGCTCGACTCGGCTTGTGTGCAACGGGGCGGGCGCGGCCGGAGTCGCCTGTCTTTCGCTGATGAAGGCGATGGGCTTCTCACCCGATAACGTCGTGCTCTGCGACACCAAGGGCGTCGTTTACAAGGGCCGCAAGGAGGGAATGAACCGCTGGAAGGAGGAGCATGCTGTCGACACCAATGCGCGCACGCTCGAGGAGGCGATAGCCGGGGCCGATGTCTTTTTCGGCCTGTCGGCGCCCGGCGCGCTGACGGCGGACATGGTGGCCTCCATGGCGCCGCAGCCAATCATCTTCGCCATGGCCAATCCCGACCCCGAGATTCTGCCGGAGGAAGTCGCACAGGTCCGCGACGATGCCATCATGGCCACCGGTCGCTCCGACTATCCCAACCAGATCAACAATGTTCTGGGCTTTCCTTACATCTTCCGAGGCGCACTGGATGTGCGCGCAACCGAGATCAACGATGCCATGAAGATCGCCGCCGCGGAGGCGCTGGCCGCGCTCGCCCGCGAGGACGTGCCCGATCAGGTGGCTGCCGCCTATCGGGGCAAGCGGCCGAAATACGGCCCTGAATATATCATTCCGGCACCTTTCGACCCGCGGCTTATCTCCTACGTTCCCCCTGCCGTCGCCAAGGCTGCCATGGACACAGGCGTCGCGCGTCAGCCGATCGTCGATATGGAGAATTACCGCGACACGCTGTCGGCCCGCCGCGATCCGATCGCCGGCACGCTGCAATATGTCGTCGGCAAGGTCCGCCAACTGCCCCGCCGCGTCGTCTTCGCCGAAGGCGAGGAAAGCCAGGTTATTCGCGCCGCCTATTCGTTCGCCGCCGGTGGCCTCGGCCATCCCGTGCTGGTGGGACGTGACGATGCGATCCGTGAAACCGTCGCCTCCCTCGGGCTGGAGCCGCGCGACGACATCGAGATCGCCAATGCCAGGCTCTCGGAGCGCAACGCCGTCTACGCCGAGGTGCTATATGCCCGACTTCAACGCCAAGGCTATCTCCAGCGCGACTGCCAGCGGATGGTGAATACCGACCGAAACACCTTTGCCGCCTGCATGGTGGCAACCGGCGATGCCGACGCGATGGTGACAGGCGTGACGCGCAACTATTCCATCGCCCTCGAGGATGTTCGCCGTGTCATCGATGCCAAGCCGGGCCACCGTGTCATCGGCGTATCGATCGCCCTGAACCGCGGCCGCACAGTGCTGATCGCCGATACCGCGATCCATGAGATGCCCGATGCCCACACGCTGGCCGAGATCGCCATCGAGGCCGCAGGCACGGCGCGCCGTCTCGGCCACGAACCGCGGGTCGCCCTCCTGGCCTACTCGACATTCGGTCATCCTCTGGGAGAGCGGTCCGAAAAGGTGCGTGAAGCGGTCAGAATCCTCGACTCACGCCACGTCGACTTCGAGTACGACGGCGAAATGGCGGCCGACGTGGCGCTCGACCGTGAGCTGATGGCCGCCTATCCGTTCTGCCGACTTTCGGGGCCGGCCAATGTGCTGGTCATGCCGGCAATTCACTCAGCGTCGATCTCAACCAAGATGCTGCAGGAGCTTGGCGGCTCGACCGTGATCGGTCCGCTTGTCGTCGGCCTCGACCGACCGGCGCAGATCGCGCCGATGGGGGCGACCGATTCCGAGCTCGTCACCATGGCGACCGTCGCGGCTTACAACCTCAGCGGTTGAGTCTCGGCCCCGCCGCACTGGCCGTCCAACATGAACACGGGATGAACAGGAGGTTCAGCGCGAGTTC
>SKQW01000206.1 GCA_007118805.1 Rhodobiaceae bacterium | reverse complement strand
CCTCGTGGCCGAGCTCGAGCGCGGTCTCGGGCCGGCACCGGTTGAGGACGGCCGCGCATGACCACCTTCCTCCAGTTCGACTTCCCCTCGATCCTGCTCGGCGTGCTTGCCGCGCTCGCCTGCGGCCTGATCGGCAACTTTCTTCTGCTGCGCGGCCAGAGCTTGATGGGCGATACCATCAGCCACGTCGTGCTGCCGGGGATCGTCGGCGGGTTCCTCTTGGCCGGCGCCGTGTCGAGCTGGGCAATGCTGGGCGGCGCGGGTCTGGCGGCCGTCATCTCGGTTGGTCTGATCGAGCTCGTGCGGCGGCTCGGCAAGGTGGAGACGCAGGCGGCGATGGGGCTCGTCTTCACCACAATGTTCGCGCTCGGCGTGCTGATGCTCGAACAGACTGGGGCGCGGGGCGTTCATCTCGACGTCGAGCATGCCCTCTACGGCAGCCTGGAAAGCGCTGTCTGGCTCGACGCCACCGGGTGGCGCGACCTGTTCGATCCCGCCACGCTGGCAGTATTGCCGGCGTCGGTGCATCGTCTCGCCGCCGTCACCGCCATCGTGATCCTGTTCGTTCTCGCCTTCTACAAGGAGCTCAAGCTGACCAGCTTCGATCCGGGGCTGGCGGACAGCCTCGGCATCTCCTCGCGCGGGATCGGCTTTGCGCTGGTGGTCATGACGGCGGTCGCCGCCGTCGCGGCGTTTGACGCGGTCGGCTCGATACTGGTCATCGCGATGTTCGTGTGCCCGGCGGCCACTGCACGCATGCTGACCGACTCGCTGCGCGCCCAGCTCTGGATAAGCGCAGGGGTGGCGGTGACCAGCGGCATTCTCGGCTACTGGCTTGCCGCCTTCGGCCCGCCGCTTCTGGGGTTTCCATCCAGCGTCAGCGCTGCCGGAATGATCGCCCTTGTGACCGGCGTTTTTCAGATGGCTGCTATGTTGTTCGCACCCCACTACGGGGCGTTGCGTCGATCCCGATCGACCGCTATGTGAGGGCCATGGATCTGCGCGACTTTCGCAAATCACTAGCTGCCGATGCGCCGCCAGCCGGCCTGTCGCCGGCGCTTGAGGCGCTGTGGTACGCCGGTCGCGACGACTGGGACAAGGCCCACAGGATCGTCCAGGACGATCCGGGCGAGGACGCAGCCTGGGTGCATGCGCATCTGCACCGCCTGGAAGGTGACATGGCCAATGCCGACTATTGGTATCGGCAGGCTAGGCGGACCTGCCCGCAGGGCGGCACCACCGAGGAGCTGTGGGACATCGCAGCGGCCCTGCTACGCGGCCAGTAAGGCACGCGATGGACACGTCCGAACAGGCGCTACGCGGCGACATCGTCGCCAAGTGCCGGTGGATGAATGTGTCGGGCCTCAATCAGGGCACGTCGGGCAATATCAGTGCGCGCTGCGGCGACCGCATGCTGATAACGCCTTCCGGCATCGCCTATGATGAAATGGAAGGCGACCATCTGGCCGTCATGCTGCTCGACGGCGAGCCCGGCGAATGGGCCGGGCCGTTCGCGCCGTCCAGCGAATGGCGCATTCACCTCGACATCCTCAAAGCACGGCCCGATGTCGGCGCGGTGGTGCATACCCATTCGACCCATGCGACGACGCTGTCGATGTGCCGCCGCGAGATTCCGGCCTGCCACTACATGATCGCCGCGGCGGGCGGCCCGACGGTGCGCTGCGCCGACTACGCCACCTTCGGCACCGAGGAACTGTCGGCGAATGCGCTGGCGGCGCTCGAGGGGCGCCATTGCTGCCTGCTTGCCAATCACGGCATGATCGCCACAGGCCCCAACCTTTCGCGGGCGATGTGGCTGGCCGTCGAACTCGAGACGCTGGCCAAGCAGTATTATCTGTCGCTGGCGATCGGCGGACCGGTCGTCCTGCCCGATGACGAGATCGCGCGGGTCAAGGAGCGGTTCAAGAGCTACGGGCCGCGCCGATCAGATTCATAGTCGCTCGAGGTTAAATTCTGCGACGAGGGGGGCGTGGAAGGAGAACGGGGCGTCCGGGCCGACGGCGCCTTCATCGGCGAGCGCCTCGTTGTGAATCTCGAGTTTCCGGAATCCGGCGAACAGGCTGCGCGAGGCCAGCACATGGTCGTAGAGGGTGCGCTCGCCGGCATGGATGACCGAATAACGCTGATCGGGCGGAATGCCGCGGGCCAGGGCGGTCAGTTCGCGGCTGGCTTGGGCCCCGCTGCCGGTATCCTCCACCGCGCCGCGGACAATCCGCACCGGCGTCTCGTGCTCCCGGCAGTTGAAGTCGCCGCACACCGCGATCAGGGCGTCCGGGTTGTCATCGAGAAGCTGGTCGACGATGAGCCGCGCCTCCAGCGCCTGACCGGCGCGCTTGACGTTGGACAGGAAGAAGCCCTCGGCCCAGCCTGCCGCGCTCTTCCAGACGAGGGGGGCTTGGCGCTGCCCGGCGATGGGACTTGCCAGCGGCGCGCGCAGGTGGAGATTGATGATGTGCAGCCGGCCGCCGCCGGGCAATGATAGTTCGGCATGGAGTACCGGGCGGTCCCATTCTACCGGTTGCGGTTCGTCGGACTTTGGCGCGGCGGTGACCGGGCGGATCAAGGGCGGGGGCACCAGCGCGTGGCGCAGGCTCCGCCAGCGCCGCACCGGCCAGCGGCTCAGGATCACCAGATTGTGCCGGTCGGCCAATCCCTTGCCCTTCAGCCCCAGCGAAATGGCGCGCTCGAAGCCGGCATAGGCCGTGCCGGCCAGGAGCCGGTCGAGCGCGTGGAGCCGGCGCGGGCCGCGCGTGCCGGCGCGCTGGGCATTGACCTCCTGAAGGCAGACGATGTCGGCATCGATGCGCCCGAGCTGGGGCTGAAGCATGGCGATTCGCTCATCGAGGCTCACGGCGGCGCCGGGTGCATCGTCAAGGCTTTCGATATTGAAGCTCGCCAAGCGGAAGGTACCGTCCATCTGTCATCCGATCCCATGCCAGGCCGCACTGCCCCGCCTATCGCGGACGCTGTCCGCGCAAACTGATCCACATCAAGGCAGAGGTCGAGCCCTGCACGCAATCCTCGCGGCGGTGTGAAACCGCAAGCGGCCTGCGCGAGTTGCCCAGACACGGCCGCAAGAAGCGAGGTGGAGGCCAGACATGGTTCGCAAGATCGTCACGTGGATCCTGGTTGCCGATGGCGCGCGTGCGCGCGTCCTGCTCAATGAGGGGGTGGGCAAAGGCGTGCGCGAATTATCGGATCGCGCCTTTGTCGGCTCCCGGATGCGCTCCCGCGACATGGTTTCCGACCGCCCCGGCCGCACCTTCGACCGCGGCGGCCAGGGCCGGCATGCCATGGAACCGACTTCGGACCCTCATGACGAAGCCGAGCGCGCGTTCCTGCACGATGTGGTCGCCTGGCTTGCCGAGCATGAGCACGCCTTCGACCGGCTCATCGTCATCGCTGCGCCGCGGGCGTTGGGCGAGTTGCGCCGCGCGATGCCGCGCGCGCTTGCTGAAAAGGTAACCAGCGAAATAGACGCCGACCTCACAAAGGCCAAGCCAGCCGAGATCGAGGCGCGCCTGGGCGACGTGCTCGCGGTTTGAGGGGAGGCGGCCCGACCACCCCTGGTGCCCATCCATTGCGGAGCATGCCATGACCACCAAGATGAAGGCGGCGATCTTTGTTGAGCCGGGCCGCATCATCCTCGATGAGAAGCCCCTGCCCGAGGTCGGGCCCAACGATGCGCTGATCCGGATTACCACGACCACGATCTGCGGCACCGACGTCCATATCCTCAAGGGCGAGTATCCGGTCCGTCCGGGCCTGACGATCGGCCATGAGCCTGTCGGCGTTATCGAGAAGCTGGGCCGCAATGTGGAGGGCTATAGCGAAGGCGAGCGCGTGATCGCCGGCGCGATCTGCCCGAGCGGATACTCCTATGGCTGCCTCGATGGGCTGCACGCTCAGGACGGGCAGAGTGCCGCGCATGGCCTCAAGCCGATGGGCGGCTGGCGCTTCGGCAACACGATTGACGGCACCCAGGCCGAATATGTGCTTGTTCCCGACGCCATGGCCAATCTCGCCCCCGTGCCCGATGGGTTGACCGACGAGCAGGTTCTGATGTGCCCCGACATCATGTCGACGGGCTTTGCCGGAGCGGAGGCCGCCAATATCAAGATCGGCGACACCGTGGCCGTCTTCGCGCAAGGCCCGATCGGGCTCTGCGCTACGGCGGGCGCGAAGATGCGCGGCGCCACCACGATCATCGGCGTTGATACCGTACCAGAGCGGCTCGCCATGGCCAAACGGATGGGGGCGGACATCGTCATCGACTTCAATGCCCACGATCCGGTCGATGAGATCATGAAAGTGACCGAGGGACGCGGCGTCGACGTGGCGATCGAGTCGCTTGGCCTGCAGTCGACCTTCGAAAGTTGCCTGCGGGTCCTCAAGCCGGGTGGAACCCTCTCCAGCCTCGGCGTCTATGCCAGCGACCTCATTATACCGCTCGACGCGTTCCATGCCGGGCTCGGCGACAACCGGATCGTCACCTCACTGTGCCCGGGCGGGAAGGAACGCATGCGCCGGCTCATGAACACTATTGCGGGCGGGCGCATCGACCTTGAGCCGATGGTCACCCACCGCTTCACGCTGGATGACATCGAGGCGGCCTACGAGTTATTTGCCAATCAGCGCGATGGCGTCCTCAAGGTGGCGATCACACCGTCTTGAGACGGACCCGACCCATAGGGGATGACAATGAGCGAAGCGGCAGTGATCTGGTTCGATGAGCTGGCCCGGGGCGACGTTGCCAGGGTGGGCGGCAAGAATTCCTCCCTCGGCGAAATGGTCCAGCATCTCGGCGCGCGCGGAGTGTCCGTCCCGCCCGGCTTTGCCACCACCGCCGACGCCTATTGGCGGTTCGTCGAGGCCAACGACCTCAAGCCGGTGATGGACCGCGAGCTTGCCGCCCTGCAGGCGCGGAAGGCCACTTTGGCCGAGGCGGGCGACGCGATTCGCCGCGCCTTCCGTTCCGGCGAATGGCCCGACGACATCGCGGGCGAGATCATCGCAGCCTATCGCGAGCTCGGCCGCCGGTCCGGCAAGCAGGATCCAGACGTGGCGGTGCGCTCCAGCGCAACCGCCGAGGACCTGCCGGACGCGAGCTTCGCCGGCCAGCAGGAGAGCTTCCTCAATATCCGCGGCGAGCCCGCCCTGCTGGAGGCCTGCCGGCGCTGCCTGGCCTCACTGTTTACCGACCGCGCCATCAGCTATCGCGAGGCCAAGGGCTTCGAGCACGACCGGGTGGCCCTTTCGGTTGGCGTGCAGCAGATGGTGCGCTCGGACGTCGGCGCCTCCGGCGTGATGTTCTCGATCGACACCGAAACCGGCTTCGACAAGGTGGTGCTGATCAATGGCGCCTGGGGGCTCGGCGAGAATGTCGTGCAGGGTACGGTCAATCCCGACGAGTTCCAGGTGTTCAAGCCGCTGCTCGACCAGGCGGACGTTGTGCCGATTGTTGGGCGCAAGCTTGGCGATAAGGCCAAGAAGATGATCTATACGCGCGATCGCGAAGCGCCGACGCGCAACGTGCCGACCTCGAAGGCGGAGCGGGAGCAATTCGTGCTCGACGATGCGGCGGTAGTGACCCTGGCGCGCTGGGCGGTGACAATCGAAGACCATTACGCGATGCCGATGGACATCGAATGGGCGCGCGATGGGGAGACCGGCGAGCTCTATATCGTGCAGGCGCGGCCGGAGACGGTGAAGGCCGCCCGCGAGGCCGGTCCGGCGACATCTTACTCAATCAAGTCGAAGGGCGAGGTCCTGCTGACCGGCCTGAGCATCGGCGAGGCGGTGGTCGCCGGTCCTGTCTGCGTCATCGAGGAGGCGCGCGATATCGAACGCTTCGTCGACGGAGCGGTCCTTGTGACCGGCTCCACCGATCCCGACTGGGTGCCGATCATGAAGCGGGCCGCGGCGATCATAACCGACCATGGCGGGCGAACCTCCCACGCCGCCATCGTCAGCCGTGAGCTCGGCCTGCCGGCGGTGGTGGGGACGGGCGAGGCGACCCGCGTGCTCCACGACGAGCAGGAGGTGACCGTCTCCTGCGCCGAAGGCGACGAGGGCTTCGTCTATGAGGGGCTTGCCGAGATCGAGAAGAGGGAAATCGACTATGGCGATATTCCCGACACCGAGACCAAGGTGATGCTCAACATGGCGAATCCGGCCGCCGCCTTTCGCTGGTGGCGATTGCCGGCCGATGGCGTTGGCTTGGCGCGCATGGAGTTCGTGATCGGCAATCACATCCGAATCCATCCGATGGCGCTGGTGCGCTTCGACGACCTGAAGGACCAGGCCGCCAAGCAGGTGATTGCCGAGCTGACGGCGGGCTTCGACGACAAGACGGCGTATTTCGTCGACCGGCTGGCGCTGGGGCTGGGACGCATTGCTGCGGCCCGCTACCCCAATCCCGTGATCGTGCGCATGAGCGACTTCAAGACCAATGAATACGCCAACCTGATCGGTGGGGCGGGATTCGAGCCCAACGAGGAAAATCCCATGATCGGGTTCCGGGGCGCGTCGCGATATTACTCGCCGCGCTACCGGGAAGGCTTCGCGCTGGAATGCCGGGCCATAAAGCGGCTGCGCGAGGAGATGGGCTTTTCGAACGTCGTGGTGATGATCCCGTTCTGCCGCTCGGTCGCCGAGGCCGACCGGGTGCTGGAGGTGATGGCCGAGAATGGCCTGAAGCGCGGCGAGAACGGTCTCGAGGTCTATGTGATGTGCGAAATCCCCTCGAACGTCATTCTCGCCAGGGCATTCGCCGAGCGTTTCGACGGCTTCTCCATCGGGTCCAACGACCTGACCCAGCTGGTGCTGGGGGTCGACCGGGATTCGGAGGCGCTGTCGGAGCTCTTCGACGAGCGCGACGCGGCCGTGAAGTGGATGATCGAAAGCGTGATCCGGGAGGCGCAGGCGGCGGGCGCCAAGATCGGGTTGTGCGGTCAGGCGCCGAGCGACCATCCCGATTTCGCCCGCTTTCTCGTGGAATGCGGCATCGACTCGATGTCGGTAAGCCCGGACAGCTTCATGGCGGTCAAGCGCGAGGTCGCCGCCGCCGAACGCGCCGGCAAGGGCCGATCACGGGCCGCCAGCGCGTGAAGGCTTGCCGACCGGGGCGAGATTGCGGCAGGTCAAGGCGGATGGAAGGATGGGCCGCCAGACTTTCGGCCGCCAGCAGTGGTGCAACCAGGCGCGAAGGCGACAAATAACGGGAGCTACAAATGAACTACCGCGACATTCTGGTCCATCTCGACGCCGAACCGGCGAGCGCGGGAAGCGAACGCCGGCGCAGTTATGCGATTTCGCTTGCCGCCATGTTCGAGGCGCAACTCACCGGGCTTGTGTTCGATCTTGAAGCCTATGTGCCGCCGATGGTGATGGCAGAGCTGCCCTCCGATATTCGCCTTCAGCAACAGCGCGAGAGCGCAGCGAGCGCCCGCAAGGCGTCCGATGCCTTCGATCAGAGTGCACGAACCGTCGGGATTGGATATGAGACGCGCATCGTTCAGGCCTCGCACGGCATGGCGCCGCAGCAACTTGCCTCGCATGGGCGGGTTGCCGATCTGCTCGTCGTTGGCCAGAGCGATCCCGCCGACGAGATGCCGATTCGTGGCGATCTAATCGAGGCAGCCCTGTTCGAGAGTGGGCGCCCGACGCTGATCGTGCCCTACACCGGCTATGATGAAGCGCGCTTCGAACGCGTCATAATTGCCTGGGATGGTGGGCGCGAGGCGACCCGCGCCGTCCACGACGCGCTGCCCATTCTGCATCGTGCCGCGCAGGCCGAGGTCCTGGTCATCGGTGACGACACGGCGGCGTCGAGGGCCGGCGAGCCCGGCGCCGATCTCGCCCTTCATCTGGCCCGCCATGGGCTCAACGTGACGGCCAAGCGGCTGTCTTACGAGAACATCGATCTGGGCAATGCGGCGCTCTCGCACGCGGCGGATTTCGGCGCCGACCTGCTGGTGATGGGCGGTTTCGCCCGCCCGCGCTTGCGCCAGATCATCCTCGGCGGCATGACGCGCTCGATCCTGGAAAGCATGACCCTGCCTGTCCTGATGTCGCATTGAAGCCAGCGCCCGCAGGCGGGCGAGACGATGTATGTCGGCCCGCCCGCCCGCGCCTGTCGCCGGGCGCTTGAAAACATGGCGCCCGACGACTAATGAAGGGGTGTGGCCGGTGTAGCTCAGCTGGTAGAGCAACGCATTCGTAATGCGT
>SKQW01000365.1 GCA_007118805.1 Rhodobiaceae bacterium | reverse complement strand
GGGCGCCGGCCAGTTCACTTCCGGCGACATGCCGCTTCGCGACACCACGTTCAACAGCATCCTCGTGACCGACACGTCCGGTCGCATCAAGTATAGGACCACCCCAACATCGGGGGTGCAGCAGGTGTCGCTGGTCCTCTACGGCTGGATCGACTCGCGGGGGAGGGACAAGTGACAGCGACAGTCGGGGCCGCCGGGAGTGGATCCACCCCGCCGCACTCTGAACGAAGCCATCAGTCTGCCGCGGCCAGATAGCCTCGCTTGATCATCCAAGAGATGTTCTCGTCGGCAATGCGCTGGGCAAGCTCGGGATCAAGCGAGTCCTTCCAGCGATCCCGAGCCCCATGCCGTCGATGCTGGCGATGTAGCAGCGTCACAGAGTCGTAGCGGCTTTCGGGCTCCCTGGCCGACAAGGCATCAATTGCTTCGGCGATCTGCCGTGCCTGGTCGGCGCTCACCCGCGTCTCCAATGTCTCCGCGATGGAAACTATCGCGTCTGTCGGACGCTCGCGAATAAGCGAGTAGGCAAGGTCGGCATCTGCGCGCTTCGACCAGAACTCGTGGCAGGTTCGAGCGTTCGTGACGCGCTTCACCGCGTTGTCGTCGTCGGCCCATCCCATATCCCTCATCGATGCCGCCACGTCGCGCAGGTCGCGGTGGCAGGTTAAGATCACGTCGGCCCGTTCCGCCCATCCCAGATCGATGGAGTGGATCTTTACGATGGTCACTGGCGTGATGTCGCTTCTGGCGGGGTCGAAGTCATCAACCCAGCACCCGTAAACCTGCGGTTCCTGGCGCGATAGAATGAGGCGCGCAGCGTTGTATAGCCAGGTGCTCCCGGATCGCTGCATCCCGGCGGCGAGAACCAACCGGCGTTGCGAGGATCTGCTCATCGTCGTGGCGCTCCCGGTCTGCTGAAAGCAGCACCCTAACCACAGCCGCCCGCTGTAGCCAAGCTTGCCCGCCCACCGAGGCGGGCTCTTCTGATTCCATCACAAGCCATGGAGGTTGCCGGCATGAGCATGTCGCGCATTTCCCACGTCGTCGTCCACTACAGCTGGACCCGCACCGATCAGCGCGTGGATGCGGCCACGATCGACCGGTGGCACCGCCAGCGCGGTTTCCGCATGATCGGCTACCACCTTTATATCCGAGCGGACGGGACGGTCGAACAGGGCCGGCCGCTCGACATGGTCGGTGCCGGGGTTGGTGGGCAGAACTCGGGCAAGTGGCATGTCTGCTACGAAGGCGGGCAGATCCCCGGCGACACCAGGAACGGGCACGATACCCGCACGCCGGAACAGATCGCGGCCCTGATCCGGGTCATTGGCGAGCTGCTGGATAAGCAGCCGCACGCGAAGGTGGTGGGGCACCGCGACCTTGCCGCCACCCAATGCCCTGGCTTCGACGTGCCGGCATGGTGGGCTTCGGTCGAGAAGGGCGAGACTGTCGATCCGAAGCCGGGCGATCCCGACGCGCTGCCGAGGACGCCCGACGTCGGCGAGGACGCCGAGCATGTCGTCGAGCGCGGCGACACCCTGTGGCGCATTGCGGCCGAGCACGGCGTCACGGTTCAGAACCTGATGGCGTGGAACGGGCTGAAGGATGGGCAGACGATCCATCCGGGCGATGTGCTCCGGGTCGGGCCGTCTCGGGACGCAGGCGACGCCCTCGCCGCCCTCATCTCCGACATCCGCGACATGCTCGACCGCGTCGAGGCCGACATGCCGGGCGACCGGAACAAGGTCGATCTCGCGGCCAAGAGCGCGCACGCGCATCTGAGCAATCAGTGACGGGCTCGCCAGCGCCATCTGACTGACCATCCTTGAAAGGACCGACCATGCTTCTCCGCATCGCTTATGCGGCGGGCGCGCTTGCGCTCGCTCTAATTCTGCCCGCCATCGCCCATGCGTCCGATGCCACCGTGCCGCTCGGGCCGTGGTTCGACATGCTCAAGCCCTACATCGAGGCCGCGCTTATGCCCGTCGTCGCCGCTGTCGCCGGTTGGCTGGTCTACAGGTTCGAGCGGTTCACCGGCGTCGAGATCGACGCCAAGAACCGCGAGGCGCTGCAATCGGCGATGGATGTCGCCGTGGCCTGGGCGATCAACCGGCTCGGCGACAAGGCCCGGGCGGCGAGCCTCGAGGCCCGGCACGAGCTGATCGCGCTAGCCGCCGACTATGTCCGGCGCTCAACGCCCGATGCGCTGGCCTATTTCGGGATCAGCGCGGCGCGCCTGGCCGAGATGGTGGAGGCGCGGCTCGATCCGCGTCGCGACGAGGGCGGCGGGGCCATTCGCCGCGCGGCGCCGTGGCAACGTCTGGTGGAATGAAACTGACACGGTTATCGGATTGGCACGACTTCGCCGCGCCCGGCGCGAAAGACCCGGATCTCGCGGGTGTCCGGCGGGCGCGGTTGCTCGATCGACGCGACGCCGGGCTCAGCCAGAACGTCCTCGCGGAAGGGCTCGCCCGAGGCGACGGCGCGGCTCACCACGGCGCCTTCGAAGGCCGTATCGGCGTCCGGCCGCGCCTGGCGGGTGATGTAGGCCGAATGGACGGCCTCCGCCGGCCAGGGGCGCCACACCAGCGCCCCCGCGTCGAGCGCAGCGCCGCCCGCGATATCGGCCGAAGCGACAAGGACATCATGCATCGGCGGGGGTTCGGCCACCATCGTCACTGCGGAGGTGTCCTCGTGGGCGGTCAGGGTCATCCAGGCGACAACGCCCCCCGTCGCCATGGCGACCAGGATGGCCGGAACTCGAAGCATGACGTTTCCAATCCGGGTTTTGCTCGCCAACCCAGCGGACCAGGGCGACATCGCGATGCATGGCTTCGGACGCGGACTCTCGCCGGATAGGCCGGCTTGCCCGACCCGGCCCAGCGAACTGGCCTGCCCCGGGGCAACGAGTCAGCAATGTTTGACGATGGCCTTTTCCTTTAAGACAAAAACGTACATTTATGTCAAGTATGGGTGCGGGTGCGTGCGCCCGAAACAGGGTAAGGCAATGTTAATCACCGAAGAGGCCGGGGGGCTGCGGCCGGTCCATAGCCGGCGGGCCATCGTCAAGATCGCCTTGGCGGTGTTGGGAACGGTCGGCCTGCTCGCCGGGCTTGCGGCACTGCAACTCCTCCATGACGGGCAGCCGGCGTCCCGCGCCGAGATGATCGTGATAGCGCTGATCGGGGCCATCCTGATCATCGTCCTCGGCGCCTCGCTTCTCGGGCTCGCCTATCTCGAACGCCGGCGGCGCGCCGAGCACCGGCTGCGCCTGGCGACGCACCGGGCCGAGCGCGCCCAGGACCGCGCGGAAGAGGCCAGCAAGGCCAAGACCGAGTTCGTGGCCGCCATCAGCCATGAAATCCGTACGCCGCTGACCGGCATACTCGGCTATGCCGAACTGCTGATGACTCAAGACCTGTCGGCTCGGCAGCGCCAGTATGTCGAGCAAATGCAGATCGCCGGCAACGCGTTGCGCACCATCGTCAACGACGCCCTTGACTTGTCGGCGATCGAGGCGGGTGAGGTGCGGCTGGAGGCCCGTCCCTTCTCGGTCCGCACCCTGGCCAACCAGGTGGTTTCGATCGTGTCGTCATCGGCGAACCGGAAGGGGCTGACGATCCGGGTGCATGTCGATCCGCAGGTGCGGGACGGCGTCGTCGGAGACAAAGCCCGCCTGCGGCAGATCCTGCTCAATCTGATGAACAACGCCGTCAAGTTCACCGACCAGGGCGAGATCGCATTGGACGTCGAGCTGGTCGAGGCGAGCGACGGGGCGGCGACGCTGCGCTTTGCCGTCCGCGATACCGGGATCGGCATTCCCAGGGACAAATGGGACGCCCTGTTCAAGCGCTTTTCCCAGATCAATCCGGGCTGCCCCAGGACAGCCGGCGGAACCGGACTCGGGCTGGCGATCTCCAAGCGGCTGGTCGACCTGATGGGCGGCGAGATCGGGTGCGACAGCGAGGCGGGGCGCGGCTCGACCTTCTGGTTCCAGGTGCCACTCGGAGTGGGGAGCCTCGGTGAGCCCGATCCGTCGCAGGCGGATTTGACGGCGGCGGGCCGACGGGGACGACTGCTCGTGGTGGAGGATCTGGACCAGAACCGGGAGCTGGCCGTCGCCATGCTCGCCGCCGCAGGCCACAAGGCGGACGCGGTGAACAGCGGCGCAGCCGCCGTGGCGGCCATGGGGCGAGAGCGATACGACCTCGTCTTGATGGATGTCCAGATGGCCGATATGGACGGCCTCGAGGCAACGCGCCGAATCCGGCAACTCCCCCGGCCCGCCTGCGAAGTGCCTGTGATCGCCATGACCGCGAATGTCCTGCCCCGGGACCTGCACAGCTGCAGGGCGGCCGGGATGAACGGGCATCTGGGCAAGCCGTTCACCCGCAACCGGCTGTTGGGTGAGGTCGAGCGCTGGCTGGCCGTCGCGCCCGCCGGCGCCGGCTCCGGGGCGGCCGCTGACGAGGCCGATTCGGTGGATGCGGCGCTGGAGGAATTGCACGCGCTGATGGGCGAGGCATGGACCCGGGACGGGCTGCGCCAGTTGCGGGACCAGCTCGGCGGGCTGTCCGCCGCAGGTGATGATCGATTCGCCAAGGACACGCTTGGGCGCAAGGCGCACGCGCTGGTCTCGCTGGCGTCCATGCTCGGCTTTGCCGAACTGTCGAAGCGGTGCCGGCTGTTGGAAGAGGTGGCGCTTCGCGGCGATCGCATCGATGAGGCCTTCAGCGCTGTTGCAACGGCGGCCGCTGCCGCTGATGAGCGTATCGGTTCGCTGCTCGGCGAGGCGCCGCCCCGCAGCCGCGCCCCGGCGGGGGCCGCCCCGTCGCAACCGGAGGGCGGCGTGCCAGAGGGCAATCGGGCCGCCTGAGGCCGCCTGGCGGCGATCCTCGGCGGCCGGGAATACGGCTGGGTGAGTAAAGAAGGAGTGCACGTCATGACAGGCCTGTTCAATGTTCTGCGAAAGAGCGGGTTGCGCCGCGAGCGGGGGCGTATCGGGCATTCCCTAGGGCGCACCTTGTCGCTCGGTGCGCTCGGTGCGCTTGTGCTTGCCCTAATCCCAGGTGACGCGGTGCAGGCCTCGCCGCGCGACAGCGTCGGCCTGACCGTCAACATCGCGGAGGTGTTGCCGCTGGAACGGACGCCCGCGACCATCATTGTGGGCAATCCTGAGATTGCGGATGTGACCGTCGGCGACGAGCGCACCCTGATCCTGACCGGGCGGGCGGCAGGAATCACCAATCTGATCGCGATCGACGAGGCGGGACAGCGGTTCGTGGATCTCGAACTGCACGTGAAGTCCGACCTGCCGCAGCATGTCGTCGTGCAGGCCGGCGCGTCGCGAAGCACCTTCGTGTGCGCACCGCGCTGCGAGGAATTGGGGCCGCTGACTCTTCCCGGAGCCGGCGCGCAACCGCCCATGCCGGCGACTGCCGTGGACGAGGAACCGCAGGCTGAGGACGACGAGGCGCCGGTCGTGCAGCGGCTCACGGGTCTGGACCGGCAGCGGCGGTAAGATCACACCACAGCACTTTTCACTCCGGCCGGCCTCATGCGGCGCCGCTTCTGGTAAGGGGCGTCAAGGGGTGCGACCTTCCCGCCCTAGCAGCGCGCGCACCCTGTGTTTTCCCTCCAGTCGTGCTATCAGGGCTCAGCAGGCGGCCTTGCCTCTTGGCCGCTGAAATGCGGGCTCTGGCGCAGCAAGGGGGAGCGCACGGTGGCGGAAACGGCGGCGATTGCATCCGGTTTGAAGGGCGAGGCCGATCTGATCGTGGAGGCGGCCCACACGGCGCCGCGAATCGGCAGCGGGCTCATATCCGTCCTTGCTACGCCGGTCATGATCAACCTGATGGAAGCCGCCGCGCTGGCCGCCATGGAGCATCTGTTGCCCGAGGGCCATCAGAGCCTCGGCACGCAGTTGCAGATCAGCCATGTGGCGGCCACGCCGGTCGGCATGACGGTTCGGGCCTCGGCCCGCGTCACGGCGGTCGACGGAAACAAGATCAGTTTCCGGGTCGAGGCCCATGACGACAAGGAGCTGATCGGCGAGGGCGAGCACACTAGGCTCGTCGTCAATGTCGCCCGCTTCGACCGGCGCGTGCAGCGCAAGCTCGGCGAGGCCGGCGCGGGCTGAGGCGGATGCACCGGTTGCCGGGCGCGTCGCGGCGAATGCGCTTGAGCCGTTGCCGCAGTAGGATCTATTGTCCCAAGCCATGCCGGCCGCCCGACGCCTTGGGCATGACCGCTATCCCAGGAGCCGCCGCCCATGACCGATTATGTGCTCGCGATCGATCAGGGGACGACATCGACGCGGGCCATCGTCTTCGATGGCGCCTATCGCATCCGGGGGCTCGGACAGCTCGAGTTCCCACAGTATTTTCCAGGCGCCGGCTGGGTGGAGCACGAGCCGGAGGATATCTGGCGGTCCTGTCTGGAGACTGTGCGGCTCGCCCTGACCGATGCCGGGCTAGCGAGCTCCGACATTGCCGCCATCGGCATCAGCAATCAGCGCGAAACCACCCTGATCTGGGATCGGCAGACCGGCAAGCCGATCTCTCGGGCCATCGTTTGGCAGGACCGGCGCACCGCCGAGATGTGCACGCGACTCAAGAAGGAGGGTGCTGAAGACGAGGTCAGGCATCGCTCGGGGCTGCTGCTCGACCCCTATTTCTCGGCGACCAAGATCGCCTGGATGCTCGATGAGGTCGCCGGCGCCCGCGGTGCGGCCGAGGCCGGCAAACTCGCCTTCGGCACCGTCGACACCTATCTCGTCTGGCGGCTCACCGGGGGGCGCCATCATCTGACCGATGCGACCAACGCCTCTCGCACCCTGCTCTACAATATTGCCGAGAACGACTGGGACGACGAGTTGTTGCGGTTGTTCGGGGTGCCGCGTTCCCTGCTGCCCGAGGTGCGCGACAGCGCCGACCAGTTTGGCGAAACCGAGCCCGGCCTGTTCGGCGTGCCGATCCCTATTCGCGGCGTTGCCGGCGACCAACAGGCGGCCACCGTGGGGCAGGCCTGCTTTTCTCCAGGCATGATCAAGTCGACTTACGGCACCGGATGCTTCGCCGTCCTCAATACCGGGCAGGAACGCGTGGAATCGCGGAACCGGCTGCTGACGACCATCGCCTACCGCCTTGGCGGGCGCACCACCTACGCGCTTGAAGGCTCCATCTTCGTCGCCGGCGCCGCGGTGCAATGGCTGCGCGATGGGCTCGAGATCATCGCGCGCGCCGACCAGTCCGACGCGCTTGCCGAAGCCGCGGCCGATGGGGAAGCGGTCTATCTCGTTCCGGCCTTCACCGGCCTCGGGGCGCCATGGTGGGATGCCGAGGCGCGCGGCGCCCTGTTCGGGCTGACCCGCTCGACCGGTCGCGCCGAACTCGCCCGAGCGGCGCTGGAGAGCGTGTGCTACCAGACCGTCGACCTGTTGGAGGCGATGCGGGGCGACTGGGCGCCGACCGCGGGGAGCGTGCTGCGGGTCGATGGCGGCATGGTGGCGAGCGACTGGACCATGCAGCGCCTGGCCGATCTGATGAGCGCGCCGGTCGACCGGCCGACAATGCTGGAGACGACGGCGCTCGGCGCGGCCTGGCTTGCCGGCCGGCAGAGTGGCGTGTGGCCCGACGAGGCGGGCTTTGCCGCCAATTGGCAGCGCGACCGGCGCTTCGAGCCAGCGATGGACGAGACAACCCGCGCGACGCGGCTCGCCGGCTGGCGCGATGCCGTCAAACGCACTCTGACCGGTGGCGGTAGCTAGAGCGGCTCGCGATCATGTTGAACGCCTCCACTCCCCGCCCATGCCCGCGCAGGCGGGCATCCAGTACTGGGTCCCCGCCTGCGCGGGGACGAGCGGGAAGCGGAGACGCCTCAATCTGAACGGAATCCGCGGTAGTGTCCCGAAACCGAAATTCGTCACCGTTTGCAGCAGTCTCCAAACGAATCTCGGCTTCGACAAGAACACTGGATACGTTGGGAATTTAGTGGAATGGATTTGACATTTGATACCCGGTCCGCGGCGCGCGCTCGATCAAATGTCAAATTCTAAATTCCACTAGAATACAATATCTTGCTATTGGTTCGATTCCGACATTTGCCCTAGCGGGTGCGGCAATGGGATGCAAATGTCGGAGTCGAACCACTAGAGCGGTTCAGGTTTTGACGGAAGCGTATCCTGCATTTGCGAGATAGTTGCTGCATTCGGTTGGTTGGATCGTCGAGACAAGAAGGCCGATGTGGCGCCAGGTATCCTCGATGGTGC
>SKQW01000230.1 GCA_007118805.1 Rhodobiaceae bacterium | reverse complement strand
CGCAACCAACGCTTGGCAACAAAAGCTGCAAACTCGTTTGCAAACCTGTGACCGCTGGCGCTCGGGCGGCGCGCCGCTCACGGTCAAGCCGCGCAGCCAATGTGCTTCCGCCACCGCTTACGCAGCAACCTCGCTTGGCGCGACTGTGGGATGAGCGCTACCCCTGACTGCCCGTTGTTTCCCCTTGTGCAGCAATGGGAAGTCCGCCTTCCTCCACAATATCATCGTCGTCAGCCTTGGCTTGCCGCTGGCCCTGCAGTCTTGGTGGTGGTGGTACGTATGCCCTGACGTGCTCTCCAACCTGTGCATAGAAGTAAGGAACGGCCACTTCCAGATTTTCAATAAAAGTTTTCGTGCCGCTAAACTTACCTGCGATATCTCTGATCAAAAGCACTTCGAACGATACGGGCGGGGCATTCCCGTTCTTGGGTATCAATTGTTCAGGATCGGCTCGGGCTTCCTCGAGTCTGGCTTGTGTTGGGGGAGTGCGCCCCGGCCAGTGGCATCTAACATACATCTCCGCAGGGTCTGTTTTGGAAAGTTGCCTCAGTAGCCAGTTTATTCGGCTTTGGGTTCGCTTTTTATCCTTTGGTGCGGCCAGCGCCATCGAAACGCATATACTGCGTTCGCGCAAATTCGCCCTGATCTCAAGAGGCGCCGCTGCATCTGGCACTTCTAGCGTGCAGTGTAGCTCACAATGCTGCGCAAGGTGGTTGCTATCATCTTTTAAACGCTGGTTAGGATCGTTTGCATGTGTGCGGCTAAGCTTCAACCGTACGGTTCGGTTTACCTCTTCGGTCATGAGCAGGCAGATATCGCGCACTTCTTGGTGCCAAGCCGCTACAGTGTTGGCCACCTCATCTGAGGCCTTATTTAGAGTCGCTTTTGCCGTGACCTTCCCAACAAGCTCTTTCCATTCAGGATTCATCCTGTCAAAACGCTTCAATCCGGACGAATCATGGTGCAAATAACGGTAGAATTCCGACAGTAGGTATTTTTGTTCTTGGTTGTCAAATTGGTTTTCATTTATAATAAGATGCGCTAGCGTAAATATATAGCTCCAAGAAAAATGGAAAAGATCGACGTTCTTTATTAAGGTTTTTGACACCTTAACAGGCGAATGGCTCGGAAGGGCCACGAATTTGTTGGAAATTGTTATAAGAGCCTGAATGTTATTCTTCTTCGCAAGGTGAAGGTAGCTTTCGACTTGCTCGGTTGTGAGGTCGGAATTGCCTATCTTGACCTCAATCAGTGCATTCCAGGTGCGTCCTCGGCCGCTTTCAAGCACTATGAGCCCATCGGGCCGGGAATTGTCTTTCTCCTTGGCCTGAAAGCTGACCTCGGTGAAGGCCCGCAAGGATGAGCGGGTTCCGACCCGCTGACCGATCGTGCCAAGGACCTCTTTGGCGAATTGCGGGACGGCCACCAGACTGGCCAGGAACACCGAAGCCGCCTTTGATTCACGGTTTGTGTCGGCGGCAACGGGGATCAGTCGGGCTGGCTCACCACGATCCAGGAAGTCCGGCTTTTCCATGCTTTCCCCCTATGGCACGGAATGGATGCTGAGATCGTGAACCATTAGTAGTGGCAGATCAACAGGGACAAGCTATAGGAGTGTCTTCGGTGGGGCGTATAGGAAGGGAAGTGAATGCCGCCCTTGGCGTGTAAGTTTTCTCTCGTGTGCTCTATTGTGGATCAGATCGTGATACAACGCCATCGCCGCAGCGGACCGCGACGGGCCAGAATGATGAAGGTCATGGTGTCGGGTGGCGCGATCAACGCCTCGGCAACAGCCCGGCCTCCCGACAGCGCTCCGCAGGCGTCCGCCTAAGCGCCGGCTCGACAGCGAGTGCCAGCGACGCCGCACTGGCCGCAGAATAGAAATGCCACCCTAGCGCCGATCGCTTCGGCAACCCTTGCGCTTGACCTGCCCGACTTCCGCTCGCGAAAGTCGCAAGGGGGCGCGGGAGGCAGTCATGAAATCACTTCTCGTTCTGCTGCTGGCCAGGGCAACGCTCGCCGGGTGTGCAGATCAGTCAGCCGTCCGCCTTGGCGGCAACATGGCTCGCATCGATGTTTCAGCCGCGCCCGTCTATGGCGGTCAGGGCGCTACCGACATGGCACTCACGCTTGCGGCGCAGGAAACGCTGGCCAGCGGGTTCACCCATTTCACGGTGGTAGATTTCGACAGCCGCTTTGACTCTCAGGTGATTGGCGTGCTGCCGGGCCAGTCAAGCGTTTCTGGCACTTTCACCCCCAGATACGGGAACATCTACGGGTCTTCGACCGGCCCCCAGCCAATCATGCGGGTCAGGAATGAGCGCGCCATGATTATTCAGATGCTGGACGCCGACGATCCGCGCAGCCAAGGGGCCTATGAGGCACAATCCCTACTGGAATGAGCGCAATGACGCCTGCCTTCAAGTTTTGGTTTTCCATCGTGCTCCTGCTTAGCGCGCTTCTGATCGGCGGATTGTTCGAAGTGCGCACGACCGGAGCGGGCAACCATTCAGCATTTGTCGTGAACAAGGTCACCGGGGCGACATATTATTGCTTGCCCGGCGCGTGCCGGCTCATCGATTAACGCGAGAGATTGACACGGCTAACCCCTCAGTTCCTTCGGACACGCCGAGTTGCCTGATTCGACTCACGGTTGCCGGTGCGCCTCGCCAAACCGCGCGCCCGTGGAACACTGGGTTTCGTTGAGCGTTGCTTGGGTCCTCAGGTGACAACGAAAGGCGATGCGATGAAAGGGATTCTGCTTTGGCTCATCGGGGTGCCGATCCCCGTTATAATCCTGATCTATCTACTGTTCTGAGGCCTGGAGAGGGCCGGGCGCGGCGACATAGGGCGGCCGCGGGATGGCCCGATGTGCGGCGCTCAGGGCTTCCGACCAGCGGTGCCTGAGGTCGCCGAAATAGGGGTCGGAGTCCTCGACCCGATGATTCAGCTCGCTGGCCAGCGCGCCCCGGCGATAGACTAGGAGGTCGATGGGCAGGCCCACGCTCAAATTCGATCGCATGGTCGAATCCATCGAGATGAGGCCCAGCTTGAGCGCATCGTAGAGCTCGGTATCCTCATCGATGGCACGGTCAAGGATCGGCTTGCCATATTTGTGCTCGCCGATCTGAAGATAGGGCGTATCGGCGGTCGCCTCGATGAAGTTGCCGGCCGAATAGACCATGAAAAGCCGGAGCTGACCGCCGCCGATCTGGCCGCCCAACAGGATCGAGACCTCGAAGCCGCCCGCCTTGCGCTCAAGGGCGGGACCGTCGACGCGATAGACCTCGCGCACCGCGCGACCGACGAACTGGGCGGCGGCGAACATGCTGCCCACGCTCCAGATCGTCTCGAGCTCGCCGGTATCGGGGTGCTCCAGGCCGTCGGTGACGAGGCTCAGCACCGCCTGGCTGGCCCCGAGATTGCCCGCCGTGCCAAGCGCCACCACCCGGTCACCGGGCTTTTCGAAAACGTTGAGCTTGCGGTAGGTGGCGATGTTGTCGAGCCCGGCATTGGTGCGCGTATCGGCGATCATCACCAAACCTTCTCGCAGCAGGATGCCGACGCAATAGGTCATGAGAGTCACGGGCTGATTGAATGGGGAAGGACGGTATAAACGGCATAGCCCGCGCGCGCCAGCGTCACTGTTGCGCGGCAACGTCGTGGACCCGCACGCTGACATCCAGCGTTTCGCCCCGTCCGCCGCTCTGGGTGCCGCGGATCGGCGCGGCGCCGAGATAGTCGAGCCCGACCGCCACCCGGACAAAGCCATCGGTGGTCGACACGCCGTTGGCGGCATCGAACCCGACCCAGCCAAGGTCGTCCACATAGGCCTCGGCCCAGGCGTGCCCGGCCTCGTGGGTCGCTGTCCCGTCGCCCTCCACGAGATAGCCGCCAATATAGCGTGCCGGCACGCCAAGCAGCCGCGCCGTGGCGATGAAGATATGCGCGAAGTCCTGGCACACGCCGTGGCCGAGGCGGAACGCGTCGGCCGCCGTGGTGCCCGAATCGGTGCGCGTGACGTCGAAGCGCACGCGCTGGTGAAGGTCGGTCAACAGCTCATGGAGGACCGCCAGGCGGTCGCCCGCGGCGGCGGCGGCGTAGCGCTCGGCAAAGACCTTCAGGGCGTCATCGGGCGCGGTCAGCGGCGTCGAGCGCAAATAGAGGCCGAGCGGCAGCCGCTCCCGCGCGCCGCGCACGACGCCGGCGGTGTCCTCGGTGACAACGTCGCCGAACACCCGGATGGCGACCTCCTCGACCGGCCCGGCGAGGGTGAATGTATGGACCCGGTTGCCGAACGCATCGGTGGTCTCCGACAGGCGGCAGTCCTCGGTAACCTCGATGCGCCAGCGGCGCACGTGCTGGCCGTCATGGCTACGCGGCGTCAGGCGCAGCTTCTGGACGATGTAGCGCGCCGGAGTCTCGTAGCGATAGACAGTCTCATGCTGGACGTGGATTCGCATCCCGCCTTTGCCCCTCCAGGCCGACGCCGAAAGCTGTTTCGATCATCGGCTCGTTACACCAGATACTGCTCCGTCACCGCGTTGGCGGTGCGGTTGTTGGCGGCGATGAAGTCCGTCAGGAATTCGTGCAGGCCGCCCTGGAAGATCTCCTTCATGTCGGAGTTGCGAAGCTGCGCCAGCAGCCGGCGCGCGGCGCGCTGGCTTTCGCCCTGGCGGCCATGGTCGCTCGCCAGCTCGTCGAGATACATTGAGATATTCGCATAGCAGCTGGCCAGCGATCGCGGCATCTCCTCGCGCAGGATCAGCAGGTCGGCGACCAGCCAGGGCTTGATCGAGTCGCGGTAGACCCAGTGATAGGCGGTCAGGGCCGAGACCGCCCGCAGGATTGCCGACCACTGGAAATAGTCCAGCCCGCCGCCGACCGGCTCATGCTCGGGCAGGAGCACGTGATACTTGACGTCGAGGATGCGCGCGGTGGTCTCGGCGCGCTCGATATAGACGCCGAGGCGCGAGAACCAGTAGGCCTCATGGCGCAGCATCGAGCGATAGGCCGAGCCGTCGACGCGCAGCGAGACCTCCTTGACCCAGGCGATGAATCGGTTGAGCTCGGACAATGGGACCGCGCCGCCCCACAGGTGATCGAAGTCGAGCCAGGCCCCGTTGATCGCTTCCCAGGTCTCGATCGTGAGGGCCGTGCGCATGGCCCGGGCATTGGTGCGAGCCGCCCGCAGGCAGTTGCGGATCGAGGCCGGATTGGCCTCGGAGAAGGCGAGGAACTGGAAGACCTGCTCGGCGGTGACCGCCTCGTGCAGCTCGAAATAGGCGTCGGCGCGGGCCGCCGCCGCAAGGGCCGAGTGCCATTCGTTGGCCGGGCTGGAGCCGATATTCGGAATCGCCGCCATGCGCGAGGCGGCGTGCAGGATGCGCGCCAGGGATTCGGCGCGCTCGACATAGCGGGCCATCCAGAACAGGTTGTCGGCGGCGCGGCTCAGCATGGGCGGGTCCCTATGGGTGTGATGCTGCGCTCAATCATCCAGCACCCAAGTGTCCTTGGTGCCGCCGCCCTGGCTCGAATTGACCACCAGCGAGCCCTCGCGCAACGCCACGCGGGTCAGCCCGCCGGGCACGATGCGGGTCCGGTCCGCGCCGCTGAGCACGAAGGGGCGCAGGTCGACGTGGCGGGGGGCGAGGCCGGCGCTGGTCCAGGTCGGGCAGGTCGACAGGGCGAGCGTCGGCTGGGCGATGAAGTTGTCCGGATCGGCGCGCAGCTTATCGGCGAAGGACTGGCGCGTGGCAGCGTCCGAGGCCGGGCCCACCAGCATCCCGTAGCCACCCGAGCCGTGCACCTCCTTGACCACGAGCTCGTCGAGATGGTCGAGCACATAGGCGAGCGCATCGGGCTCGCGGCAGCGCCAGGTCGGCACGTTGGACAGGATCGGCTCTTCCCCGAGATAGAACTTCACGATCTGGGGCATGTAGCTGTAGATCGCCTTGTCATCGGCGATCCCCGTGCCCACCGCATTGGCGACGGTCAGGTTGCCGCTTTCGAAGGCCGACATCAGCCCCGGCACGCCGAGCACCGATTCGGGGCGGAAGGTGAGGGGATCGAGGAAGTCGTCATCGACTCGGCGATAGATCACATCGACGCGCTGCAGGCCCTCGGTGGTGCGCATGTAGCAGATATTGTCGCGGACCAGCAGGTCGCGGCCCTCGACCAGATCGATCCCCAGCTTGTCGGCGAGGAAGGAGTGCTCGTAATAGGCGCTGTTGAACGGGCCGGGCGTGAGCAGCGCGATGGTCGGCTCGGTCGGCGCCGTCCGTGGCGCGATGGACTGCAGGGTGGCCAGAAGCTCCTCGGGATAGGTCTCCACCGGCGCCACCTTGTGGCGCGAGAACAGGTCGGGGAAGAGCAGCATCATCACCTCCCGGTTCTCCAGCATGTAGGAGACCCCGGACGGGGTGCGGACATTGTCTTCGAGCACGTAGAACGTGTCCGGATCGACGCGGACCACGTCGACCCCGGCGATCGGAACGAAGATGTCGCCCGGCGTGCGCCGGCCCATCATTTCCGGCCGGAATGCGGGGTTGGCAAAGATGAGATCGGACGGGATGATCTCGGCCCGCAATATCTCCTGCGCCCCGTAAATGTCGCGCAGGAAGCTGTTGATCGCGGCGACCCGCTGCTTGAGGCCGCGGGACAGCCGGTCCCATTCCTCGCGGTCGAGAACGCGCGGCACGATGTCGAAGGGAATGATGCGCTCCTCGGCGCTTTCCTCGCCATAGACCGCGAAGGTGATGCCGATGCGTCGAAACAGCAGCTCGGCCTCGCGACGGCGCTGCTCGATCAGTTCGGCCGGCGCCGCCTCAAGCCATTCGGCAAGCACCCGGTAGGGGGACCTGCAGCCGTCGGCAGCGCTGAGCATCTCGTCGAAGTTGCCGCTCTCCATCACGCCTCTGCCGTTGTTCCTGGTCGGCAGTATTGCAGTGCAAGACGGCGATTGGCAAACCCCGCGCCCAGGGCGAGAGGCCCTATTTTTTGCGTGGACGCGCGCACCCCCGCCGATCAGAGGCAGCCCAGCCCGCGCAGGCTGGCATGGCCGTTGCGGCCGACAATGATGTGATCGTGAACCGCAATCCCCAGCGGCTCGGCGGCGCCGATCAACGTTTGGGTCATGTCGATGTCGGCCCGCGATGGCGTGGGATCGCCGCTGGGATGGTTATGGACGAGAATCACCGCGGTGGCCGCCAGTTCAAGGGCGCGCTTGACCACCTCGCGCGGATAGACCGGGGTGTGGTCGACGGTGCCGCTCTGCTGGATCTCGTCGGCGATCAACTGGTTTCGCTTGTCGAGAAACAGGATGCGGAAGCTCTCCTTGTCGGCGAACGCCATCGTGGTGCGACAGTATTCGATGACCGCCGACCAGGACGACAGGACCGGACGACCGGCGATCGCGCCGCGGGCAATGCGCTCGGCGCCCGCCTTGACGAGCTTGAGCTGCGTGATGACAGCGTCGCCCACCTCCGGTTCCTCACGCAAGAGCGCGGGCGGCGCGGCGACCACGTCGGCAAAGGACCCGAACCGAGCCAGGAGCCGCTTGGCAAGCGGCTTGGTATCGATGCGCGGCCGGGCGGCGAACAGGATGAGTTCGAGCAGCTCGTAATCGGGCAGGGCATCGGGCCCGCCGGTCAGGAACCGGGTCCGCAGGCGCTCGCGGTGGCCCTCCCGAAATTCGCCCGGTCCCGACTTGACGCCCCCCACGGAAAAGCCTCTGCGGTCAGTCGCGATAGGGCGGCTTGTGGTAGCCGGCGGGCGACAGTGTGAAAAGTTCGGCGCCCTCTGGCGTGACCCCGACAGTGTGCTCGAACTGGGCCGACAGGGAACGGTCGCGGGTCACAGCCGTCCAGCCATCGCCCAGAACCTTCACATGCGGCCGGCCGAGATTGATCATCGGCTCGACGGTAAAGAACATGCCCTCCTTCAGCTCGATGCCTTCCCCCGGTCGGCCATAGTGCAGGATATTCGGCGTGTCGTGGAACACGCGCCCCAGGCCGTGGCCGCAGAAGTCGCGTACGACACTGGTGCGCTCAGCCTCGGCGAAGCTCTGGATTGCGGCACCGATGTCGCCGGTGGTCGCCCCGGGACGGATTGCCGCGATGCCGCGCATCATGGCCTCATGGGTGACGTCGATAAGCCGGTCGGCGCGCCGCGAGACCTCGCCGACCGGATACATGCGGCTCGAATCGCCGTGCCAGCCGTCGAGGATCAGCGTGACGTCGACATTCAGGATATCGCCTTCGCGCAGCGGCTTGTCATTGGGGATGCCGTGGCAGACGACGTGATTGATCGAGGTGCAGATGGCCCGCGGATAGCCGCGATACAGGAGCGG
>SKQW01000121.1 GCA_007118805.1 Rhodobiaceae bacterium | reverse complement strand
CGCTGCCGGCGGCTGTATGCCTGCGGTGGAATGCTCGACCATGCTGTGCCGGGTCATGGGACGGTCTCTCGGTCCGGGTGAGGAACAATCGGCGGAACAGCTTGCCCAGCGCGCGCACTGGAAGCAGGAAGGCCGGCCGCGACGATATCCAGCAGCTCCCGTCCAGCGCGATGCCACCACCCGGCACGATCATGTGGACATGCGGATGGTGCGTCATCGCCGAGCCCCATGTGTGGAGCACGGCGGTGATGCCGATGCGCGCTCCGAGGTGCCTGGGGTCAGCCGCGATGGTCAGCATCGTCTCCGATGCCGCCTTGAACAGCAGATCGTAGACGAGCGCCTTGTTCTAGAAGGCGATGTCGGCAACCTCGGCGGGCAACGTGAACACGACGTGGAAGTATCCGACCCACAGGAGGTCGGCCTCGCGCTCGGCAAGCCATGTCTGCGCCGCCGCGCCCTGGCACTTTGGGCAGTGCCGGTTGCGGCAGGAGTTGTAGGCGATCCGTCTCTGGCCGCAGTCCTCGCAGGCCTCGACGTGACCGCCAAGGGCGGCGGTGCGGCAGTTCTCGATCGCCGACATTACCTTGAGTTGGGCAAGGCTCAGATGACCTGTATGGGCGGCCCGGTAGGCGGGCCCGGCAGCACGGAAGATGTCGGCGACCTCGATCGAGGCGCGCACGGCTCAGCCGTCGGAGATCTCCTCCACCTTGAACAGGCCGAGCTTGTCGAGCGGGCTCGTGACCGTGCGCACCGTCCGGGTGGCGACCTTGGCATAGAGAGCCGTGCTGTTCAGCTTGGCGTACCCGAGCAGGACCTGGATGATCCGGATGTCGGTGCCGTCCTCCAGCAGGTGGGTGGCGAAGCTGTGACGCAGCGTGTGCGGCCCGACCCGCTTGGTAATGTCGGCGGCCTGGGCTGCCTCGACGACGATGCGATAGAGCTGCCGCGTACTGACCTACCACGCCCGGATGAAACCGACCTTCAACCAAGACCTCGATAGCCTGTCCGAAGATCCGTTTCTGGCAACAGATCAGTCGTCGGCGGGCCGTGCCAGGTCCGCAAGGCTCGCCATGCGGCTGGCCTCTTCCGTGCGCCGGGCCTGCTCCTCTTCCACGCGCTGCAGCTCCAACCAGGCTTCGAACTCGGCTTCTTTCTCGGCGTCGGTGGCCGAGTCGGCCTCGTCGCGCCAGTCGGGGTCGTCCGGCGGGGGCGCGTCGGGATCCGTGGGCCGCCACGACGTCGGGTCGAACCCGACGCGCCGCACCTGGCTCTCGGCGCTCATGCCGCGCCTGCGGCGCTCCTGCCGCGTCGCCTCGACCATCGCCTCGTATGCGGAGTTCACCGCCTCTGACCACGCGGCTAGCCCCGCGAGCTTGGCCAGAACACGGTGAGACATGTTGTAGTAGGCCCGCGTGACCGCCGCCTCGCGCTCGGCTGGCTCGGCTCCAGCCGAGTGGTCAAGAATCGCTGAGGCCGTGGATCCCGGGAACCCGGAATCCGACAGGAAGGACGCCATGGCGGCACGCAGCTTGTGCGGCGTGAACTCGGGCACTCCCTCCAGAAGGTCAGGAAGATCCGCGCCGCGGTAGCGTCCGCGCAGGCGGTAGATTACGCCGTTGAGCGTGGTGTTAACGACGGGCTTGTCCTCTTTCATGCGCCGCCTTCCGGGGAAGACCCAACGGCTGTCCTCGCGTCGGTCGATCGCCGACAGTGCTCGGGCCACGGTCCTTTCGTACACCTCGGGCGGAAGCGGCAAAACGAAGTGGCGGCCACCCTTCATGTCGGCGCCGGGCCAGTAGACCTCCCACCAGCCGTCCGTGTCCGTCCTGTCCTCGACGTTGGCGACGCGCAGCCGCGTCGCGGCGCGGCTGCGCTGCCCAGTCAGACCAAGGAACCACAGAAGGGAAAGCGTGACGTCGCGCATCGGCACGCCGGAGCCCTCGCCTCTGTCACGGTTCATCTCGGCGGCATAGAGGACCCGCGCAACGTCGGTTGGGGTGAGCGGACGGGAAGGGCTCCTGCCCTCAACCGCGGCAACGTCCTCCTCGGTCGCCTTGCGCTCGGCGTGCAGCTCAAGCCACCAGGGGGCCACCTTCTCGAGGCCGGACGGCGTGCGGTGCGAGCGCCGCGCCCAGGTCAGGGCGGCGCGGACATAGGTGACAATCTTCTCGGGCGGTCGCTTGCGCCCGGCGGCCGCAGCCTCGTCCCGCGCCGCCTCGACGTCAGCGAGCGTAACCTCCGAGAGGAGCTTGCCCCTCGCCCGCCTCTCAAGGGCGGGAAAGGCGAGGTAGCGCCGCGCGTCCTTGGCCGACTCGGGCTTGCCAGGCTTTACCCGGCTGCCCTCCATGCGCGTCGTGCCGAGCCAGTCAGCGTAACGCTCAACAAGGTCTTCCCATGTCCACTTTCCCTCCTCCCGGGCGGTTCGGTTCGACGATGCCGCGTCAGCTTCCTCGGCCGACAGGCCGCTGCGCCGCGCCGCGACCCAGGCCTGGTCAACAGCCATCCCTGCGTCGACGCGGTCGCGGGCGTCCGAGGCAATGGCCCGGGCTAGCTTGACCGACCTGATGCCCCCATTCTCGGGCCCCAACCGACCGAGAGTAATGGTGCGCCCCTTGTAGCGGAGTATCCAGCGCGCGCGCCTTCTCTCGACCCGCACCTGCAAGCCATTCTCGCCGTGATCCACGCGGATCCATGGGCGATCTACTCCCGCCTCGGCGAGCGCGATGGCCTCGTCTATAACGGCGGGCCCGAGCCTCACGACCTTTGAGCCCATGCCAGTAAATTCCCTGTCCACAAATCTTGCTACCAACTGGCTACCAAGGCCATAGCACAGACTCAAGCGAAAAGGGCCCCGTGGCGGACGTCCGGCCAGTAGCCTGCAAGCCGCCCGAAAGGCCCGGCAAAGATAGTTTTTTCAAGGGGATGAGGGGCTTTGGAAGCAATTCAGCTTGGCTGGGGGACCAGGATTCGAACCTGGACTAACGGAGTCAGAGTCCGCTGTTCTACCGTTAAACTATCCCCCAAGACCGCTAGAAAGGCTGGACCTGCAATTCAGTCCGCTGGCCTCGGACTGCTCGGCCGGAGACTCTCGCTGCTCCCTATCGCCAAGCATCGCATGTGCTGCGCGCCTCGGGATGTAGCGACTTGACCGCGCCGCGTCAACGTCTCGGCGCCGGGGGCAGGTTCCGGGCGCCCCCAGGTCATCCGCCGGGATAGACCCCCCGCGCCCGCAATGGGCAGGGCTCTGAGGCCCATCGATCTTCTCCTAAGGTCCGAGTACGGTCTTCGTCTTCTCAGGCCCCTGAACGCAGGTGAGCCGCGATGCACTCGTGTCCCACGTGCTTTACTAAACTTTGCATTCGGGAGAAGCCCCGGAAACGGACGCCGCCCAGATTGGATGGTGCGGGCGATCATGCCCATGCCAGTCGAAGGAGGCTTTGCCATGCGTGACAATTCAAACCCATCCGAGACGGAGCCATCTCCTGGCGCGCCGCCGCGCGGCGGGGCGGGCAGCTCGATCACGACGCGGACGCCGGTTCCACCGGCGAGCCGGCCGCATCGGCGCAGCACTGATCGACCGGATAACCGATCAACGCCTGCGGCGGCCATCGCGAATGTGAGGGATTCGGGACCCTACCCGATGCGCCCGAGGGCTGGGAAGGTCTCGAGCAACCAGAACGCCATGGTGGCCATGTAACCGGTCAGGAACAACACGCCGGTGCCCACCAGCAGCACCCCCATGGTCTTCTCCACCGCGCCCATGTGTTGGCGGAAGCGCTTCATGAAGCGCATGAACGGGCCGGCGAACAGGGCCGCCACCAGAAACGGGATCCCCATGCCGAGCGAATAGGTGGCAAGAAGGCTCGCGCCACGCAGCACGGTATCCTCGGTGCCCGCCACGAACAGGATCGCGGCAAGCACCGGCCCGATGCAGGGCGTCCAGCCGAAGGCGAAGGCAAGGCCGATGACGAAGGCGCCGAGCAGCCCGGCCGGCTTGCGCTCGACATGGAAGCGCGCCTCACGGTTGAACAGGCCGATCCGGAAGACACCGAGAAAGTGCAGCCCCATGACGATGATGACGGCCCCGGCGATATAGCCGAGCACATGGACATGCTGCAGGACGAGCTGGCCGATCATTGAGGCGCTGGCGCCGAGCGCGACAAAGACCACGGTGAAGCCCATGACGAAGGTGAGCGCTGCGGCGAAGACCCGCGCACGGGCTTCGCCCTCGCCCTCCGAGCCGGTCAGCTCGTCGATCGAGACGCCCGCGAGGTAGCACAGATAGGGCGGAACCAGCGGCAGCACGCAGGGCGAGACGAAGGACAGCATCCCCGCGCCAAAGGCAGCCCACAGCGTTACGTCCAATTGCCTCTCCTTTCCCTCCGCACGGGGTATAACGCAAGCACAGGGGTCTTATCGAGATGTCCCCCTGCGGCGTCATAACGCGGACCGGCATGATTTTCCCGTCACGACTGATCGCGCTTGCGTGAGCGGGAGTTCGAGGCGAACCGCCGAAGTGACATGCCTCAGGGCCGCTGCGGGCGAGTGCCCTTGTGGAAGTCCTTCCAGAAGTCGAGCCCTTTGATATCGCCCCGGCGTATGCGCGCGGCAAGCTCGGTGACGAAGCGTTGCTCGGTGCGCAGCATGGCGGCTTCATAGGCCCCCTCGATCAGGAACAATTCCGCAACGCCCGCCTTCGCACCGCTCGACATGTCCGCCTCGACCTCGGCGATGCGATGTCCCAGGCTTTGCGCCCGCGCATCAAGCAGTTCGGCGACCCGCTCCGGCGGCAGGACTGGCATCAACGACAGGGCTGCCTCGAAACGCGGATACTCCTTTGCCGGCCTGGCAAGCAACTCCGCCATCCAGTCATCGAGCCGCGCTGCGCCCGCCGGGGTCAGCTCGAAGACCGTGCGCTCGGGGCGGCGCCCGTCCCGCAAACGCTCGCGTGCGACGATGAAGTCGTGATCCTGCAACGACTTTATCACGGTATAGAGCGACCCGTAACGCAACTTGATGCTGGCTTCCTTGCGCCGCTCCTTGAGCGTGGCCGCCATTTCGTAGGGATGCATGGGACGTTCGCGCAGCAAGGCGAGAACGGCAAGTGCGAGCGGACTGTCCGGCTGTCGCTTCGCCATGTTTCTTCGTCTCTTATCCGTTGACGTATATACGTAAGCGTATATACGTATCCTCGCTCTGCTTACCCAGGGCCTGAAAACAAACCGTAACGCAATGGGTGCATCCAGTCCGGGTCGCCAGGTGACGGAGGACCATTCTCATGTCGAACGACGCCGCCCCGACACACCGCGAACGCAACGCCGAGGCCGCCTCTGAGCGGGCAATGGCCTGGTATGGCTGGGGCTCGCCGGTGGGGCTGGGCGTTTTCGTAATCGCGCTCGGTGTCGCAGCCATTATGTTTCGGGTCGCATTTTTCGGCGCTCCGTAGCGCCTCTGCCGCGGTCTTGCCTTATTGACCATTATATGTCTGCCGGATATATGCTCGTTCGCCATATGACGAACGAGCATATGCACGAACTCTACATGCGATGCGGATCGTTCGATCCGCCGCCAGATTTTCCGGTGAATCCCGATGAATGTGCGAACCCTCTGCCTGGCCATCCTCAATTTCCGCGAGGCGACCGGCTACGAAATCCGGAAGCTCTCCACGGAGGGCAATTTCAGCTATTTCGTGGATGCGAGCTACGGCGCGATCTACCCTGCCCTCAACCGGCTCACCGAAGACGGGCTGGTCACCGGGCGCGACGAGGTGCAGCCCGGCAAGCCGGCCCGCAAGGTCTATGAGATCACGCCGGCCGGGCGGAAGGCGCTGATCGACGCCCTCTCCCAGCCGCCCGAGCCGGATCGCTTCAAGTCGGAGTTCCTGCTGGTGGCGATGTGTGCCGAGTATGTCCAGCGCCATCATCTGGAAGAGGTGATCGACCGGCAGATCGAGAGCCTTCAGACGCGGCTCGATAGCCTGCGCGAGGCGCGCACTAATTGCGAACACGCGGGCTCCAACTGGATTCTCGATTACGGCATAAACTGCCATCAGGCCAGCCTGCAACACCTCAGAAACCATCGCGAGGACCTTCTGGCCATCGCCCGGGAGAGCCTTTCCGAAGCCGCAGAGTGACCGGTCCGCAAATCGGACAGTCGAGTATCGGGTGATGTCATGCGAACGTCCTATCTGTGGGCACTCGCGATCCTTGTCGCAATCGCTGGCTGGATGGGTTCCGGCGATCTCATCATCGGTGGCCAGGGCGACGGCGGCACCCCGCCGCCGGGCGCCGAACAGCATGCTGAAGGGGTCGTCGACCGCGCCGATCCGACGCTCGTCGAGGATCGCCCCTTCCGGGTTCGCGCGCGCACCATCTCGTCGCAGGAGCGGGCCAACACACTGACGGTTCGCGGGCGCACCGAGGTCAAGCAGCGGGTCACCCTGCGTGCCCAGACCGCTGGACTGGTGGAGGAGTTGGCGGTTGCCAAGGGCGACGCCGTGTCCGCCGGCGATCTCGTCTGTCGCATCGAGACCGGCAGCCGCGAGGCCAACCTCTTGCGCGCCGAGGCACAGTTCGCCCAGGCCGAGCAGGATCACAACGCGGCCACCACTCTGCGCGAGCGCGGCCATGCCGCCGAGAACCAGCTTCGGGCCACCCGCGCCGCCCTCGACACCGCCCAGGCCGCCCTCGCCGAGGCCCGCCTCGACCTTGCCCGCACGCGGATCATCGCGCCCTTCGACGGCGTGGTGGAGGAGCGCGCGGCCGAGCAGGGGGCGCTGCTCAATGTCGGGGACCCGTGCGCCGAGATCGTCGCGCGCGATCCCCTGCTCGTCGTCGTCCAGGTTTCGGAGCGCGATGTCGGCCGCCTCGAAGCCGGCATGACCGCGCACGCCCGTCTCGTCACAGGTGAGGAAGCCGAAGGCGTCATCACCTACATCGCCTCGGCCGCCGATCCCGCGACCCGCACCTTCCGCGTCGAGCTGGAGGTGGCCAACCCGAATGGCGCGCTGCGCGCCGGCGTCACCGCCGAGCTCGAGGTGACGCTCGAGGCCACCGTGGCCCACCGCTTCTCGCCCGCCGTCCTGACCCTGGCCGATGACGGCCGCATCGGGGTGCGCACGATCGACGAGGACAGCCGGGCCCGCTTCGTGTCCGTTCAGATACTCGCCGACCAGCGCGACAGCGTGTGGGTGACCGGGCTTCCCGACGAGGTCACGATCATCACCGTCGGCCAGGACTATGTCGAGGACGGGCAGAAGGTCGAGGCGACCCTCGAGACCGCGGACGCCGAGCCATGATGAACGCGCTCGCCGCGATCCTGTCGCGGCCCCGCACCGTCCTGACCCTGCTGGTGGCAATGCTGGTTGCTGGCGTGGTGTCCTATGTGGCCGTGCCGAAGGAGGCCAATCCCGACATTGACGTTCCGGTGTTCTATGTATCGGTGTCGCAGCAGGGCATTTCGCCGGAGGACGCCGAGCAGCTCATCGTGCGCCCGCTCGAGACCCATCTGCGGGGCCTCGACGGGCTCAAGGAGATCAACGGCATCGCCAGCGAGGGGCACGCGGGGATAATCTTGGAGTTCGACATCAGTTTCGACAAGGACGCGGCGCTGGCCGATGTCCGCGCCAAGGTCGATCAGGCCCAGGCGGAGCTGCCGGCCGATGCGGACGCGCCCCAGATCTTCGAAACCAATTTCAGCCTGGTCCCGACCATCATCGTCACCCTGTCGGGCAACGTGCCGGAACGCACCCTCTATCAGCGCGCCCGCCGGCTGAAGGATGAAATCGAGGCGATACCCACCGTCCTCGAGGCCAATCTGTCGGGCCATCGCGAGGAGCTCGTCGAGGTCATCATCGATGCCCCGCGCATGGAGGCCTACAACATCACCCAGGACGAGCTGATCCAGGCGGTGACTCGGCACAATCGCCTGGTTCCCGCCGGATTTCTCGATTCCGGTGCGGGCCGCTTCAACGTCAAGGTACCAGGGCTTTTGCAGACGGCCAGCGACGTCGATGCAATCCCGATCAAGGTATCCGGCGATGCGGTGGTGACACTCGGCGACGTCGCCGAGATCCGCCGCACCTTCAAGGACGCCACCTCGTTCAGCCGCTTCAATGGGCAGCCGGCCATCGCCATCGAGGTGGTCAAGCGGCTTGGCACCAATATCGTCGAGAACAACGCGGCGGTGCGCGAGGTGGTCGGAGAGGCCACCGCCGATTGGCCGGAATCCATCGAGATCGGCTTCACCCTCGACATGTCGCGCTTCATCGACGTGGTACTCGGCTCGCTCCAGTCGGCGATCATGACCGCGATCGCCCTCGTCATGATCGTGGTGGTCGCTGCCCTCGGCAT